>CAWUSK010000017.1:0-110404 GCA_963925035.1 uncultured Flavobacteriales bacterium
ACAATTGAGTTTTGAAAGTATTGCTGGCTACCTGCTCGCCCCTGTCTCTTGGGTTATGGGAGTGGAATGGCAAGATTGCATGTACTTCGGTCAAATGCTTGGTGAGAAAACGATTTTAAATGAATTCATCGCCTATCCTCATTTAGGTCAAATACAGGATGAATTGTCAAATAAAACCATTATTATGGCGACTTATGTTCTGTGCGGATTTGCAAACATTGCTTCCATCGGAATACAAGTAGGTGGAATTGGAATTCTTGTTCCCGAAAAACGATCGGTTTTAGCCAAATTCGGAATGATTGCATTACTTGGTGGAACACTCGCTTGTATGTCAACAGCTGTGTTGGCGGGAATGTTATTTTAGGACAAATGAAGCTTCGAGACAAAATACTGTCTATTTCAAGCAAGGAATCATTCGAGAAAACTGCCTTAGAAGTTTATCACTATCAAGTTCAACATTGTGCTGTTTACCGCAACTATATAGAATTCCTAAATTGGAAAACACCAACCTGCGTAGAAGAAATTCCATTTTTACCCATCGAATTTTTTAAATCTCATCAAATCATTTCCGACGAAAAAGAAACTGAAATCATTTTCAAAAGCAGCGGAACTGGTGGACATCGAAGTACACATTATGTTGCAGAATCACAATTGTACATTCAGTCATTTTCAAAAGCATACGAAACGTCAATTGGTCGTCCGAAAGACCAGGTTATTCTCGCATTATTACCTAATTACACAGAACAAGGTGAATCGAGTTTGGTTTACATGGTCGACCATTTGATCAAGGAAACCAACAACGAATTATCAGGATTCCTACTCAATTCAGCAGATGAAATTGTAGACCGCTACAGCAGTGCAATTTCATCAGGAAAAAAAGTTGTACTATTCGGTGTTTCATACGCACTACTTGATCTTGCAGAAACGAATCCTGATCTATCTCAAGCTACTATTATTGAAACAGGTGGAATGAAAGGTCGCAGAAAGGAAATGACAAAGGAAGAATTGCACAATACATTAAAAAATGGATTAAACGTCCCTTATGTTTCTTCAGAATACGGAATGACTGAATTACTGTCACAAGGATACAGCAACAAGAACGGTCTGTTCGAAACTCCTTCTTGGATGAAGATTCTAATCCGCGAAGTCAACGATCCATTCAACTATTTGGAAGATGGAAAAACGGGAGGAATAAACGTAATTGACTTGGCTAATATTTACAGTTGCTCATTTATTGCAACACAAGATTTAGGAAAAATTACAGACGATACTTTTCAAATTGTAGGACGGTTCGATCAATCCGATATTCGAGGCTGTAATTTACTAATTCAATAATTCCATTCTTTTTTACAATTAATTGACATAGATTACTGGCAAGAAATTTGTATCATTGAGAAACAAAAAATAACTATGAGATATCTAATTCACATTGCATGTAGCGTTTTATTAATACCAACTTCAACATTTGCCCAAGACTTCAGCAAATTAAAGCAAAAAGTAAACGAAACTGTTAAGTCAGACGCTGCTTCTAGTTCATTGAGTGAGGGAGAAGTTGCAAATGGCTTGAAAGAAGCTTTGAACAACGGAATTGAAAAAGGCGTAGCGCAGCTTTCAAAACCAGATGGTTATTTCAAGGATGCACAAATTAAAATTCCATTGCCAGATGAGGCGAAAGTAGTTGAAACTAAGTTGCGTCAACTGGGACAGGGTAAACAAGTTGACGATGCGATAGAATCATTGAACAGAGCCGCAGAAGATGCTGCCACTGGAGCAAAAGATTTATTTGTATCAGCAATTAAAAATATGACTGTGACAGATGCGATGAACCTATTGAAAGGTAACGACGATGCTGCAACGCGTTTTTTGGAGAAATCTACACGTGAAGCATTGGTTATTAAATTCAGACCTATAATTAAAGTTTCTTTAGACAAAGTTGGTGCAACGAAACATTGGAATACTATTTTCACTGCGTACAACAAAATTCCTTTGGTTCAAAAAGTGAACCCGGATTTAGAAGAATTTGCGACAAACAAAGCAATTGATGGATTGTTCATACAAATCGCTAAGCAAGAATTAGAGATTCGTAAAAATCCAGGTGCTCGAGTAACTGATTTATTGAAGAAAGTATTTGGCTAAAACGGAGTCAGGATTTCAAGACATTAAGAGTCAGGACGTGTTCTTTAGAACCTTCCTGACTTTTCTTTGACCCCTCGTTTATTCAATCATTAAGCCAATTTCTAAGTTTGACTAAATAGAACTAATTGATTATCTTTGAACTCAACAATTTATAGCCAATACAGATGAACGCTGAACTCAAAAAAACAATTGAACGTCTTTCGAATGAACTTTTCGAGAAGGTAAAATTGTATCGTGAGCACATTCATGCGAATCCAGAACTTTCCTACCAGGAACATAATACCATGGCGTATATTTCTGAACAGTTGACTAAACTAGGAATTGAACACACAACAAAAGTCGGAGACACAGGAATTGTTGCGTTGATAAAGGCTGCACATCATGCAGATGATCAAGAAGTTGTTGGATTGAGAGGCGACATGGATGCATTGCCAATTCAAGAAGAAAATGATGTTCCTTTTAAATCGAAAGTTGACGGTGTAATGCACGCTTGTGGACATGACGTTCATACTTCGATTTTACTAGGAGCTGCAGAGATTTTAAACTCAATTAAAGACCAACTTCCTCAACCTGTAAAGCTGCTGTTTCAACCAGGAGAAGAGAAAAACCCCGGAGGAGCAACCTACATGATTCGTGATGGCGCGCTTCAAAATCCGAAAGTAAAAGAAATGTTTGCTTTGCACGTTTTTCCAGATATGCCTGTCGGAAATGTGGGATTCAAAGAAGGAATTTACATGGCTTCTTGCGATGAAATATACATTACAATCAACGGAAAAGGAGGACACGGCGCAACGCCACATCAATGTATCGACCCAATTTTAATTGGAGCAAACATCGTAACAAATATGCAACAAATTGTAAGCCGTCGATGTGATCCAAAAATTCCATGTGTACTTTCTTTTGGGCATTTTGAAGCTCTCGGAGCAACAAACGTTATTCCCTCAAAAGCATATTTAAAAGGTACTTTCCGAACGATGGATGAAAATTGGAGAGCTGAAGCTATACAACTAATTGAATCGACGGCTAAAGAACTAGCTCAGGCCAATGGAGGAACTGCCGATGTAGAAATCAGCAAAGGTTATCCGTATTTAGAGAACGATCCAGCAACAACAGCAAAAATGCGAATTGCAGCAATTGATTTCCTAGGGCAAGATAAAGTGGATGAATTACCGATTAGATTAACAGCAGAAGACTTTTCTTATTATTCACAAGAAATTCCTGTTTGTTTTTTCCGTTTAGGCGTGCGCAACGAAGAGAAAGGAATAGTTTATGGCGTTCATCATCCTAAATTCAATATTGATGACAACGCTTTAATAATTGGAATGCAAATGATGGCATTAGCTCCATTTTCATAATGATAAAATACAGTTTATATTTCGCAGTAATCTTTTTGCTGTTCAGGTGTTCAGAAGCAACTCCTGTTCCTATTTCCGAGGTGCACGAGGTTCGTAACATTGGAGAGTTATCTACCACAGAATATACGGTTGGGAAAATTGTAAAACTCGACGATACGGCAGAAGAATGGTATAAATTTGGAGATCGAAAATTGCTGATACATTGCAAAGCCAAAATAAAAGCCGGTGTTGATTTATCTAAACTAAAGGATGACGACATTAAAGTGAGTGGAACTTCAATTGAAATTACGCTTCCACCAGCTCAAGTAACGTTATTTTCTATGGATCCAAATCTAATGCGCACAGAAATGGAAAGTGTAACAGGACTTCGCTCTAATTTTACACAAAAGGAAAAAAACGCATTTTTAATACAAGGTGAAGAATCCATCAAAAAAGACATTCTAGAAACAGGCATTCTCAAAGATGCCAACAACAATGCAGAAGCTTTTTTAATAGACTTCTACTCGCAAATGGGATTTGAAAAAGTAAGTGTTAAACGAACAGGTCAGAAAGATGAAAAATGAATATGTTCGCTTATTGAAAAATATATTTGTCCTCGGATTCCTGGTATTCTTGGTCGTTTTAGTTGTTAACTATTTTATGCCTGCTGGAGATACAGAATTAACCATTGATAATACTCCAATTCACATTGAATCCATCAAAACAATTGCTGAAATCAGCACAGTAAGCTATAAAGATGAAGTTGTAATCGATACCGTGGAATATTACGGGGAATTTACAAGTGTTCTAGATCCTGACGAATGGATGCGTGTTCTTAACCGTGGAATAAAACGTCGATTGACATTGATCATTCAAGGTGAAGTGAAGTACGGCATCGATTTAACGAATAAAAATTATTCGGTAGTTTCCAATAAAGACAGTATCTGGGTAACATTGCCTCAACCAAAAATTTTAGATGTTATCATTTCGCCTTCAAAGAATGAAGTTTTTCAAGAACAAGGAAGTTGGAGTGATAATACACGGCGGAAATTGGAGGTCAAAGCAAAGTTCATGATTCAAAAAAATGCAGATGCGATTTCACTTCAAAAAAAGGCGAAGGAAAATACAATTCGACTATTTAAGAAGTTAATCCGCACTCCTCGTGCCTTAATTATTAAATTTGAAGATGCTAAATAAGTTATTCATCACGCTATCACTAATTTTTTTATGTGCAGCCTGCAGTAAAATTAAATCCACCGAAAAGAAAATGGGCGGTGAATGGACAATTTATACAATGAAGGTCACAAAGTCAAATGGACTTTCTTACTACTACGAAACAACTGGAACTTTTAACTTTTCGGAGATAAATAATCACGCAGGGAAATACGCCTTGAACATGACTTATATCACTCCAACTGGGGCGGTTTCAAAGAATGAGTCAGGTGGATTTATTTTGAAAGAGAAAGGTGAATACTTCGATTTATACCGCGATAATCCAGATGGTTCTATTACCATGATTCCAGACGCAAGAATACTGTTAATTACCAAGGACGATATTGAAATGCTCTATCAAGATAACAATGAAAGTTTCTGGTTTATTCTAGAAAAATAAGATAGAAATTTAACCATTAAGCTGTTTACTTTATTAAAAAGTACTGTCGCTCATTAAGTAATTCTGCACGTAATCTTCTATTCCTTCTTCTAATGAATGAAATTTTCTAGAGTATCCAGCGGATCTCAATTTATTGATGTCTGCTTCTGTAAAGTATTGATACTTGTCACGAATATCGATTGGCGTATCAACGAAAGAAATAGATTCCTCACGTCCCATTGCCTTGAAGGTGTTCTTAGCCAAATCCAAGAACGTACGTGCAGTTCCTGAACCCAAGTTATAAATTCCAGAAGCTGGAGTCTCGTCTTTCAAAAACAGGCAAACTTCCAACAAGTCTTTCACGTATACAAAATCACGTAATTGACCACCATCAGTGTAATCTGGATTATGTGAACGGAACAACTTCATTGCTGCTGTTGATGTAATTTGATTGAATGCATGAAAAATCACAGAAGCCATTCTACCTTTATGGTATTCGTTTGGCCCGTAGACATTGAAAAACTTCAAGCCAGCCCAAAACGGTGGAAATTTCGATTGTTCTAATACAAAAATATCAAAATTGTTTTTTGATTCACCATAAGGATTCAACGGTTTCAATTTTGGAATAATTGCGTGATCGTCTTTATATCCAAATTCTCCCAAACCATATGTTGCACCAGAACTAGCGTAAACCAATGGAATTTGTTTTTCTACACAAATGTTCCAAATGTCTTTTGAATAATTGACATTCAATTCGTCAAAAATTGATTCGTCAAACTCAGTTGTATCAGTGCGTGCTCCGATGTGATAAATGAATTCAACTTCATCAGAAAATTCATTTAACCATTGAATGAAATCTTTTCTTCCAACTTTCGCTGCGATTGTTTTTCCTTCCAAATTTCGACTTTTCTCTATTTTTGAGAAATCATCCACTACTATTATACCATCATGTCCCGCTTGATTCAAACGACCAACTAGGCAGCTTCCAATAAATCCTGCTGCACCTGTAACTACAATCATGTTATTATTTTTAGAATAAACCGTTGATTTCGGCATCAATTGCATTGATAATCTTTCCTAGATCTTCTTGGCTTTCTGGAAAGTTATTATTGTCCACATCAATTACCAATAACTTTCCCTTATCGTAAGTAGAAATCCACGCTTCATAACGCTCATTCAATCGTTTCAAGTAATCGAGACGAATACTTTCTTCATACTCTCTACCTCTTTGTTGAATTTGATTCACCAAAGTAGGAACGCTTGCACGCAAATAAATCAATAAATCTGGAGCAGAAACGAAAGAATCCATCAAGTTGAACAATGAAAAATAGTTTTCAAAATCACGCGTTGTCATCAATCCCATAGAGTGAAGATTTGGAGCGAAAATAAACGCATCTTCATAAATTGTTCTGTCTTGAATAACAGTCTTTTCTGTTTTTTGAATCTCTTGCGTTTGCGTAAAACGACTGTTCAAATAATAAATCTGAAGGTTAAAAGACCAACGTTGCATGTCTTCATAAAAGTCATTCAAATATGGATTTTGTTCCACGTCTTCAAAATGTGTATCCCATCCAAAATGTTTGGCCAACATTGTCGTCAATGTTGTTTTTCCTGAACCTATATTTCCTGCTATTGCAATATGCATCCTACTTCTTATTTAGACTGACTAAATTACAAACTTTGAGAGAAGAATCAAGGATTATTTTGAGATTTGCAACTCAAATTTATGAACACCTGTATTTGTCTTGAAAAAGAAGTGCTGATTTCTATAAATAAACTCAGTAATATCAGGGATTGGAAGTAATACTCTATTCGATTTGTCTGAATCAAAAAAACGAACTTTTAATTTATCTTTATGTAGAGTAAACATCCCTTTTTCGTGCGCATCTAACTGAATAATACCTGTTTCGGGTACAAATTCCATCAACGAACCATACATATCAAAAATGTAAACTCCTTTGATTGGATCGACAACGAACAATCGGTTTCCTCTTTCCTTGATTTGTGAAACTTCTTTAATGTCTAAAGTCCCGATAATGTTTAATATTTCCTGTTGTTGATTTAAATGATTCAATGAAAGCAAAAGCAAACGCGAATTGAAGCGGTCGAATACCCAGATTTTATTCGGTTGACTTGACGCAGAAATGAGAGTAACATTTACCAATCCTTTATCGGCAAGATCAACACAATCATCTAGCATTGTCAATGTATTGTCAAAATAGCAAAGTGTTTGCTGTTCTTCAGAAAAATGAATAAGTTTAGATGTATTGATCGAAACAAAATCTTTGATTTGTCCCAAGGATTTAATGCTTTGGGAAAACATCAATTTCCCATCCAACGAGTATTTATTGATTGTTCCATTGTCTGAAGTAAAATAATATTCCAAAACATCGATGTGCCACACTTCATTTTCCTTTACTGGATAAGTCTGAAGTTCAATCCATTGATAGCCGAATGAGTCTTGAGCGAAAGTCAAAAACCCAGCAAACATACCAATAAAAGCAAGTGAATATTTAAACATGTTCTTCAGTATTTACTTCCCTCAATTCCAAAATCTGTTCCACTATTACACGATCATTCGATAAACGTGGTACTTTATTTTGTCCACCCAACTTTCCAATGGACTCCAACCAGCGATCGAACGTTCCCTTTTTCACTATATGTATAACGGGTTTATTCAATACCATATTGTGGTAGCGCTTGGCATCGTAATCTGAATTTAAAAAACGAAGTTGTTCGTCCAAGATAAGACAAAATCGCTCCATTTCGTCAGGCATGCGAATAAACTCCACAATCCACTCATGTCCGCCCTTATCCTCCTCGTTCATGAAGATTGGTCCAACTGTATATTCTCTAATTTGAGCATTGGTTTTTGAGCACGCTTCAGCAATTGCGTTATCTGCATTCTCAACAATCACCTCTTCTCCAGCAATGTTGATGTAATTTTTTGTGCGTCCCGTAATTTTAAATCGGAATGGTTTTTTGCTGGTGAACTTGATCGTATCTCCCAATATGTATCGCCACAGACCAGCATTTGTAGTAATAACTATGGCGTAATTAACTTCTGTCTCTACCTCATCGATTGAAAGCGTAATTTTAGAATTCACGCCGTCAAACGACGACATTGGAATAAACTCAAAAAAGACGCCATAATCCAACATAAGAAGCATTTCATTGGAATCTACCTCGTCTTGAATTCCAAAAAATCCTTCTGACGCATTGTAGGTCTCAACATAATTCATGTTTTCGTCAGGAATCATTCGTTTAAACTGCTCACGATAAGGTTCGAAGCTTACTCCGCCATGCATGAATAGCTCCAGATTCGGCCATACTTCTTTTAAATTCGATTTTCCGGAAAGTTCCAACACGCGATTTACCAGGACCATTGTCCAGCTTGGAACTCCAGCCAAAATATATACATCTTGATGCATGGTAGAAAGCGCCATTTGTTCAATTTTCTCTTGCCATTCACTCATCAAAGCAATGTCACGTGAAGGAGTACGACGAATTTCTGCCCACCAAGGAAGGTTTTTTACAATAATCGCGGATAAATCACCGAAATAGGAATCTGCAGAAAGTTGATTGATTTCCGCGGAACCGCCAATAATTAAATGTTTTCCTTTGTATAGTTTTCGATTTGGATGATTATCGTAATACATTGCAAGCAGGTCTTTTCCTCCTTTGTAATGACATTCTTCCAACGATTCTTTTGTGACAGGAATAAACTTACTTCTACTTTCAGTTGTTCCGGATGATTTTGCAAACCATTTTGTCTCAGAAGGCCAAAGTAATTTCTTTTCGCCATTCATCAAGCGATCAACATACGGCCGCACATCTTCGTAAGTTTGAATTGGGACTTTCTTAAAGTCTTGATAGTCTTTGATTTCAGAAAACGAATGTTTTATTCCGTATTCTGTTTTTGCTCCTTGTTTGATGAACACATCTAAAAGTTCGTGCTGTACCTCATTCGGATACTTTCGAAACAAATCGATCTGATGGATCCGTTTCTTCATCATCCATGCGAAGATTGAATTAAAAGGCATAGCGCGACTATTTTTTAAACAAAAAAAATCCTATCAGCCCAAAGACAGACAGGATTTTAGCATTATCTATGTTTTTTATTAACCAAAGAAAACCAAGGAAAGTACAAGCGCAATCAATACAATTGATACGATTGTTCCCAAAGCAACTGTTGATTTTTCAAAATAATTATCTGACATGGTATCCTGTTTTTGTCAAAGTTAAAAAAAATATTATTGTGTGAAAGTAGAAATGAATTATTTCACTTTAGAAAAGTTTTTAATATCGCAAAATTGCGGTTCACAAACATATTCACCTTTCTTGTTTATTACTCCCCAAACCTCTCCAACATGCAATGCAACGAATCCATCTTGAAAGTCTCTAACCTTATCAAATTTCGCTTCAATTGCGCACTCTCCTTTGGCGTTTACATAACCTATTTTTTCTCTCATTTTCGCGTAAGCTAATCCATCAGATAAATCGCCGAGTCCCATTGCATCTTTAGGTGAAAATGTTTCGCCATCTTTACGAAGGTAAACCCAAACAGCTCCTAACTTAAAACGCGCAACACCAGAAAATTTTTCAAATTATTTGGCTGCAAGAAATTTTGCTTCTATCACCATTTTTCCAGAATTATCAATCAAATCGACAATTCCATCTGCATTTTTAACCCATACTAAACCGTTTAAAAAATAACCAACGGCTTTGTACTTTGTAGCAATCACTAACTTTCCATAAACATTGATATATCCAAAATAATTTTGTGGTTGCTTGAAAAGGAATAAAACCATATTTGTAATAATCTAAGTCGGTCACATCCGGAACTGGCATGCTTGAACTGTCCTTAAGAACGTAAAAGTCTTTCCCTATTTGGCTGCTGCCACCCCGTTTTCAAAGTCGGAAATAGTCGTGTATTTAAAGTCGTGAATACTTTTCCTTTTGTATCAATTACGCTTGAAGTTTAGACTGCGCAATTACAAGTAAACCACTTGAAAAACCGCGTTTACCAAAACCAAAAATACTGATTGGTATAAACCCCCTGTACTTCAACAACGATTTCTTCATTCGCTTTATTAATAACACTCCATACTTTTCCTTTACGAACAAGAGTTGCCACTTCATTCGAAAACTCAAGAACTTCATCGTAAGTTGCAGAAATCACTTCTTCTCCTTTTTAATTCATAAAACCCCAAAGACGTGTCTCTGCGTTTGGACAAATGATGCTAACGATAGAAGCAATAGTGTTAAAACACTTAAAATAGATGCTTTTATAGTGATAGGTTTTAATTTTTTTAATCTCTCCCCCCTATCAATCTCAATAAAGAAAGGAACAAGTTTACAAATAAAATATACAATTGAAGTCCACCGACTAACGCTAATTTACTTCTATCCAAATGCGATAAAGATTGATCTTGCGCAACTCCTTTTAATTGTTGCATGTAATATGCTGTTAATCCTGTAAAAACAAATACTCCAAGAATCGCTAAAACAAAACTGAAATCAAATCCAGTAATCCATCCTACAATACTTGCGATGAACATCCCAATAAAAACCATGTATAACAAACTTCCAAATTTTGTTAAATCAGTTTGAGTAGTATATCCTAAAACTGCCATCCCACCAAACGAACCGGCAGTCACGAAGAATGTAATTGCAATATCTTTTCCTGCGTACATCAACATTACCGAACTTAAACTAAGTCCCATTAACACTGAAAAAAGCATAAACAAAAGCACTAACAATCCAAAGGACAATCGTTGATATGCCATTTGTATTACTAATCCTAGTCCAAGTGGTGCGAATGCAACTACATAAAATAAAGGTACTGCTCCAGTTCCTTCTGCGTTGATAAAATATTTTGCAAAAATTTCTGGCGTTCCTGCTGAATAAGCAATAATTCCAGAAATTGCTAACGCTCCAAACATGTATACATACACATTCTTAAAAAAGTCTCTCGTAATCTCTTTCGAGTAACCCTGTCCGTCTTGATCTAAAATCGAGTTCATGTTAATGTAATTTGGCTTGTATTAAATTAATAAATTCTTTTCTCGTTGAGTCATTTTTCAAAAACAATCCTGTAAACGCACTAGAAGTAGTTACCGAATTTTGTTTTTGCACTCCTCTCATTTGCATGCACATATGTGAAGCTTCAATTACCACGGCAACTCCTTTCGGAGCTAGCGTTCGTTGAATGCAATCACGAATTTCAATAGTTAAACGTTCTTGAACTTGAAGTCTTCTTGAGTACGCATCAACAATTCGTGGGATTTTACTTAATCCAACAATTTTTCCGTTTGGAATGTAAGCAATATGTGCTTTTCCAAAAAACGGTAACATATGATGCTCGCACATAGAATATACTTCGATGTCCTTTACAATTACCATTTCCGAATATTCTTCATGAAAAATAGCTGAATTCATTATGTCGTCTGGATTTTGGTCGTATCCTTGCGTAAGAAATTGCATTGATTTCGCCATGCGTTCCGGCGTTTTTTGTAACCCTTCGCGCGATCCGTCTTCCCCAATTAAATAAAGCGCTTCCTTGTAAAGTCCCGCTAGTTTATCAGTCAATTCGTCGTTATATTCCATTTTTTTTCTTTTATTCGAAATTAAAAAGGCTCGTTTCCACCAAAATATTCAACGTAATTGTTTTCCGTTTCAACTAATTTGATTTTCACCAACTCTCCACCCGCTTTTTCAATTGGTGCTTTTATTCGAGCCCATAATTGAATCACAACATTTTCAGTGGATGCCAACATTCCTTTTAAAAAAGGCACATCCAAATTTAAGTTTTTGTGATCCAGTGGTTCGATTACTTCTAATTTAATTATATCACTTAAGTCCTTTAAATTGATTACAAATCCAGTATCTAGACTCGGAACTCCTTTAACAGTTACGAAAATCGTGAAATTATGTCCGTGCCAATTGTGATTGCTGCACCTTCCAAACACTTCTTCGTTCATTTCTGCTGACCAATCTTCGCGGTACAACTTGTGCGCCGCGTTAAATGTTTCTCTTCTTGTTATGTAAACTGTCTTCACTCTATTGATTAAAGGACAAATATAGCTATGAATTACGAATGAATAAACATTTCTCGCTGACTATTCTTAGAGCCTTTTTAATTCCATTTAACGTAATCTCAACAAGGAAGGATTATCTTTGCTCTATGGAAGAAGAACGTTTGGACAAATTACTAGTTCAATTAAACCTTGTCAACACAAGAGTTAGAGCAGAAAAAATCATCAAAGAAGATGGTGTAAAAGTAAATGGTGTGTTGATTACCAAGACAGGGAAACGCTTTCCAATTGACAGCAAAATTGAACTCATGTCAGAAGAAACTCCATGGGTTTCTAGAGGAGCATTGAAATTATTTGGAGCATTGGAAAAATGGCCCATTGAAATCGACGGTAAAACCTTTATGGATATTGGTGCTTCCATAGGTGGATTTACTGAAGTACTTCTAAAAAATGGCGCTTCAAAAGTCTTTTGTGTGGACGTTAATCGCGATCAATTGCATGTTTCAATCAAAGGAAATCAAAAAGTGATAAACCTTGACAAAACGCATGTCAGAGAATTGAATTCCAAATTAATTACAGAACAAGTCGACGGCTGTGTTGTGGATATCTCACTTCTTTCGTTGGATAAGGTATTTCCATTTATACACGCATTCATCCGTCCAAATGGAACTGTTTTCGTTTTAATTAATCCTCGATTTGAAGCAGATAAAGAACATGTAGGTAAAAACGGAATCGTAAAGGATAAAAAATTATTCCCAGAAATTCTTGAGAAAATAAAACGTTTAGGAAAGGGGAACAACCTGGAATACATCGACCAAATTGAATCACCAATTTTAGGAGAAGATGGAAACCAGGAGTTCATTATGTACTTTTCAAAAGTCGGCCAATAAAATAAACGAATTTTTCTCTGTTTAGAACCATTCAAAATAAGGGGAATTCGTATCTTTGTTCCATGAAACAACGTGAAGCAATAACACAATTCGATGTTGCATCGATTCGAGAACAGTTTCCGGCTTTACATCAGACCGTTTACGGCAAGCCATTGGTCTATTTAGACAATGGAGCAACTTCCCAAAAACCTCAGGTGGTGATTGACGCAATTGATCGTTATTACAGCAAAGAAAATTCAAATATTCACCGTGGCGTTCACTTTTTAAGCCAACACGCGACAACTTTATATGAAGACGCGCGAACAACAATTCAGAAATACATTAACGCACCATCTTCAGATGAAGTTTTGTTTACATCTGGAACAACCGGTGGAATAAACTTAGTAGCATTTTCTTTTGGAGAAACATTGAAGGAAGAAGATGAAATTATCATTTCTGCAATGGAGCACCACTCAAACATCGTTCCATGGCAACTATTGTGTGAAAGAAAAAAATGTGTTTTGAAAGTTATTCCAATTAACTCCAAAGGTGAGTTGATTATGGATGAATTTGACAAACTTCTTTCAAGTAAAACTAAATTAGTTTCTGTTACGCATATTTCAAATGCACTTGGAACGATTAATCCGATTCGTGAAATTATTTCAAAAGCTCATTCTATTGGATCGAAAGTGTTAATAGATGGTGCGCAAAGTATTCAGCACACAAAAATTGATGTGCAAGAATTGGATTGTGATTTCTTTATTTTTTCGGGACATAAAGTATTTGGTCCAACCGGAGTTGGAATCTTATTTGGAAAAAGAGAATTACTAGACCAAATGCCTCCTTATCAAGGTGGTGGTGATATGATTGCGAAAGTAACGTTTGAAAAAACTACATATAATGAGCTTCCTCATAAATTTGAGGCTGGAACTCCAAACATTTCTGGTGGTATTGCTCTTGGAACAGCTTTTGACTTTTTGAACCAATTAGATCTTGATGCTGTTGAAGCATACGAAACAGATTTGTTGAATTACGCGCAGTCAGAGTTATTAAAACTGGAAGGGTTGCGCATCATTGGAACCGCAGCACATAAAACAAGCGTCGTTTCTTTTGTTATTGATGGCTTGCATCCTTTTGATGTGGGAACATTACTTGACAAACAAGGAATTGCTATTCGAACTGGGCATCACTGCACACAACCCGTAATGGATTTCTTTGAAATTCCTGGGACAATTCGAGCTAGTTTTGCATTCTACAACACAAAAGAAGAGGTAGATGTATTAGTGAATGGATTGAAGAGAAGTATATCGATGCTTAAATAATTGATAATTAACAGTTGATAATTGACAATTAAAAATATGACATTAGAGGAAAAGCAAAAAGAGATAATTGAAGAGTTCGCGATATATGATGATTGGATGGACAAATACGAGTACATCATCGAATTAGGAAAAGAACTTCCGATTATTGAAGAAGGAAAAAAAACAGAGGATAGATTAATTGAAGGATGTCAGTCACGTGTTTGGCTAGAAACAGAATTGGAGGGTGGGAAAATGAAATTCACTGCTGATTCTGATGCGATTATTACAAAGGGAATAATTGGACTTCTAATTCGCGTTATGAACGACGAAGATCCAAAAACAATTGCAACTTCTGATTTATTTTTCATTCGTGAAATCGGATTGCAAGAACACTTATCTCCAACACGCGCTAATGGACTAGCAAGTATGGTGAAACGAATGAAAATGAGCGCATTAAAAGCACTAACAAATTAAGACATGAACGCACAAGAAGATAAAGTAGTTGAGATCTTAAAAACAATTTTTGATCCTGAAATTCCAGTAGACATTTACGAATTAGGACTCATTTATGAAGTGAAAATCGACAAGGAGAATAATGTTGAAATCGAAATGACTTTGACTTCTCCAAATTGTCCTGTAGCAGAATCAATGCCTGCGGACGTAGAAAAGAAAGTCTCGGACCATGAAATGTTCAATTCATGTAAGGTAAATATTGTTTTCGATCCACCTTGGGACAAAGACATGATGAGTGAAGAAGCACAATTGGAGTTAGGTTTTTTATAAATTAGAATCAAGACAAAAGATATAAAGACCTATTATCTGGTCAATTTCGTTTCGTGTCAAAAAAATTAATTATTTTAAACCAACAATTAAGTCTTGAATCATTAAGTCTAAAAAAAATGAGAAGAGTAGTTATAACAGGCATGGGAGCATTGACTCCAATAGGAAATAATTTAGAAGAATACTGGACAAATATCAAAAACGGTGTTTCAGGCGCTGGGCCAATTACTAAATTCGACACGGGAAAATTTAAAGCGAAATTTGCTTGTGAATTGAAGGGGTACGACCCGACAGATCATTTTGACGTAAAAGAAATAAAAAAATACGATCCATTTTCACAATATGCGCTTGTAGCGGTTGATGAAGCCATAAAAAATGGAAACATCAATTTTGATGAATTAAACAAAAATCGGATCGGTGTTATTTGGGGATCAGGAAATGGCGGTATTCAATCCTTTCAAGACCAAATGATGGAATACTGCGAAGGAGACGGAACTCCCCGCTTTTCACCATTTTTCATTCCTCGAATTTTAGTTGATATTGCGGCAGGAATTATTTCTATAAAATATGGATTAAGAGGTGTAAACTTCTGTCCTGTTTCTGCATGTGCGACATCGAACACTGCGATGATCGAAGCATTCAATCATATCAAATGGGATAAAGCTGACATGATTGTCACAGGTGGTTCAGAAGCTGCAATTACCCAAGTATCAATGGGAGGATTTGCTTCAGCAAAAGCCCTTTCTACACGAAATGAAACTCCGGAAACAGCATCAAGACCTTTTGATGTTTCACGAGACGGCTTTGTTATGGGAGAAGGTGCAGGAGCATTAATTCTAGAGGAATACGAACACGCAAAAAAACGTGGAGCAACAATCTACGGAGAAGTTGTAGGTGGTGGACAAGCCGCAGACGCATATCACCTAACAGGAACTCATCCCGAAGGAGAAGGTGCCGTACTTGGAATGTTAGAGGCAATGCGAGAAGCGGGAATATCCGCTGATGATATTGATTATATAAATATGCATGCCACTTCTACTCCGCAAGGAGATCAAAGTGAAATGATTGCAGTTGACCGAGTTTTTAATCAACGTAAAAGTTTATCTATCTCAGCGACAAAATCAATGACTGGTCATTTACTTGGAGCTGCGGGAGCGATTGAAGGAATTATAAGTGTGCTAGCATTGCGCGATGGACTTATTCCTCCAACAATAAATACGACTGAAATTGAACCAACTTTCAAGTATAATTACCACTTTCCATTGACAAAAGCAGCACCAAAAGAAATGAAATATGCGATGAGTAATACCTTCGGTTTTGGAGGTCATATTGCTTCAATTGTCTTTAAAAAATTCGAGTAATTCACTTATTGTTCTGATTTTTATCGTTTTAAATGATTTTTTATTCTTTTTGTGAAAATACTCATACACCTTTAAAATCAATGGTTAAAGTATAATTCACTCTACAAAAAGCATCAATAAGAAGTAAACTATTTGATTTTTTTGTCGTTTGATGGAAAATTAAACTAACTTTGTCGCAATTAATAATATATTATAATGAAACAAGGTACAGTAAAATTTTTCAACGAATCTAAAGGATTTGGATTTATCGTTGAAGACGGATCAAACAGTGAGCACTTCGTTCACATCTCAGGTTTAATTGATGAAATTAAAGAAGGGGACACAGTTGAATTCGAATTGAAAGAAGGAAAAAAAGGAATGAACGCAGTAAACGTTAAGGCGTTATAATTTATTCAATAACTTTTTGAAAATAGCCTGTCAGTTTTGATAGGCTATTTTTTTTATCTTCTAATTCGTTTTCTGAATGCATAGCGAAAAGCAATTGCTGCATTCCAGCCAAATTTTAATTCGGGAACAATTCTAAAAGTTGGACCAGTATCCAGCGCCAAATTAATTGGAACTACATCAAATGTATACTCAATACCTATCGCTCCATTGATTCCCGTCCAAAAACCCTGTTGCTTTGGTACACCTTCCCTTCCGCCACTTGTTTTTGACCAATGCCCCGCATCAACACCACCACCAAAATACCAATCAAATTCTTTAACCATTGGCTGACTTCTTAAATACATCGCCTGAAACCAAAAAAATCGTTGGCCAGCTCCGGCATTAATTTCAAACGCATCTTGTTCGGTAAAAAAATGTTTGACACTTAGTTCTGCCAACCCTAGATTGACGGAAGAATAGTCAGCTTTTATTCCTAAAGCTGCATTGTATTGCTGCGAATAGCTTATGCTAATCGACACAAACAATAAGAAAATTGGAGAGAGTTTTTTCATTATTTAGTTTCATTAAAGTTTTAACATTTAAAAGATAAAGAATAAATTGATATGTACGCATAATAATTTAACTTTTTTTGTGCAGAATTCTTCAAAACAAAATATAACACCTAACTTTACCGCGCATCAAACTAACAAATTGAAGCAAAAACTAATACAACATAAAGTCTTTAAAAACACTACTACTTTTGATGATTAATGGCATCTGCTATGTCAAAAATCTCCGTAAATAGTTCTGAATTATTTGATTTTAAATGGACGCTATTTTGTCCATTCTACTGCATAAAGAATAATTTATAACACATATGAAAAAAACACTGATTTTTTTAACTCTGATTGTATTTTCGAGTAATGCTCAAAATTTAGTAGTTAATCCTAGCTTTGAAATAACCAATACCAACTGCGCTAATTTCGGAGGAGAAGGTTTTAGAACAGACCTGAACCCTTCTTGGGACAACGCAAATTCAAATATTCCAGGAGATAGTTGCTCATCGCCAGATTTATTCTCTGCTTGTAACACCATATTTGGTGGCACACCCGGCCCGACCTTCATGCCCGATGCAACGTCTTTTGGAATTGGTTGGCAATATTCAAGAACAGGAACGAGGCATGCAGGATTAATTGCCCATGAATCCGTGTTCGGACTACCTGATGAGTATAAGGAATATATTCAAGGTCACACAACAACTCCATTAACTGCAGGTCAGACTTATTGCGTATCATTTTATGTGAGTCTTGCCGATGGTTGTCCATATGCGGTGCAAGAATTGGGTGTCTATTTCTCAAATGCACAATACCTTAGAGACGCGTGTTCTCAAGGAGCGCGAATTCCGGTTACACCTCATTTAGAAAATACATGCGGCGTTCTTTCCGATACAACAAATTGGGTTCGTTTACAGTGGGATTATGTTGCAACAGGCGGTGAACAATACTTTATTATCGGAAATTTTAATACGTATGCGAACACTACCGTTGCACCAGCAGGAGGAAGCGGTTTTGGTAATGCATTTGCTTATTATTTCATTGATGATGTAAGTATCCAAGCATCGACTTGTTGCTATGCTGATATCGTAAATCCATCAACTTTATGCGTGACGGATGCACCAGTTAATTTAACGGCAACCGGAGGATTGGGAGGGAATTGTTCATCCAATCCAGTTGGAACTTGGTCAGGCCCAGGTATTACAAATACTTCTACAGGTACTTTTGACCCTTCCATTGCTGGAGCAGGAACTCATACAATTATATTTACAATGGCCTGCGGATTTGTAGCTAACACTTCAATAGTTGTTAGTCCTTGTATTGGTCTACAAGTTTGTATCGAAGTAAATGGTGATTTTACTGTTAGTGATGGTGTTGGGCCTTATACTTGGCAAGAAACTATTGCACCAAGTTCTACTCCAATAACCAACCAAACTCAGTGTCAATCTTGCGGCTATACATGGTTCTTTGGCACCTGTCTAAATGGAGCCACACCTGTTACAACTTGCAATACGCCAGGAGGTCTACAGAATTTTGCGACCGGCACGACAATCACGCCATCGGCGAACTTTCCAATTCAAGTGACTGATAATTCAGGAACAACCTATTTGATTAACTCAGCTGGAAGTTTAACTGCTTGCAGCGCCAATCCTTGTCCAACTTTAACGACAAGCATAACTTCACAAACAAACGTAAATTGTTTCGGCGGGAGTACCGGTTCTGCTTCCGTTTCTGCTGGAAATGGAACGAGTCCGTATATATACACTTGGACACCCGGTGGAAATAATAGTGCAACACAAAACGGATTAACAGCAGGAAATTACACAGTGAATATTATTGATGACGCAGGATGCCCAGGAACAATCAATGTAATTATTACTCAGCCAAGTGCTGCGCTTGATGCAACTGTTAATACTACTCCAACTGGCTGTGGAACAAGCACAGGTCAAGCAACCGCCGTTGTTTCTGGCGGCACATCAAATTATACATTTGTATGGTCTAACTCTTCTAGTACAACTGCAACCACAAGCGGCTTATCAGCTGGAGCCGGATCGGTAACTATTACAGACGCTTTGGGATGCCAAATAATTAGAAACTTTACCATTACAACTCCAGGGGCTCCAACTCTTGTTATTAGTAATATAATTGGAGTATTATGTTCAACTTCAACTAATGGTGCAGCTTCAGTTGCAGCATCTGGCGGCACAAATCCATTGACTTACCTTTGGACTCCTTCTGGAGAAAGTACACCAACAGCAACTGGATTATCTGCTGGAAATAATACAATTACTGTTACGGATGCAACGGGCTGTTCAGCCTCAGAGATTGTAAATATTCCTGCTCCTACTCCAATCGTATTGTCTGAAACGATTACACCTACAAATTGTGGTGAAGCGATTGGTTCCATAGCCGTTAACGCAAGTGGAGGAACAGGTATATTGACTTATACTTGGACACCAAACGCAGGTTCTGGAGCAACAATTTCAAATTTAATTGGTGGAATGTACGACTTAACAGTAACAGACGATAATGGATGTCAAGTAAATGGAACATATGAAGTTGATGTAATTGGAACCTTACCAGTTACAGCATCACCAACAAGCATTCAAGTTGATGCAGGAGATACCGTTCAATTATTCGCAACTGGCGCAACAAATTATTCATGGTCACCTGCAACTGGATTAAGTTGTACAAATTGTCCTAATCCAATTGCTTCGCCAACAGAAACTACGGTTTATACAGTAACTGGAACTGATGATTTTGGATGTTCAGGAGAAGCAACAGTGACAATTTTAATTCAAACAGTTTGTGGAGATATATTTATTCCAACCATATTCTCGCCTAACAAGGATGGTAACAATGATTTGCAATGTGTAATGGGTAATTGCATTGCAACAATGAAGTATTCAATATATGATCGTTGGGGTGAAAAAGTATTCGAAACTGAAATGCAAAGTGAATGTTGGGATGGTACTTTTAGAGGTAAAGCATTGAATTCGGGCGTTTATGCATTTAAATTCAATGCAATTCTAATTGATGGAACGGTCATTGAGCAATCAGGAAATTTGACACTCGTTAAATAAATTATATAATAGCAAAAAAGCCACTCAATTTGAGTGGCTTTTTTTGTTATTTAATCTCAAGCTTCCTAAAACAATTTCATTTTCAAATACGAGAACATAATTGTTTCATTGAATGCAGCTTGTTCGTTTGTAGAAGCAGCGCCGTGTCCACCTTCAGTTGTTTCATAATAGAAAATTGGGTGACCTTGTTCTATCATTCTCGCTGCCATTTTTCTTGCGTGCGCAGGATGAACTCTGTCGTCCTTAGTTGACGTCACAAAAAACACTTCTGGGTATTTTTTATCCGCATGAACATTGTGATACGGTGAGAATTTACTGATGTATTCCCATTCTTCAGGAAGATCTGGATTACCGTATTCTCCCATCCAACTTGCTCCTGCTAACATTTTATTAAAACGTTTCATATCCAACAATGGTGCTCCAATAATTACAGCATTGAACAAATCTGGACGTTGCGTTGCTACAACACCTGCCATTAATCCACCATTACTCCATCCAAAAGCTCCCATATGTCTTGGTGTAGTTATTTTCTTCGCAATTAAATCTTCACACACTGCATAAAAATCGTTGTAAGCATTCTGACGTTTTTCCTTCATCGCACCTTTGTGCCACTCTGGTCCAAATTCTCCACCACCACGAATATTTGCAATAACATAAACGCCTCCTTTTTCCATCCAACCAATTCCAGTTCGTGTGCTGTAACTTGGTGTCACAGAAATATTAAATCCTCCGTAGGCGTATACAAGCGTAGGATTCGTACCATCTAATATTAAGTCTTTTTTATGCACGATAAAATAAGGAATAACAACTCCATCTTTTGATTTCACCTCATATTGATGTACTTCTAAATTTGAAGCGTCAAATTGTGCTTTTAACTGACGAATTTGTCTTTCTTTTCCATTGGAAACATACACCAATGTAGGTGGAGTAATGAAATTACTGAATTGATAAAAATATCCTTCCTTTTCGTCATCTGTCCCAACCACAGCCATCTTACCGAATTTTGGAGCTTCTATTTTTGAGGAAGTCCATTTACCATCTGCAAAATCACACGACAACAATTCACTTTGAACATTGCGAAGAATATTCAATATCATTTGATTCTTTGTAACACTAACTCCGTCAATACTTGATCTTTCGTCTGGAGCAAATACGAGACTTACTTCTAATTCCCCCTTTAATAAGATCTGAAAATTAACACTAACTAATTCACCTGATTTAAAAAAGTGTTCATTCACATTCCAATCTGAATTCAATGTCAATAACAGTTGACCTTTATAGTATCCCGATTGATCAGAGTCATCCGGCAAGTTCAATTTTATCGATTTTCCATCTACTAACACAAACGTTTCGTGTGAATAGAAAGAGGCAGATTTACTTACAAAAACATAACGAACATCCTCAATCAAAGTTGAGCTTGCCCAAATTCCCATCAAAGTATCAGGTCCTTCAGTAACAAGCGTTGCTGAATTAATATCAGTTCCTCTCTTCCATCTTTTCACCATACGTGGATAGCCTGACGTTGTCATAGATCCTTCACCGAATTTTCGGCTAATGATGATTTCATTTTCATTGATCCAGCCAACGCTTCCTTTACTTGTCGGAAGTTCGAAGCCACCCTTTACAAATTCCTTGGTAACAACATTAAACTCTCTTACGATGTCTTCATCTGTTCCTCCGTCAGACAAGGCTAAAAGACAAACTTCATATTTTGGGGCCAACCAAGTCGCGCCATGATACACCCATTTTTTACCGTCTTTTTCTGATAATTTATCCAAGTCCAAAACGGTTTCCCATTCAGTTTTACTTGCTAAATAATCGTCATATTTCATACGGCGCCAGAGTCCTCGAACATGTTCTTCATCCTTCCAGAAGTTATACATGTAATCCCCAACTACGTCAGGATAAACAATTTTATCTTTATCGTTATACGATTCTAAATAATCCGCTTTCATCGCTTTAAAACCTTCTACTTTTGTCAGTTTATCTGAAGTGATTTTATTCTGCGTCAGCACCCAATCCATTGATTTTTTACTTTCAACTTCTTCCATCCAGATATATGGATCATCTTGAGCTATTGCATTTGAATTCATTAGAATTAATAATGTTAATGTGATAAATGAAATGACTTTGTTCATATTATAGATTTTATAAGTGGAAGCAATGTACTAAAAAATACGGCAATCAATTGGCTCGTCTCTTAACCCAATATATCTTTTATTATTGCCAGATGATGGTTAGAATGAATTCCAAGAAACTTTATCGTTGAATTTCGTTTCATATTACCGAAAAGCGGATGGATAAAAAATTGAGCTTTGTTCAACGTTGGTAACTTTTGAATTGACAGCTTTGCTATTTCGAGTTGAGCTTTTAGACCTTCGATTGTACGTGGTTCTTCTTCTGCAGGTTTAACTCCTTTTGGCGCGCGTCCTTTCCCTCTAGGGATTTTCCCAATTACCATAATAAAGAAACGAATCGGAGTATATTTAAAGCGGTAATCTTTTGGATTGGATTTTTCTAAAGCTTCTACAACATTATTGATCACTAACATTTTATGCTCCAATTGCCAGCCGACAGATACTTTTGACACACTTTCATTCACATGTTCATGAAATTCAATATTTCGCTCAATTTGATTCAATACATTTTCCAATTTCTGCATACTGTCTTTTTGAGAACTATTTTTACAACTGTTTATCTACCTTAAAACTAAACTTACTTTGCATCAGGTAGCTGAAAATAATCGTTACGCCAACACTCAGTATTTTGGATGGAGTTGGATAAAATCCTAAACCATCTACAAATAGTTTCATAGATACGTAACTAATTACTAATGCTATCAAACCGACTCCCAAATAACGCCTAAGTTGCGTCCAGGCAGGGATGTTAGATTCTGGAAAAACGATAAATCGATTGAGAAGAAAGCCTACAATAAACGTTATTGGAAAAACAAAAAACAACGAAGCGATATGCCCGCTCATCACGATGAAATGTAAGTCTGCATCTTGTTTATCAAAAATGTAATGAAAACAAATAAAATATAAAATGGTATCTAAAACTAGATTTCCGCCTCCGCATACTGCATAGCGATATGTTTTAAGCGGCATGAATTTCTTGAATAGAAAATAAAAGGAATCGATAAATTTAAGCAAAAGGTTTTTCAAAGTTTCAGAACCGTTAGATTGACAAATTATTTTTGAGTAAAATTAATACAATTCGATAATATGTAATTTAAACTTTCATTTACATAATAGTAGACGTAATTACGACCCCAAAACCATCTGGATCTTTCACTTCTATTCCATGCTCTTGCCAATACGTATTTTTCGATTTCTCGATTACAATATTGTATTGTTCAATGTTTACTTTGACCTATTCTAGTTCTTCGGGGGAAAGGTAAAAAACCAATAAATCTTCGTCATCTGGATGATCATCTGATTTTTCATCTGATTCAGTAAATTCAATGTCCCAGTACATGTTTGGTTTGCCTAAAAATACACCGTTGTAATTGTCGTGATTTTCAAAACTGGCGAGAACCTCCAAACCGATTACGTTGGTGTAAAACGACGAAAGTGTTTTCAAGTTATTGTTATGTCTAGCGTATCTGAATTTCATTGGGGATGATTAACCATGCGCACTTCCAACCTTTGTTTTTTACGCATCGTTTATGTTCAAGTCTTTTACAGTTTTCTCCCCGAAAACACATGATGTATGGTATCAGTTATCCCTGTATTTGCAGCAGGAATGGTTCTATAGTCCAAATAAAGACTGTCCTCAACCCAATATAAATCTCTGTTTTCAAAACCTTGATTCCAATTTTGGTTCCTTTTATAATACGTGTAAAATTTTCCGATACCGTATTCTTTATTTTCAATTACGACATTATAACCCGACATCATTACTGCAACTGTATCAACGTAACTTACATCTGTTCCAATCAAATACTCATGTTTGTCAATTTGCAAAATAAATGTTCCTTCTAGTTGATTTTTTAAAGGGTGCTCCGAATCAGTTGTTACTGGGAGTGACGATTTATTTCCATTAAACGTAAGGTCAACCTTAGTAATACCAGCATCATATCGTTTTTGGGATTGAATTACATCAAAGTTTGAGTAAAAATCCAGCTTAGCCCCGCTGTAATATAGATCTCCTATACTAAAACTTGACGGTAGCGTTTGAGGAATCGAGAATGAAGAACCTTCAAAAATCAATTCATTTCCGTTTACATTAGTTGATAAAATACAATCGGATTCTATTTCTGATGTGAACTCAACAGCTCTAGAACTTCTTATTCCATAATAATTTCCAACATATTGAGAATAAAACGGAGAAGCGCCTGCACCAGGTTCTGAAATCGGTTCTTTTTTACACGAAATGATTGGAAGTAAAACAATAAATAAGAAGTAAAAGATATATTTCATACTATTCAAAACGCTATATTCGCTATATCAGTTGGGTATGAATTTAATACCGCATGTGTTATAAGCGTTTGCTAAACATAATCATTTTAAAATAAAATTTCCTTAAAAGAACCTACTTCAATAATATGAACAATCACTTCAATTCCTTAATTCCTCATCAATCTTTTCCGCCAAAGCATAGTCTTTTTCCGTAATTCCATTCTTGTAATGGGTGGACAACGAAATGTGTAATTCACTGCATTTACGAATTTCATAATCGGGATGATGATTCATTTTATCAGCTATTTTCGCAATTTTCAATAGAAATTTAGCCAAATCTGTTTGTGACGAGAACACTAGCGTTCGCGTCAATTTATTTTCGTGTGTTAACCAACTCATTGCTTTTAAATTTTAATTCAATTGTTTTTAGTGATTCGAATAAGGCCTCGAAACTCTCAATCATAACGTATTCGTTCTGAATTTTTTCAGAATCGTATGGTTTTAGAATCACTTCCTCTATGTTAAATTCCAATTTTTGTTTAATGTCTTTTCGACACTCAATTGATTCACCAAAGGAAGACAAAATTCCAGCTCCATAAATTTTTAAATCGTCTTTTATCAATCCAAATTCAATTGTAAACCAGTACAAGCGTTGCAAGTAAATCTGTATTTCAGAATTTTCTTTGTGCGCAACACCTAATTTACCGAATTCGTGCATAAAATTGGAATACGTAGGAAGTGAAAGCAACGGAACGTGTCCAAAAATGTCGTGAAACATGTCCGGTTCTTCCAAGTAATCCAATTGACTTTTTAAGCGCAACCATGTAGAACTGCAAAATTTCTTTTGTGCCAGGAGTTCAAAAAACTCATCTACGGGAATTAATCCTGGAACGCAGTGAATTTCCCATCCAGTTCGCTGCGCAAACCATTGGTTCAATTCTGTAAAGCGTGGAATTGAATTGGGATGAAGTACTTCCTTCATTTCCTCCAAGGCCGTCAAGTATTCGTTGCACGCTTTGTCGGTTAAATTTTCCTTCTGACGTTCAAAAAGAATTCTCCACACCTCGTGGTCTTCGTCTGTGTAATTTTCAAAAATTTGTTTCATCTTCAATTGATTAAATAAAAAAAGCCCCAACGAATGATCGTTGGGGCCAAGTCTATTTATAAACGCGCACAATCATCCAATTCCTCTAGAGGATTGAATAATAATAGTATGCGTTAATATTCTGAATCATACGGTAAATATATAACTATAATTCTAATTTCAAATACTTCGCCGTGTACGAGGACTTCTCAAATTTCTTCACAATTGATTCAGGTGTTCCTACACAAACAATTTTTCCACCTTCCTTTCCGCCTTCAGGACCGATGTCTACAATGTAATCTGCTACTTTGATAATGTCCAAATTGTGTTCAATGACCAATACGGTATTTCCTTCATCTACCAATTTTTGTAGGACAATCAACAACATCTTTATGTCCTCAAAATGCAAACCTGTCGAAGGTTCATCCATAATATACATGGTGTTACCTGTTCCTTTTTTGGATAATTCTGCCGATAATTTTATACGTTGCGCTTCTCCACCCGATAAGGTTGTAGACGGCTGACCTAATTTCACATAACCCAATCCAACTGAAACAAGTGTATCTAATATTCGATGCATTTTTGGAACGCTTTCGAAGAACTTCGCAGCATCTTGAATCGTCATTTCCAAAACATCGCTGATAGATTTCCCTTTGTAACGAACTTCCAATGTTTCGCGGTTATAACGTCGTCCATTACACGTTTCACATTCCACTAATACATCTGGTAAAAAGTTCATTTCGACCACTTTCATTCCTCCACCTTTGCAGGTTTCACATCTTCCTCCAACAACATTGAAAGAAAAACGTCCTGGCTTGTATCCACGAATTAACGCTTCGGGCAATGCTGCAAAAAGCGAACGAATTTCATCGAATAGTTTGGTATACGTCGCAGGATTTGAACGTGGCGTTCTGCCAATCGGACTTTGATCTATCTCTATCACTTTGTCCAAATGCTCCAATCCGCTAATGGATTTGTACGGCAATGGTTTCTTAACTCCGTGGTAAATTTCTTTTAGTAAAATCGGATACAAGGTCTGATTTATCAAAGACGATTTCCCACTTCCAGAAACGCCAGAAACGCACATGAATGTTCCCAATGGAACAGTTAAATCAACATTTTGAAGGTTTCTTCCTGTCGCTCCTTTCAATACTAATTTCTTCCCGTTCCCTTTTCTTCGTTTCTCTGGAATTTCAATTTTCCGAACACCCGTTAAATACTGATTCGTAAGCGAGTCTTTGTTCGTTAACTGTCCAATTGGACTTGCGTTCACAATCTCTCCTCCGTGAATTCCAGCACCAGGCCCCATGTCCACCACAAAATCTGCAGCTTCAATCATTTCTTTGTCATGCTCAACAACAATCACAGAGTTTCCTGTATCACGTAATCGTTTCAATGATTTTATTAAACGGGAATTATCGCGTTGATGCAAACCAATGGAAGGCTCATCCAAAATATACAAGACATTTATCAACTCAGAACCAATTTGCGTTGCCAGTCGAATGCGTTGTGCTTCTCCACCAGAAAGTGTTTTGGCGGAACGGTGCAAATTAAGATAGGTCAATCCAACTTCAACGATGAAGCCTAATCGCGCATTGATTTCTTTTAAAATTTCCGTTGCAATTTTCAGTTCGTTCTTCGTCAAGGTAGCTTCCACATTGGCAAACCAGACTGCCAAGTCGGAAATGTCCATTTGCGCTAATTCACCAATGTTCTTCCCGTTGATTTTAAAGAAATGTGCTTCTTTTTTAATCCGCGTTCCTTCACATGTTGAACAACTATTTTTATTCATGAAGCTTTGCGCCCAACGTTGAATAGGTGCAGAACTTTCCTCTGAATGACGAGAAATAAAATTGATGATTCCTTCAAAAACAATGGCGTTACTTTTATTCGAACGTTCAATCCCTTCGTTTCCGTTTAACACAACATTCATTACCTCATCACTGATATCAGCAATTGGTGTTGTCAAAGAAAATCCTTCTTGCCCAAGGTACGCATCCAATTTATCAAAAATCCAGCGGTTCTTGCCTTCTCCCAAAGGAGCTAATCCACCTTTTTTAATTGATTTGGAAGGATCTGGAATAATTTTGTCGATGTCGACTTCTGATACTTCTCCCAAACCACTGCAAGTTCTACACGAACCGTAAGGTGAATTAAAAGAAAAGATACTTGGTTCTGGTTCAGGATAACTAATTCCTGTCGTTGGACACATCAACAAACGACTAAAATGGCGCACTTCTTCCGTTTCAAAGTCCATCAACATCATGGATTTATCTCCGTGCTTCATTGCAGTTACCACGTCGTCGTAAATACGTTTTCTATCTTTTGCTGAGACTTCTAATCGATCCACAACAATTTCAATGTCGTGAATTTTATAACGATCGAGTTTCATTCCCTTAACGATGTCTTTCAATTCACCATCTACCCGCACTTTTGTGAAACCCATTTTTTGGATTTGCTCAAATAATTCGCGGTAATGTCCTTTTCGTCCTTTAATTTTTGGTGCAAGAACGATGACTTTCTTTCCTTGGTATTGTTCACTAATCAAATCGACAATTTGATCGTCCGAATACTTCACCATTGGTTCACCAGTGTTGTACGAATAAGCTGTTCCTACTCGCGCAAAAAGCAAACGCATGAAATCGTAGATCTCTGTGATTGTTCCAACTGTTGATCGAGGAGAACGAGATACTGTTTTTTGTTCGATGGAAATCACCGGACTTAATCCATCAATCTTATCGACATCAGGTCGTTCCAAACCACCTAAAAACTGTCGCGCATACGATGAAAACGTTTCAATGTAACGCCTTTGCCCTTCTGCAAAAATAGTGTCAAACGCCAAAGACGATTTTCCACTTCCACTCAAACCAGTAAACACAACTAGTTTGTTTCTCGGAATTTTAAGGTCAATGTTTTTTAGATTGTGTTCCCTTGCACCGTATACTTCAATGTAATCCTTCTTCCCCACTACTTCGGTAATTCAATCGTTAATACTTCGTTTGTCACTTTAAGTTTATCTGTCAAAATCCAAGGGTTCAACACTTTTAGCATGTGGTAATTTGATCCGTTTGCTTTTGCCCATTGTTTCAAGTCTGAAATAGAATTTTTTACTTGAACTTTTCGTGTTGGAATTGGTTCGTAAAGTTCTATTTGTTCTTTTGAAAAACCATATGCTTCTGGATTTTCAAAAATGATTTTCATCGCTAAAATTCTGAACACGTATCTACTTGTTTCATTGTTCAAGTGTAAATCAAAATAACGGACGACCATTTGATCTTCCAATGCGCTTCCTATTCCGCCCACTCCTGCATTGTAAGACGCAGCTGTTAACATCCAATTCTTAAATTTATTTTGAGCGTTCCTTAAGTAACTGCAGGCAGCAACTGTACTTTTTGAAATGTCTAATCGCTCGTCAATTTGACTGTTTACTTCTAAGTTAAATTCCATAGCTGTGGCCGGCATGAATTGCCAAAACCCGTGCGCTCCTGCGGGAGAAATAGCTTGAACCAATCCACTTTCAATCAAGCACAGATATTTGAAATCATCTGGAATTCCGTTTTCTTTCAATATTTTTTCGATTTCAGGAAAGTAACGATTTGCACGCTTCAAACCTTGAATAGTCGAACTGTGGTAATATGCGTTAACAATAATTTCTTTGTCCAAGCGTTCTCTTACATCGAAATTGTCCAATGGGAAATCTTCTCCACAGAAAGAAACGGATTTTGGTAATTTTGGTAATTGAAATTGGTCTTTATTTTCGATTGTTTCAATCGGTTGTATTTTCTTTTCATCGGAAGGTTCAGTTGTTGAACAAGCCGATAAAATCAAAGTAAATAATGAAATGAAAAATGAAAATCTGATGAGTGTAAATTTCATCTTACGAAAATAAGAAATAACTCTTATTTTTTCTTCTCTATAGGCGGATACTTAATTGTATTTCGATATAATAGAATAAAGACGAAGACGAAATAGAGTGTAAAAAATGCCACAGGCAAATAAGTATTCATCGAAACCAAGTGTATCATCATAATAGCAATTAATGATGCTAAAAGCCCAATTCCAACAAAAACAAGCCAAACGCTTCTATCGGAAAGTCCTGCGTACACTAGATGGTGTGTTGTATGATCCTTTCCACCGACCATTGGTGATTGTCCCTTTTTCAATCGGTTAATCACTACTGTTAATGTGTCTACTGCTGCAGGTGTAAAAGCAATTAATGTGATACAAAACCCTAACCAAGAAGGATGAAGATTTCCTGGGTCTGCAGAACCAATATTCCATAGAAACTTAATACCGAAAAATGCCACAAATAACCCAATAAATTGAGATCCCGCATCTCCCATAAATAATTTCGAGGGATGGATATTCATTGTTAGGAACCCGACAACAGCTCCGAGGACAGAAATTAAGACTAAACTCCAAACATTGATGTGAAAAGGAAAGATAATCCAACTAGAAATCAAACACGTTGAAAGAATAAAGAAAACCGCAGTTCCAGTAATCCCATCCATGTTATCCAGCATATTTAGTGAATTCATGATCAAAACCACCCAAACAATTGTCAAACCTGCATCTAAATAATAGGAATGGAAAAAATCAATAGATGAATCTGTAAAAACAAGAATTGCTCCGCAAAAAATTTGAACGAACAATTTAATTAGAGGCTTTGTATTGTATGCATCATCTCCCAATCCCATTAAAAATGCCAATGAACCCGCAACGAAAAGTCCTGCGTATTGTTTGTTTTGAAATATATTTGGGGCTTCGTGAAATACAATGGAATACGCAATTGCGCCGAAAACAAATACCACGAAAAAGCTCACTCCTCCTAAAGATGGTTTTGATTCATTGCTCCAACGAATCACAACATCATTTTTATTTCTAATTCCCAAAGACCTTGAAAAACGAAGTAATAATATGTTACAGAAGATTGCCAACAAGGCGCCACCAATCCCAAAACCAAGTAATTGAATTATTTTTAAGAGCAATTTTTCCTATTAAAAGTCAGAGGCAAATTTACTAAAATCTTCGCCAATATCGTCTTTTTCAGAAACTAAACATTTTTCTCCCTCCCAATTGATTTTTAAGATTGGGTCGTTCCAACGAATCGTCGCTTCATGATTTGGCGCATAATAATTCGTGCATTTGTAGGCGAAAATGGTATTTTGTTCCAAGGCCAAAAATCCGTGAGCAAATCCAGGTGGAATAAATAGCTGTTTGTTATTTGACTCTGACAGTTCGATAGAAAAATGCTTTCCGTATGTCTTTGAGTTTTTTCTAATATCTACAGCCACATCTAAAGCAGCACCTTTAATCACGCGCACTAGTTTACCTTGTGCAAACGGCGGTTTTTGAAAATGAAGACCACGCAGTACATTTTTACCAGAAATCGATTGATTGTCTTGAACAAATTGGTAGGCATGATTTGTCGCTTCGTCAAAGACTTTCTGATTAAAACTTTCAAAAAACTCGCCTCTATTGTCCTTGAATATTCGAGGTTCAAAAAGCAACAGCCCCTCAATTGGAGTAGTCTTAATTTCCATACTTTCTAAATATTCTTCTGTACCACTTTCCAGAACGAGAATTATCTTTAAACTTCTTTGAATCTTCTTCCATGTAACCGTAACCATAACCGTATCCGTATCCGTATCCGTTGCCGTAAACAGAACCTTTCGAAGTGTTTATACCATTCAAAATCACATTTAACTTTGTCAATTGCTTCATTTCGAACAGTTCTTTTACGCGATCTGCAAAATTACGTTTAGAGTAATGCGATTTGAAAATATAGATTGGAATATCTGCTTCTGTTAAGTTTCTAATTCCATCTGAAACTAAACCAACCGGTGGATTATCAATGATGATAACTTCGTACATTGTTTTCAGCTCATTAATTACATCCTTATAACCTTGACTCAACAATAATTCAGAAGGATTTGGAGGAATCGGACCTGCAGTAATAAAGTCGAAATTCTCCACACTTGAATGTTGTATACATTGGTCTAATGTACATTGACCAACTATCAAAGAACTCATTCCTTGTGTATTGTCAGCGTCAAATCCTAGGTGGACTTTTGGTTTACGCATGTCCAAATCCAAAATGACGGTTTTCCTACCTGACATGGCAATAATTCCCGCTAAATTTAGAGCAACAAACGTTTTTCCTTCGCCAGAAATTGAAGATGAAATTGCAATCGTTTGATAATTTGGATTGATATAACTTAAATTGGTTCTTAGTTTTCTCATCGCTTCTGCCATCATCGACTTTGGCGCTTCAGCTACGATAACTTGAGAGTATTCCATATTGTATTTGAACAATGGCACTCCACCTAAAATTGTCGCTTCTTTTGGTAAGAGGTTTTCCAAATCTTCCAATAAATTGATTTCATTGAACATCAAATATCTCAAGAACATTACCCCAAGCCCTAGGACCAATCCAAACATTACGAAGGAAACGTAAATGAAATTTGAATTGGGTGCGACTGGAACGCCTGATATTTTAGGTTTGCTAAGCACACGGTTAGAAGAAGCAAATCCCGCATCAGAAATGGCGTACATTACTTTCTTCTCTGTCAGTAAACTAACATACTTCTCATTTAACTCTTGAATATTTTTCAATCGTCCGTATTCCATTCGTTTTTCGGGTAATTCAAAAAGCTCACTTTGAAAAACACCTACTTCGTTACTTAATATTTTAGCGTTTGCTAATAATCTCGAATGAATTGCAGAGACACTTCTACGTATTAATTGAATTTTGGATTCAATCTTTTGGTTAACTAATTTGACTTTTGAATTTTCCTCAGTCGCATTAAAAAGTAAATCCTCCTTTGACTCCAGTAATTCGTGTAACTGCTCAATATGCACTAAAAGTGACGCTTCATAACTCTTACCTAACATCTCTGGAATTAAACGGTAAACATCTAATCGATCAATGTTTGAACTTAACTTACGATTAACCGTTTCCAATGATTTCACTTCACCTTCAACCATGAATAATTCGTCCTGCATTTTAGTTAAATTCGTATTAACTGAATTTGACATTACTTCAGGATCAGGTAAATTATTCTGTCGTTGATACAACATTAAACTATCCTTTGAAGACTTCAATTCAGTAGAAAGTGAATCCAATTGACTGTTGATAAATGCCAATATGTTTTCGCCTCCTTTTCTTTGATTTTCATTATCAAACTCCATGAAAGCATCAGAAACAGCTAATGTTAAATCATGACAAAGTTGTGCATTGTAACCTCTAAATGAAATGCTGATTGTCTTTGCGTCCGCCTCAACTGGTTCAATTCTTAGTCCTTCAATCATTCGAGTAACCATTGTTTTTCTACCATTAATAATAAAAAACAATTCATTGTTAATGGCTTCACTCTTGAATGCTTCAAAATTGGTTGCTTTAATTACAACATCAATGTCATCATTTTTCAAGTGCGACCCAATACTTCCTGAAATCGAAATCGGCTTGTCGTTTTTAAGGTAAGAAATAGATACTTTCCCCTTCGAGCAGCTAATTTCAATTTCTTGGTCAATCAATGAAGAATCATTCAATTGATAAGGTTGTACATAAAAACTACTCGATTTATACTTTTCCTCGGTTAAAATTTTCCCTCGAGAGAACAAACTTACATCTAACTGCAACTTCCCAATTGCTCTTTCAAACAATAATTCAGATCTCAAAAGTTCAACAACACTTGATAATTGGTCGTTTTGCTTGTTAATGTTTTCAATATCTAATACTTCTTTGGCATTGTCCTTATCTGAAAGTTGAATAATCATAGATGATTCATACACCGGTTTTGTATACCTGAGGTAGAAAAATGAAAAGAGACCGAATAAAAAGATAAATAATATTGGCCACCACCAATACCTTTTGACGATAGTCTTTAATATTAACGGATCATACGATTTGTTTACTATTAAACTGTTTTTTACACTCAAAATTTATTATTTAAACAGGTTAATTGCTGATATAATAACTATTGCACTACTTATCAACGAAACAATTGGCACAACATTCTGAGCCACTTGCTTTCCAATTTCTGGAGTAGGTTCTACGTAAATATAGTCGTTTGCTTGCACAATCATATCAACATATTGTAATCCATCCATGGTAGATAAGTCAATACCATAAACTACTCGTTTTCCATCCACTTTACGCATTAACTTAATAGTATTTGCCTTACCTCTATCGGTTATTCCTCCAGCTTGAGCTAAAGCTTCCATTAAAGTTGTGTTAGAATTCAATAGTGGAATCACCTTCGCATCAGAACCGTTTCCAGGAAAAACAATCACACGCTGATTGGTAACTTTAATTTGTACAAATGGGTCAATGTATTCACTCGAAAACAACTTAACCATTGTATCCTCTGCTTGTTCGACAGTCAAACCAGCCAACTTTATCTTTCCAATAATTGGCAGTTCAGCCTCTCCATTGGAACGCACAATGTATTCGAATAAATCTGTCCCACCTGACTTTTCAGTTGAAATACCACTCATTTTTTCAATGATGTCCGCACCGTTGTTGGTTGTCAAGGTAAACTTAATCTTATCATCTAATGAGATTTTATACTCTTCTAAAGGATTTAATGGAATAGAATCATATTTCACTTCATCTTTTGCTTCCTTGAACATAACGTTACTGTTAACTCCACAACTCTGAATAATGAAACCAATTAAAAACACGAAAACAATACCAATTCTTTTTCTCACAATTTCATTTTTTCAGTCAATAAACGACTATACAACTTTTCCATATTTTTAACCAACGTCAAGTAATGGAACTTCTCTTCTACGTGAGACCAGCCATTTTGTGACATTTTTTCGCGTTTATTTTCATTTTCAACTAAATCAAGTACTTTTTTTATGAACAACTTTTGTTGATCTCCAGGTATTACATGACCCGTTTCACCTTCAATGATTATATCTCTAACGCCGCCAACATCCGTTGTAACAACAGGTATTCCGGCTGCTTGAGCTTCAATCAAACTAACTGGGGTCCCTTCGTTTTTTGAAGTTAGACAAATAATATCCATACCAGCGTTAAATTTTCCAATATCTTCAATCCAAGAAGTCATTTGAACCACATTTGGGTGAATTGCATTAATTTCTTTTACTCTGGTTTCAATGATTTCTTTCTCAGTACCATCACCTACAATAAAAACTTTTATCTTTTTAGTAGTTAATTTTAAAACAGCTTCCATCACATCTAAAAAATAGGAATGATTTTTAATAGGAGCTAACCTACCAACAATTGCAATTGCAACGGTTTCACTGTCAATTTTATGCGCCGTGCGCACATTTTCTCGCTCCGACATTCGTTTATCTCGAAATGGAACTAAGTCAAATCCTAAGGGGACAACATTGATTTTTTCCTCTTCCACTATCCGATGAACCTTTGAAAGCTCGTACTTTTGGATTTCTGAAATCGCTATAATTGCATCCGATTTTTTTGCTAATCGCCGTTCAATCGTTTTAAAAATACTGGTTTTTATTTTTCCGAAGTAGGAATGAAAAATATGTCCGTGAAACGTATGAATCACTACAGGAACTTTGCAAGATATCGCCGCTCTTCGACCTAATGCTCCTGCCTTGGCAGCGTGTGTGTGAACTATATCAGGTTGAAAATCCTTAATGATTTGTTTCAGCTTTTTATATGCCTTCCGATCACTTGACAAACTTGGATTTCGCACCATTTCATCAATTATCAGAGGTTTTACATCATAATTTTCAAGGATGAATAGCGAATCAGATTCACCTTCATCGGGCAAACCTCCTACCAATAGTGTTTCGTATTCCGGTCCCAAAAATGCAGTAAGAAAAGTTGCATTATAGGTTGGACCACCAATATTAAAACGGTTAATAATACGAAGGACTTTTATTTTTTTCACGCTGTTTTTCTTGTCAATTTAATCAATTCTTTTAAGTCGAAACTATCATTTTAATGTCTTTATGCTCGCGCATCGGCTTATTCAGCGGTGAATGTTCAAAAGTTTTACGCTTTTGGCATATTCATTGCTCATTCTTGCTGAAATTTATCAAAAAATTTTACGCCATGAAGATAATAAGTATCCTGCTAATAAGTCTTTACTTCTCTATAAATCTTGTATTAAGTCAAAATAACATTCAATCAGCCATCAATCAATTTGCTGCGGATAGCGAATTAAAATATGGATCTGTAAGTTTCGCTGTTATAGATTTAAGCACTGGAGAAGTTATTTCTAGTTTAAACAAAGACATGGCGGTGCCCACTGCTTCAACAGCTAAACTCTTTTCAACCAGCACAGCTTTGGAACTTTTAGGCCCTAATTACAAACCTAAAACACGCATCTTTTACGACGGAATAATCGATTCTACCGGAACATTGAAGGGCAACATTTGGATCCAAGGAGGAGGCGACCCAACATTGGGAAGTAAATATTTCACCAACTCCGAAACCAGGTATGATTTTTTAAAAACATGGATGAAAGAAATTCAAAAACTTGGAATATTGAGGATTGAAGGAGCTGTAATTGCTGACGCTTCAAGGTTTGGTTACAACGGAGCACCAGACGGTTGGAGTTGGTCCGACCTTGGAAATTATTACGGTTCAGGGTCATCAGGACTCACCATTTTTGATAACCTTATTGAAATGCATTTTTCGACCTCTTCATCTGCCGGAAAACCAACAAAACTAGTCTCTACTTTTCCAGTCGTTCAAGATTTAGCTTTTCATAATTATGTGCAATCCTCCACTAAGTCAGGCGATAATTCATACATCTATGGCGCTCCATATTCACTTGACCGATTTGGGACAGGAACTTTACCAGTAAACAATTCGGATTTTGTTGTGAAAGCAAGTTTGCCCGATCCAGAATTTCAAATGGCATATGAATTTTATTCGCTTTTACTTCAAAATAACATCTCTATCAATGAAGCACCTAAAGCTGTTCGTCAATTGGAAATTGAACCGCTTGATAAAAGTAAAATGACATTGATTTATGAAAACAACGGTGTTGCGTTGATCGACATTATCACCGAAACAAATATGCACAGTGTGAATTTATTTGCTGAACACATGTTGAATTTAATTGGCTTTGAAAAGACGGGAGTTGGAAGTACCGAAAATGGAATCAATACGCTCGAAAATTTTTGGAAAACGAAAATAAACACCGAAGGAATGCACATCAACGATGGTAGCGGACTGTCACGTACGAATGCCATTTCTGCACAGCATTATGTTTCTATGTTGGAATATATGAGTAAAAGTAAGTATGCGGCTGAATTTAAAAAGTCATTGCCAATTGCTGGAATTAGCGGAACATTAAAAAGTGTTTGTAAAGGTCAAAGTGGGCAAGACAGAATGCACGCAAAAAGCGGCACAATGACACGAATCAAAAGCTATGCGGGCTACATTGACGGGAAAAGCGGAAAGAAATATGCCTTTGCATTAATTGCTAATAATTACGAATGCAGTTCAACTGTAATTCGCCAGAAAATGGAACCTGTTTTTAATGCTATTGCAAATCAATAAATTCGACTTCTAATATTTCTTGCCAAAGTTCTTCGATTGATTTTCCCGCTTGTTTTACCATCTTCGGCACTAAACTTTCGCCTGAGAAACCTGGAGTTGTATTTACCTCAATAATATAAGGAACACCATTTTCTATCATGAAATCAACCCGTGCAATAGAACGTAACTTTAGTAAATCGTATACTTCTCTTGTAATTCGTTGAACTTCCAAAGTCAATTCATCGCTAATTCGTGCTGGCGTAATTTCCTGTGAAAGCCCTTCATATTTCGCTTGATAATCAAAAAACTCATTCTCAGAAATAATCTCAACTAGTGGCAGAGACTGTAATCCGTCTCTACTTCTATATGCGCCACACGTTACTTCTGTTCCAGCTAAAAATCGTTCTAAAACAACAGTTCGCCCTTCCTTAAATGCTCCGTCAATTGCTGTTTTCAATTGGTTCGGTTCATTCACGCGTGATATTCCATAACTCGATCCAGAATCGCATGGCTTTACAAATAATGGTAATTTCAATCGCTCAATAATTGCATTTTCATCAATCGCTTGATTCGCATCATTCAAGTAAATTGAATCTGCTACTTTGTAACCAAAACCTCTTAAAAATTGATTACAATACCATTTATCAAAAGACAGTTGTGATGCCAAAGGACCTGAGTTTATATAAGGAACGTCGATCATTTCTAGGTAAGACTGAAGCTTCCCATTTTCGCCTGGATTTCCATGAATGTATACAATAGCTACGTCAATTTTAACCTCTTTTCCATTTGCATTAAATGTGAGGTTTGAATAATTAACTGGAACAATGGAACCATCGTCTAATTTTGCTGACCATCCTTTTTTATCCATCAAAATGAGATAAACAGCATACTCTTTCGGGAAATTGTTCTTAATATTTGTTGCACTCAATACCGAAATAGCGTATTCAGATGAATATCCACCAGCAATAATTCCTACATTCTTCATAATCGATTTATTTCAACTTCGAAGTTACTTTCCAAAGTACTACCAATAGCGAGTAAAATGAAAAGTTTTCAGCATTTTCCCTGTTAAAAGCTTCATTTTCGTGTTAATAACTGAAAACCATCCACGAATTGATTACTTATCGAATGAATCTTTTTATTTTTACGTAATTAAGTTGATAAAACTATGCGCATTCTTTATTTGCTATTAAAAATAACATTAAACTATTCTTTGCGGGTATTCTATCCTCGTTTGAAGTTTATCAATTCACCAAAACAATTCTTAGGAAGAACGATTTACGTAAGTAATCACGCAGCTTCATTTATGGACCCCCTTATTGTTGCAGGATTTAGAATGCCGATTGTGTTTTTCATGACACGCTCGGATATTTTCAACAAATTCACCCAACCAATTCTTTGGGCTTCTCACATGCTACCAATATATAGACAATTAGACGGTGATGATACCAAAGGAAAAAATGAAGCGGTTTTCAAGAAATGTTCCAAAATTCTTTCCGCTGGTAGAAATCTATTGATTTTTGGTGAGGGATTTACAGACGACGCCTTTATACGACGATTAAAACCTATAAAGAAAGGGGCCGTTCGAATTGGGTTTATCACCTTAGAGGAATTAAATTGGAAAAAGGACATTTTTATCGCCGCAGTTGGGGTTAATTATTCCGACCCAAACCAAATGAGGAGTGATATTTTGATGTCCTATTCAGATAAAATTCGCTTGAATGATTACCGTGAAGAATATGAAAAAAATCCGAACAAAGTAATCAATGAACTCACAAAAGAAATCGAACTTTTACTGCAATTGCAATTGACACATGTCAACGAGAAAGAACATGCGCCATTTCATGAGCAAATCATGATGATCAATCGCAAGGGAATGAATGCGCTCAATTTTGATAGAAAATACTCCTTAAAACAACGTTGGGTATGTTCCCGAAAATTAGCGAACTGGTTAAACGAACAAAATTTTGAAGAAAACAAGGAGCTTAAAATGCTAGAAGAAGAATCGAAAAGTTATTTCTCTCTTATCAATCGTTTTAAAATCCAAGAGCAATATATGTTTTGGAAAGCAAATAATCCAGAAGGTTCTCGCAATAAGGAATTAATTGCTTTGACACTTCTCTTCCCATTTGCTGTTATCGGAGCTATTCACTGCGCACCGGCTTACCTAATTGTTAAACGCTTTGTGGAAAAAACAATGAAACGAAAGGTATTCTGGAGTTCGATGAAATTAATCTTAGGAAAGTTATTGATTGCAATCGTTAATATTCCGCTCATTTTTGTTTTCTATTATTGCATTTATCCAAGCTGGTGGTTGTGGATTACCTATTTCTTTAGTATTGGATTAACAGGATTAGCGGCCTACATGTGGATGGTAAATTTCAAACGATTCAAGACAAAAGGTGTGATTCGTAAAATGGATACTTCTAAATTGTTAGTCAAAAGAGAAGCATTGGAGGCAAAAATAAATGCCGTTATTCCTGATTTTAAGTAAGCCTATACATTATTTAGAACACTAAGAAATTAGGCTTTAGCTCGAATTAGAAAAATCAATCCAATACCCACGATTACAGATATCAAAACATTTGCAATTCCAATTGCAACCTGTCCGTTTGATAATAAATCGTATGTTTCATTGCTAAATGTACTGAAAGTACTGTAACCTCCGCAAAAGCCTATTAACAAAAGTGGTTGAATCCATTCGTATTCATTTTGTTTATTTGAGAAAAACACGACTATTAGCGCCAAAAGAACGCAAGCCAAAATATTCGAAATAAACGTTCCGATTGGAAAGGATGTGTTGAAAATTTTATGCGACAATTTACTTGTAATAAATCGAGCTAAACTGCCTAATCCGCCACCGATGAAAATGTATAAATACGTCATTTGATATTAAATCTTTTTCAAGATAGGAATAAATACAAAACGATGCATTAAAAACGCAACGACAAATCCCAAAAGTCCACCAACAAAAACATCGCTTAAATAATGTACGCCCAGATAAATTCTACTGTACAAAATTAACATCCCTGACACTGCAAGAAGTGGTAATAAGAATTTATACTTTTTGCGCATGGATAAAAATGAAAATGTTGCAATGGCTGCATAATTTGTGGCGTGAGAGGATACAAATCCAAATTGTCCACCTTTATATAAGTCACCATTAGTCAAAGTGTAAAAATGCAATTTCTCTGAAAGTAACGCATGATGCGATGGGCGATAACGCTCAAATACGTTTTTAAAGAAGTGTACGGAAATCAAATCTGCCATAGCAACCGTTGCAACAGCGCAAATGAGGAAGAATGCAGTTTTTTTTACTCCGTAAATTTTATAAAATAGATAAAGTAAAAATAGATAAAGTGGAAACCATATTAGCCTACCAGAAACAATCCACATTACCTCATCCATCAAAGGCGAATTCATTCCATTAATGGCTAAAACAATGCTTCTATCTATTGCTTCAAGTGTTTTCATCACTTGTTAATGTATTCCAGATTAAATCATTTAATTCTGTTATTCCCGTTTGAGCAACAGCAGAAATAAAAATTGTTGGTACACCTTTAGGCAAAGTTTCTTTTATTTCAGCAGTTAACTCTTCATCCAACATATCGGATTTAGAAATCGCTAATAACCGTTCTTTATGCAATAATTCAGGGTTGTACAATTTCAACTCATTCAACAATACATCGTATTCTTTTTGAATGTCATCACTATCTGCGGGAACCATGAATAATAATAAAGAATTCCTTTCAATGTGACGTAAAAAGCGTAATCCCAATCCTTTCCCTTTGTGAGCATCTTCGATAATTCCAGGAATATCTGCCATTACATAAGAACGGTGATCTCTATATTTCACAATCCCTAAATTTGGACGAATCGTTGTAAATGGATAGTTTGCAATTTCTGGTTTCGCTGCTGAAACAACTGATAATAGTGTGCTTTTTCCAGCATTAGGAAAACCAACTAAACCAACATCAGCTAATAATTTCAATTCAAGTGTCTTCCAACTTTCAATTCCTTCTTCACCAGTTTGAGCAAAACGGGGAGTTTGATTGGTTGAGGATTTAAAGTTATTGTTTCCCATTCCACCACGCCCACCTTTCTGGATAATTTGTTCCTCCCCTTCTTCAGTGATCTCAAAAATAATCTCTAGTGTTTCTGGATCACGAGCGATAGTTCCTAATGGAACATCGATATAAACATCTTCACCTTCAGCTCCTGTTTTCAGATTTCCTGAACCGTGAACTCCGTGTCCGGATTTAATGTGTTTTTTGAATTTCAGGTGTAATAATGTCCACAATTGCTTGTTTCCGCGCAGAATGACGTGACCGCCACGCCCTCCATCACCACCGTCTGGTCCACCTTTAGGAATGTACTTTTCACGTCTAAAATGTGCGGATCCACCTCCTCCGTTTCCAGAAGTACAATGTATTTTTACGTAATCTACGAAATTATCAGAGGCCATTATTTTCTTTTATTGAATGATTTACAAGGCATCAACCGTTGCAAATAATCGATTCGTTATGTCTTCAATTGAACCAAGTCCATCAATTTTAATCCATTTATTTTGAGCTGCATAATAATCCTTCACTGGCGCAGTTTCCTTCAAGTAAACATCAATTCTATTTTGAATCACTTCTGGATCTGCATCATCAGGTCGTCCACTATTTTTTGCTCTATTTGCTAACCGTACTCTTAACTCTTCCTCTTCAACATCCAATGAAATCATTGCCGTGATAGAAGCGTTTAACCCTTCCAAAAACGCATCTAGTGCTGCTGCTTGTTTGTTCGTACGAGGAAAACCATCGAAGATAAACCCCTTTGAATTATTGTGCTGCGAAACACAATCCTTTAGCATATTGATTGTCACTTCATCCGGAACCAATTGACCTTTGTCCATATAGCTTTTCGCTAAAAGTCCCAATTCAGTTTCACCCTTGATGTTTGAGCGAAAAATATCGCCAGTAGACAAATGAATCAATTCATAACGTTCAATCAATTTTTCTGATTGAGTTCCTTTTCCTGCTCCCGGAGGTCCAAATAAAACAATGTTCAACATACTAAATTCTACTTTTACTATTCTTTAATTTGATAGATCGCATCAAGGTTTCTACCTTTTTCATCATAATCTAAACCATAACCTACAACAAATGCATTTGGAATTGAGAACCCAACATAGTCTGGAGCTCTTCTTCCTTTAAATGCCTCTGGCTTGTACAGTAAAGTGCAAATTTTCAAGTCTTTTGGACTTTCCATTTCAAGTAATGAAATCATTTTATCCATTGTAATACCAGAATCAACAATGTCCTCTACGATTACAACAGTTTTTCCTTTAACGTCATTACTTAATCCTATTAACTCATCCACTCTCCCTGAAGATTCAGTGCCGTAATACGAGCTCATTTTCACAAATGAAATTTCGGAAGAAAGGGAAACTGATTTCATTAAGTCTGCTGCGAACATAAACGAACCGTTTAATACAGCAATAAATACGACGTCTTCGTCTTTAAAGTCTTCATTGATTTTATTTGCAAGCGAACGTACTTCACGTTGAATTTCCTCGCTCGTAATAAAAATTTCAAAAGACTTGTCTAATACTTGAATCACAGAATACTATTTTTGAAGGGCAAAAGTACGTTTTTTCCATCAAACATTTAACTATTTTCCATCATTAGCTTGTATAAAGTAAATTGACATTATCTTTGTGGGCATGGAAAAAAGTGTCTTTGGTAATTCTCATCGTCTCGGAATACTAGGCGGTGGGCAATTGGGTCGAATGTTTATACAAGAAGCTATCAATTACGATGTGCACGTTCACATCATGGCCGACGAAGAAAATGTGCCAAGTTTTTCTATCTGCACAAGCTTCACAAATGGCGATATTACCAATTATGATGATGTATTGGCATTTGGAAAAACACTTGATGTACTTACAGTTGAAATAGAGAATGTAAATGTTGAAGCACTTTACGAACTTGAAAAACTTGGTGTGAAAATATTTCCTCAACCTCGTGTTTTAGAAATAATCAAGGACAAGGGCTTGCAAAAAAACTTTTACAAAAAAAACGATATACCAACCTCAGACTTTCAACTTTTAGATAAGAGTATATCTGCAGAAATCCTTAAAAATCAATTACCCTTTGTTCAAAAACTAAGGACAGGAGGTTATGATGGAAAAGGTGTCCAAGTTATAAAATCAACTGATGATTTAAGTAATGCGTTCGATGAACCGTCGATTGCAGAAGTGCTAGTTCCATTTGTGAAAGAACTTTCAGTGATTGTAGCACGCAATAATAGCGGCGAAACAGCAGTTTACCCAACTGTCGAATGTGAATTTAACGATGCAAATTTGGTGGAGTTTCTTTTTTCACCTGCTGACATAACTTCAGAAATTGAAGAAAAAGCAAAAACACTTGCCATTGATGTGATCAACAAACTTGATATGGTTGGCTTATTGGCTGTAGAATTATTTTTACTTGAAAATGGCGAACTACTTGTCAATGAAGTTGCACCTCGACCACACAACAGCGGTCACCATACGATTGAATGCAATGAAACCTCTCAATTTGAACAGCATTTGCGCTCCATATTAGACATGCCGCTAGGATCAACTGAAATTGTTCGTTTCGGCACTATGATTAATTTAATTGGCAGCGAAGACGGCAAAGCGCAATACTTAGGGATCAATGATGCAATTCGAACTTCTGGTGTCCATATCCATTTGTATGGTAAAGAATTTTCAAAGAAAAATCGTAAAATGGGTCATGTAACCATCACCGCCAACTCTATTGAAGAAGCAATCAAAAAAACAAAATCCATTAAACACTTGATTGAAATTAAAGGATAGAAAGGATTTCTCCTTAGTTTTTCCTAATTTAGTTCGTGCTATAAATATCTGGACAGTGAGTTAAGGTATGATTGTATAAATTACCTTAGCAATAATATGTCAAGAAGAACATTTACCGCAAATTTTAAGCTCAACGCAATCAAGTTGGGGGAAGAAAAGAGGGGGTGTAGCTCAGGCCAATCGGGAATTAGGAATATAAGCCTCTTTGATTTAAAGATGAAAGCAAGAACAGCATAAACTAAAATATCCTGTTGAGTTGATGTGTAAAGTTCAAGAGACAAGTAAAAGCGTTTATTACAACTGGTTGTCAACTGAACCATCTAAGATTTGGTCAGAAAATCAAGAAATTATGGGTCACCGAGAATGGCTGTTGAACATGAAAAACAAGGTTTTAAGGTTTCTAGACCACGAGCAGCAAGAATGATGAAAGCATCTGGCTTACAAGCAAGAAGAAAGAGAAAATTCAAACAGCATAACTTAACTTAGTGTCCAGAATTATGTTGCAAGACCACATTGAAGCTGATTTTGAAAACTGGATTGGAGACAAAGAATAAACAGATGATGTCACAATTCTTTCAGTTACGCGTAAAATCATTAATTTTGACGACAATGAAGATTTGTCGTAGAGAAACATTTAATTCCGCTCACCGTCTTTTTAGACCGGATTGGAGCGATGAGAAAAACTTAGACGTGTTTGGAAAATGCAGTTATCCAAATTACCATGGGCACAATTATGTCCTTGAAGTTTGGGTGGACGGCCCCGTAAATCCAGAGACTGGATTTGTAATCGATCTAAAAAGTTTGAAGGAAATTATCCAAGATGAAATTTGTGATCGATTTGACCATCGCAACTTAAATCTAGATTGTAAAGAGTTTAAAGGAATCATTCCAACCACAGAAAACATAGCAATTATAATTTGGAACCTTTTACGCGAAAAAATAGAATCGAAGTTTCAAATCGAAATTCATCTTTCTGAAACTGAAAAAAATAAGGTTATTTACTCTGGAGAATAAAACCAATTGAATAATAACTTGAAAAAATTACTCAATTACAATCTTCTAAAAACCCAATAAACCTTCACCTTCCATCAGCTGTAAAAAATTGTTTCCGCTGGGCAGATTGAATGTTACTTTTGGTTGGAAGCTTTGATTATGTGCAATTCTCCCTGTTAAATCTAAAATTTCTATGCTTGAAATATTTTGAATTTCCCTGGTAGCAATGGTGAAACTGCCGTTAGAAGGGTTTGGATATGCCTCAAAGGAGTTGTCGAGTTCTAATATTTCTGTGCCCAACCATGCTGTAATGTTCGGGGTAAGTAAAGTATGCAACCCATCTCTATCCGCAACCCAAACATTTCCTAATGTGTCGATTTCCAAACCTTTGAATTGAGAAAAATTTATAGGTGTATTATTTGCAGCAAAGTAATTGGTCCATGTATCGTTTTCCAATTTAGCAATGGAATAGACATCATTAGAAGCATCACCAAATACGACCCACAAATTATCTTCCATGTCCCATTCCATTTCTAATACATTTGGGCTTGGCATGTTTACAGTATTGTTTGGTTTAATAGTATCAAAAACATCGTAATTATAAAACTTGCTGATACCGAGTTTATTTCCGACAAACAGGGTGTCAATCAACCTTGTGGATTTAAGGTTATTATATTGACCTCCTAGATCTTCAGGGTCATCCACTCCAAAAGGATCACCAATGATATAATTATAATCACTGTTATTTATACCTGTGAAGTAAAAAAGTCAGTAGAAATAGAATAAACGCCATACTTAAATGCGTTTTTGGCTATTATTTTTTTCGCAAAATGATTTGTTGTTATGGTGCTAACCGGAACATACGTTTTACACGAATAATTTCAGACGAAACTTGGAGGCGTGAAGCAGACATAAATAGTATCTTCATTTGAACTTATTTCTGTAAATGCATCCGTATTACTTGAAAAATTGCACCTCATTGTAGGTGTATAATTCTCGAAGGAATATAGACCATAATTATTATGACCCACCATCCAAATATCATTTGTGTATGGATTTATAGAAAATTGAAATACAGAATTTGTTTCGTAACTATTCAGTTTACCAATGCTTTTCCATGTTTGGGCACTTGAGACAAAAGAATAAAAAATTAGAATAAGTAAGATTAATTTTTTCATTATTTGATGATTTTGAAATTATGCACTTGACCATCTACTTTACAAGTTAAGAAATAAAATACGGTTAACTCACTACTTCACATAATCTTGCTTATGAACCAACATATATCGGTCATCATCTAATTTCAAATACCCTTGGTCGTAACAAAAGATGTAAGTAGATCCTGTTTTTGTTGAATACATATTCGTGTAATAGTGAAAATTAAATCCTTCTTCGGCTAGCGTAATTCCATCAACAGTCATTTTTCCTTTTGGATTTAATTGACTTAAAATTCGTCTGTTTTTTCGCAAAATATTATTTATTCTTCGCATATAACTCGTTGCATCTTCATTCAAACGATTGTTAAATGTATTGCGGCAATAATCAGAACAAAATTTTTGATCTTTTCTTCCAGACAACTTCAAATTGCATTCTTGACAATTCCGTGTTTTCATCCTCTTTAACTTCAATTATTAGCAAATCAATGTTAACAATAATTAACAGCAAAATCAAGCGCAACAGTGCTTATCTTTAGAACTTTGTATGTTACATTATCATGATTATGCCAGAAAACTTAAATAACCCTATTAATCCTGCGGAAGCGTTAAGGATTGTAAGTGAAAAAATTAAACAAGAATCAATTATCATTTCAATGCTTCGTGAAGAAGTAGCGAAAGTAATTGTAGGTCAAGCCTATATGATGGACAGATTGTTAATTGCCTTACTCGCAGATGGGCACGTTTTACTGGAAGGTGTTCCTGGTTTAGCCAAAACACTTGCGATAAAAACACTTGCAGATGCAATTGATGTTGAATTTAGTCGAATTCAATTTACACCTGATTTGTTGCCTGCCGATGTAACTGGAACATTAATTTACAGTCAGAAAACTGAAAGCTTTAGCGTTCGAAAAGGACCAATATTTTCAAATTTCGTTTTGGCGGATGAGATAAATAGAGCTCCAGCGAAAGTGCAAAGTGCTTTACTTGAAGCGATGCAGGAGCGGCAAATCACCATTGGTGATGAAACGTATCCGTTGCCTAAACCATTTTTAGTTCTGGCAACACAAAACCCAATTGAACAAGAAGGAACATATCCTTTGCCTGAAGCGCAGGTCGATCGCTTTATGTTGAAAGTATTTTTGGGTTATCCTACAAAAGAAGAAGAACGCCAAATTATTCGTGCCAATGTGCGACAAGAAGGAATGCCTGTTGCAAAAAAAGTGATTTCTGTGTCAGATATTGAAAGATGTCGTGACCTAGTTAGCCAAGTATATTTGGATGAAAAAATCGAACAATATATCGTTGATATCGTGTACGCAACGCGTGAGCCTCAAAATTACGGATTAGGTTTTCTTGAACCACTGATCAGTTTTGGATGTTCTCCAAGAGCAAGTATCAATTTAGCAAAAGCAGCAAAAGCCTACGCATTTTTAAATGGTAGAGCGTTTGTAATTCCTGAAGATATTCGTGCTATTGCGCCAGATGTTATGCGTCACAGAATGGGATTAACATACGAAGCAGAAGCGGAAAACGTAACTGCTTCAGATATCATCACCAAAGTACTGAACAAAGTAGAAGTGCCTTAAAACTGAATGGAAACCAAGGAACTCATAAAAAAAATTCAGCGCTTGGAAATCAAAACCAAGGGCCTCACCAAGCATATTTTCTCTGGCGAGTATCACTCTGCCTTCAAGGGGCGTGGTATGACATTTAGTGAAGTTCGAAATTATCAGTTTGGAGACGAAGTCCGAACCATAGATTGGAATGTAACAGCGCGATTTAATGATCCTTATGTTAAAGTTTTTGACGAAGAACGAGAGTTATCCGTAATGTTAATAATTGATATTTCCGGATCTGAAAACTTTGGGTCAACCGAAAAAACAAAAAAGGATTTAGCACTTGAATTAGCAGCAATTCTTTCTTTTTCAGCAATAAGTAACAACGACAAAGTTGGAGCAATTTTTGTTTCTGATAAAATGGAGAAGTACATTGCTCCTGGTAAAGGTAAAAAGCACGCGTTGATCATTTTGAGAGAACTGATCGAGTATAAACCAACAAGTGTTGGAACGAATATCAGCGAAGGATTGAAATTCTTTCGAAATACACAGAAAAAAAGATGTGTTGCTTTTGTTTTAAGTGACTTTATGGATTCTAACAATTTCATGGAAGCACTAAAAGTTGCTCGTAGAAAACATGACATAGTAGCTTTGCGTTTAGTCGATGATGCAGAAAAAAATCTTCCTGTAATGGGGATCATTCAATTGTTTAATGCAGAAACTGGTCAGACGACTTGGGTAAATTCAAGCAGCACTAAAGCGCAAGATTTGCACAAAAAGAACTTTGAAGATTTTGAAGAGCAACTCAATAAAGAATTTAAAAAATCTGGGATTGATTGTGCGACCATTTCTACAGAAGAAGATTTCATAAAACCGCTAGTAAAACTTTTTCAAAACAGATGATCAAACAACTCATATATTCGTGTTGCATGCTCATTTCTTTTGTGGGATTTGGACAAACGTTAAATGCAACAATTTCTGAATCTGTTTTATACATCGGACAGCCAGTTACAATCACTTATAGTGTGAATACCGAGAAAAAAGACTCTCTTATTTTCGTTCCACATAAAGAATCCATCAAAGCAAGAATTTTAAGTAAAACAGGAACGTTAACGACTGAAGGCGCAGATTTTGAAATAACGGATGAATTTATTGACACCTTCGTTATTGATGGAAAAAGAAAACATTGGGTCGGACAATACGTCGTTACAGCATGGGACAGTGGAATGTATATTATACCTGGACCAACGATTCTCATCAACGATTCAGTTTATCAATTTCAAGATTTAACCATTGCTTGCATGCTTGTTGATCCAATCGACGGAGTTGACTTGTATGACATAAAAGAGAATTTTGCTGAGATTCCTCCTAAAGCATTTTCACTTGTTGATTTTTTGAAATCAAATTGGTGGTGGATTGCACTTATCATTGTTGGAATTATAGCTTTCATCATCTTAAAAAGAAGAAATAAGGAAGATACCGAGGAGAGAGAAAAACCACTTTCATTGCGGCAACGAACATTGTTCGCCATCGACGCTTTGGAGAAAGCAAAACTGTGGGAGAAAGGTTTACTTAAAGAACATTTCGTAGAACTTTCTATGATTTTGAGAATGTATCTAACGAGTCGGTATGAAATTTCTTTACTCGAAAAAACGACCTATGAAACGAGATTACTTCTCACACAAAAAGGGCTGAATGAGGAAACCGTACAGGTGATTGCCCGTATTTTATCAGAATCTGACATGGTAAAGTTTGCTAAATCAGAACCTGATACAATTTCAATACTTCGTGTATCGACGTTGGCACGCCAGATTGTAGCAGAAACTAGCCCTTTAGAATTTGACAATGTTGAATAACTGGAACATACGTTTTTGGGAATATGAATTCTTCTCTCCGCATTGGCTATGGCTATTGTGTGCATTGCCTATTGCCTTTATTCTGCCTTATCTGCTCGAAAAAAACAGAAAAGGAGAGGTGAAATATTCTCGTACAGCAAAAGATCAGTTGGAGATTGGTTCTCGTTGGATTTTCTTTGTGCGACAAGGGTTTATTTTAGCCAATGTTGCCATACTCACGTTGATTATTTTCGCGCTTGCAAAACCCTTCCATTGGAGTCAATACGATACTTCTAATAAAAATTACAAAGACGGAATTGACATTATTTTGGCGATGGACGTTTCTCTTTCTATGTTAGCCATGGATTTTACTCCCAATCGTTTAGAAGCTTCCAAAAAAGTAGCGAAAGACTTTATTGACGGAAGAAGAGGAGATAGAATTGGATTAGTTGTATATGCCGGAGAAGCTTATACTGCTTGTCCAGCTACATTAGATTACCTAGTTCTTAAAAACCAAATTGACGTTATTAATGGCGATCGAATTGAAGGTGGAACTGCGATTGGAACAGGACTAGGAACTGCAGTTTCTCGTCTTCGTAACGATAGCATCGCTTCAAAAGTGATTATTCTTTTGACTGACGGAAGTAATAACGTAGGTGAATTAAGTCCTATGATGGCAGCGGAATTGGCCAGAGCAAAAAACATACGCGTCTACACAATTGGTGTAGGAAGCACTGGAGAAGCAGCATCACCTGTAATAACTCCATTTGGCATACAATACCAAAATATGCCCGTAGAAATTGATGAAATTACCTTGATGAAAATTGCCGAAATTGCCAACGGCCAATACTTCCGAGCCACAGATGAAAAAAGTTTAAAATCCATATATCAAGAAATTGAAAAACTAGAAAAGCGTAAAATGGAGGACGAGCATTTCAAATCCGCTCCGCCAGCCAATCCCGAGGCCTTTTTAAACTGGGCATTTGTGTTGATTATTCTTACTTGGGGAACAAAATCTTTAATTTTCAGACAAAATGGGTAAATCAAACTACATATATCGTCTGAAGTGGATTATCACAAGTGTTATTCTTCTTGAATTGATTTTCTGGATTGCTTATTATTTGATTCTACGCGTGTTTACAAGTTCCTTTTCCGGAAATAGCTCAGATCATTTAATGTTTAAACATCCTGAGTCATTGAAGTCACTCCTCTTAATTGCCCCTATTATCGGGGTTTATCTTTATTCGATTTATAAACACAATCGCCTTTCAAAAAAAATAGGCAATAGCGCGATGAAGTCCCTGTTACAAACTGTTTCTTCATCAAATAGCTTTATCAAATATTTCTTATTTCGAAACGCAATTGTACTATTAGTTCTGGCATTGGCACAACCTATTTATGGAAAAAAGAAAGTCGCTGGAACAAGTGAAAGCCTAGAGTTAGTTGTTGCGTTGGATATTTCTAATTCGATGAATTGTCGCGACATTAGCTCTGAAACTTCCAGATTGGAAATTGCAAAACGAGCATTGGTGCAATTGGTTAATAATCTTCACGGAGAAAAAATTGGCGTTACACTTTTTGCAAATAGCGCGTTTGTTCAGTTACCGCTGACCCGTGATTATTCTGCCGCTAAATTATTTATTCAAGAAATTGAAACAGGAATGATTAGCAGTCAAGGAACAAACATTGCTGAAGCATTGGAAGTTTCTGCAGATATGTTCTCAAAGGAAATTACAACAAAAGGAATTGTTTTGGTCACGGATGGCGAAAATCATGAACGTAATCCAGATGAAATTTTAAAGAAAATAAAAGAGACAAAGCTTCAATTGAGCGTGCTTGGAATTGGCACTACACAAGGGGGATTGATACCAAAAAATCCAAATCGACCAGAATTGGGATATAAATCTAACGCACTCGGGAAAACCATTGTCAGCAAGCTAAACCCTGCATTTTTAAACTCAATTGCAAAAAAAGGCGATGGTAAAGCTTCTACCAGTTCTGATGAATTTCCGAATCTTTCTGAATTGTTAACACAAATTAACCAGATGAAGCAAACAAAAATAGATACTTTAGAGTTTGATATCAAACAAGAACGTTATCAGATTCCTTTATTTTTGTCTCTGCTCTTTTGGATGACTTTTATTTTATGGTCGAGCAATTACCGTGGAATCTTAAAACGACGCTAAAAAAAATGAATAAACTCATACATATCGCATTTGTACTGTTGTGCTTTTCTGCTTTTGGACAGGATTGGCGTGATTCGTTGACTGTCGCTAGAGAAGCCTACAAAAAGGCTGATTATTCTAAAGCGTTGAAGTATTATGAGTCTGCTCAAAAGAAGGCTCCAGATAATATTGACTTGTCGGATGAAATGGCTCAATCTGCTTATAAGGCAAGAGAATTTGAAAAGGCAGAGAAAATCTATCAGCAAAGTGGAAATTCTAAAAAATCTGCGATAAACAAAGCGGATAATTACCACAACTTGGGTAATTCGCGAATGAAGAGTAAAAATTACCAAGGAGCCATTGATGCTTACAAAGAGTCGTTGCACTTGAATCCTTATGACAATAATACCCGTTACAATTTATCGGAAGCAATTCGTCAATTGAAAAACGAACAAAAAAAGCAACAGAATCAAGAGCAAAATCAGGACAAGCAGAATAAAGACAAGAAAAACGAAGAAAATAAACCGCAACAAGGTCAGCCCAAACAAAACAAGCAGCAAGGGAAACCAAAAGAAGGTGAAGGAGACTCCAAAGAAAACGGAAAGGGACAACTTCCAAATAAAACAGTTGATAGAATGTTGGACAAATTAATGAAAGACGAAGCTGAAACTAAGCGAAAAATAAACGCTACTAACGGAAAAAACCAGACACCAAAATCTGGAAAAGATTGGTGAAACAATGAAACAATTTCTCTCCATATATCTTGTTTTACTTTCAATTATCACTTGGGGCCAACCTCCTAGTGTGCAATTGAGTGTAGAACCTAAATCTGCAGATGTTGGTGAAATCATTACTATAACTGTGCGCTCCAATATTCAAGGGGAAGTTGAAGTTGACAATTTACCGAGCTCCTTCGTTCACGGCTATGATGTTATGAATGGAATGGAACAAGAAATGGATTACAATACAGGTGAAATCATTACTTACTATTACCTCTCTCAAACAGGTGCTTTTGGTAAAGCTGGGAAATATTCAATTGGCCCTGCTTTTGTCAAAAAAGGAAATAAAACATACGCGTCTAAAAAAGTAACAATTCATATTGGAGACAGAACACAAATGAGTTCTGGAACCGTAACGAGCGACCAACTAAAAGATCCAGCTTTCGGCGTTATTCAAACAAGTAAATCTTTTATTTACGAAGGTGAACCAATATTAGTTTCCGCGAAAGTATATGCAAATTTCAATCCTTCACATTTAGATGGTTATCGCGCTTATGAAGTCAATGGAGCCATCGATAAAAATGCAGTTGGCAATCCAAGTAGAATTGTGGTAGAACCAGAACGCTTCAGAAATAAGCAAATGTATTCGTTTGAATACGACAAGAATATCATTTTTCCAACAGGAACAGGAACTGTCAAAATCACTCCTTACACGATGAATTTGTACAAAGGACATAAGTCTTTTACGTTTACATCAAACCATAAAACAATTACCATTAAGCCCCTTCCAGCAAATCCGCCAAAAGATTTTATCGGCGGTGTTGGAGATTTTAGTGTATCAAGAACCGTTGACGCAAAAGAGGTGAAGCAAGGAGATGTTTTTAAGTTAGTTATTACAATTTCTGGGACTGGAAACATTCAAAACATAATTGAACCAACGCCAAAATTACCTCAAGGATTTATCGTTTATGGAGATCCTATTATTTCAGAAAACTTCTCTTATTGTTCGCACGGGGCAGAAGGCAAAATGGTGTTCGAATACAACATTCAGGCAAATGTTGCTGGAGAAGTTAAAATTCCTGCAACGAGCATTTCGTATTTTGAATTAAATACAGAAAATTACGTTACAACGAAAACAGGAACAACAACATTGAATATTATTGAAGATAAAAATTACAATGTTAACAGTGAAACCCCACAATCAAAATCAAGCAATTCGGAGACTAATGTTCTAAGTGATTTACGTCCTTCTAAAATAGTAGTGAAAAATAATACGTTTTATGGGACAGGAGTATTTTGGACGACGATAACTTCACCTTTTCTATTTGCATTTCTATTCATCTTCTTTACTAAACGAAAAGAAGAAAATGCAACAACGACGCAATTCAAACAAGAAATCAAGAAAAAGGAAAACGCGTTGAATGAACAATTGGTTCAGTTGAAGATATTGGTCAATTCAGATCAGGACTTACAATTCTTTACTTCAATTGAAACCTCTTTGAAAATAGCATTTGAAATTGACATGAAATTGTCGGAAGATCGATTGATTAACAAACAGGAAATCTATTCGCACATGGATGAAAAGTATTCTTCTGAATTTAAAACTCAAGTAACTTCGCTCTTCAATGAATGTGAACAATTTCAATATGGATTTGGCGCAAAAGCACACAACAAAGAACACTATTTGTCCCAATTAAATAACATTGTGCAACAATTAAAAGTATGAGTTGGAAATTGACATATCTCCTATCTCCACTTTTTTTGTTGGTTGTATTGTTCCATACGAATGCACAAAACAATTTCAAAAAGGGTGTTGCCGCATACCATCAAAAAGACTACAGTTTAGCTGTATCCGAATTTCAAAAAGTACTTACTACAGATGAAAATAATGTTTCGGCATGGTACAATCTCGGCTTATCAAATATTGGTAAAAAAGCATACGGCGAGGCCATTTTAAATTTTGAAAAAGTATTGAAACATATGCCAAACGACAGTGAATCAGAAGCTAAAATAGAATACTGCTTTGGCGAATTACATCCAGAAACTGAATGGACACCACTTTTGAATTCTATCCAATCCAGTTTATATAGTTTACCAAGCAACACATGGGCATTTATTTGCGTTGCTTTGAGCTTTTTATGTGCACTCGGAATTGTGCTTTATGTTCGACAAAAAAAACGTTCATTGAAAGTCGCTTTTCTATTTATGAACCTCTTTTTCCTAGGTGGCTTTATTGCTTCAATTGTGATCTGTATTAATGTGAATAATTACGCGACGAACAGTTCATATGCCGTTGTGACCTTAAAGTCTATCCCAACATTTATTGAAAATTCTCCTTCGCCAAAAACAACCATTGCAGAAGGAATTCGCGTTGAAGTTATTGAAAAAATGGATGACGATTTCGTGGAAGTAAGAACACTGACGAGAGAAGTTCATGTTGTGCGCTCGAAAGAACTAAGTTTCATTTAACCACATATCAAATAGATTCCCTTACCTTTGCAATTCAATGAGCTCAAAAACAAATATTCGTGCACTTACCATCAACGAAATTAAATCCAATTTAGAGGCAATTGGGGAGAAGTCATTTCGCGGTAAACAAATATTTGGATGGTTGTGGCAAAAAGATGCTTCCTCGTTTGAAGACATGACGAATTTATCCAAAGAATTGCGAGACAAATTGAATGAAACGTTTTACATCGACCACATTGCACTAAAAGATCAACAAATCAGTAGTGATAAGACCATAAAATGTGCATTCAGCATCGATGATGGAAAAATAATTGAAGGTGTACTTATTCCTACAAACTCTCGAACAACAGCATGTATTTCATCTCAAGTTGGATGCAGTTTAGCATGTAAATTTTGTGCAACAGGAAAATTGAAATTAATGCGAAACCTTTCGGCTGGTGAAATGGTTGACCAAGTAGTTTACTTGAAAAATCAAGCGGAGAATAGATACAACACACCACTTAGTAATATTGTATATATGGGAATGGGAGAACCATTACTAAATTACAACAATATGCTGCGCTCAACTGAACTTATTTGTTCTCCAGAAGGATTGGGAATGTCACCAAAACGAATTACTGTTTCGACAGCTGGTATTGCAAAAATGATTCGAAGACTCGGTGATGATGAAGTGAAATTCAATCTTGCGGTCTCACTTCATGCCGCAAATGATAAAAAGCGGAGTGAAATTATGGAGATCAATGATTCTAATAATTTAGAAACCTTGGCAGATGCTTTGACTTATTTTCATTCTAAAACCGGAACTCGTGTTACCTTTGAGTATATCATTTTTAAAAACTTCAATGATGAGTTAGAAGACGCAGAAGAATTAGTAACGTTCTCACGATGCGTTCCGTGCAAAGTGAACATCATCGAATACAATCCAATTGACGATGCGGATTTTGAACAGGCAGACAGAGAAAAAGTAGATGCTTTTGCTGCATACCTGGAACGAAAAGGGTTGGTTGTAAATATCCGAAGAAGCCGTGGAAAGGACATTGATGCCGCTTGTGGACAATTAGCGAACAAAAACAAAGCGATTTTAAAGTCGGATCGAATGTTGAAAAACTAAAGGTCTTCTAGCTGCTATAACATTGCATGTTTTTTTTGGTATTACAAGGATAAGTTATAACTTTATCCTTATATATATATTTAAAATAAACGACGATACAACCAATTTATAAATTGCACCGTCTTAGCTCTAAATTGAATATAACAACAACTTATTATGAAATTGAAATCTTTAAAAATAATTGGGCTTTTTACTACAATGCTATTCGTTAGTTTGAAAGTCTCTGCGCAAACTTACTCAAAGTCGGAATTGACATCTGAATGGCAAATAATAGCTCAAGAAGATGGTGTTGAAATTTACACTAAGGAAGTACATTGCGACCTAAATAAAAATGGGAAACCTGTTATATTCTCAATGCTCAAAGTGTTAAATACCACAGAATCAAAAAAATCAATCACATACAATTATATCCATCAATATGATCAAGGGTGTGACGGATGCGATGAAAATCCAGAACGTATTTTTACGATAGAACTTGAGGCTAACTCAAACATTGAAGAAGATTGTGCAATTAAATACGCCGGACTTGCACTATCAATGTACAATCCAAATCTTACAAGTTCATGGAAATTTGAATCTGTTTCTGTTAAAATTCTTTCGATAAAATAAAAACATTAAACTATGAAAAATTTAATACTTATATTTTTTGCCTTCGCCTTCTATTTTAACTCTAACGCACAAGTTTTTTGCAGCGTGAGTGTCTCGCCAATGGATACAACAATTTGTTTAGGTGACTCTGTGCAAGTAACCGCTGTGGGTAACTTGATAACGAACAGTGGGCAACAATTTAGTTTTAATGGTGGAGCTTTACCTCCTGGTTGGTCAACAACTGGCGGTGGAGCTTATGCCTCTCCATGTGAACCAAGTTTAGATGGTACTTCTTACTATTGGGCATCGACTGCTGGATCAACTCCTCAAATTGCAACTGCAGCATTTGATGTGACGTGCGGTGGTAGCTTAATGTTCGATATGGATTACGCCATTCAAGGCGGTGCAAGTCCGTGCGAAGGAATGGAAGTTTGGGATGAAGGAGTTGAATTACAATATTCTGTAAGCGGAGGGCCTTGGACACCAATTATTTATTATGCACCAGATGGAAATTCTTGGCCGTCAAAAGCGGCTATGCTGGCTTCTGGAACATGGCTTGGAGTTAATGCTCCTTTTAGCACAACTACATATGTTGGTGCTGGTGTGACGAATGCTTATACTTCTTGGTCCAGTTATGTAGTTACAATTCCTCCAGGAGCAATGACTGCAAGCACTGCCTTCAGATGGATTCAAACGGCTTCTTCTAGTGCTGTAAATGACAACTGGGGATTAGACAACATTATTATAAACTCATCGGGAGTACCTTGTGGTAACAATTCAGTAATCAATTGGTCTAATGGTTTAATGGACATTAATCAATATTACTTAACTCCAAATGGAGACAGTACATTTATTGCTCTAGTTTATGACACAATGGGTAACTTCCAATGCCAATCTCAACCAATAACGATCAACATCCATCCTGATGTTATGATTTATACATTGCCAGACACAGTTTACTCATACTGCAGAACAACAAGTCCTTCAGCGCAAGTCACTAATTTCGGTGGAACTTTTGGTCCTTGGGGATTGAATTGGACAGATATTCCAAGCACTAATAACCCTGTAAGTTTTCCAATTAGCGGTGTTGAACAAGAGACCTTAATTTATCATGTGGACATTACCGATGGTTGTAATTATATAAGGCAGGATTCCCTAGTTGTAATAGTGAATCAAACATTAGCAATAGATACAATGTATACATATCCATCAAGTGCTTGTGAGCCTGACGGGGCAGTATCCGGTGTAGCAATCGGTTTAACAATGTCTTCAGGGCAACCTTTTTATAATTGGACCGGACCAGGAACTAATCCTGGACCATACAGCGTAGATGCCTCTGTATTGGAAGATATTCCTTCAGGTTGGTATTATTTTACAGTAACCGACGATGTTTGTACGGTAACAGATAGCGCCTTTGTTGAGCCAATCGATCCGCCAATGGCGCAATTTACATCGACACCAGTAAGTGGCTGTATCCCTTTGAATGTAAACTTTGAGAACTTAAGTCAAAATACAAACAATTACTATTGGGATTTTGGAAACGGGCAAACAGCAACTGTTGGTAACACGAATGACCAAAATCAAACGTATAATTTTAGCTCATCTGTAATGTTAATTGCTTATCAAAGTCCAACATGCGCCGATACAGCGTATGCTTCAATATCTGTAGTAACATGCGGATGCACCGACCCTACAGCTGTAAATTATGATGTAAATGCTATATTGGATGATGGTAATTGCCAATATCCTGACCCCATTGTAGTCGTTCCAAACGTGTTTACTCCTAATGGCGATTTAAGCAATAATTTATTTGAACTTCAATTAGAAAACACAGTTAAATTGCAATTGACAATTACAAACCGTTGGGGTAATGTAATGTATGCAGCTGATCAAGACTTAACTCAAGTGGCTTCAATTGTCGGCTGGGATGGAAAAACACTAGCTGGAAGAGATGCAGGAGAAGGAACATACTTCTACAATTATGTTGCAACAGGAATTGTTGGTCAAGTAGTAGAAGGTCATGGTTTCCTAGAATTAATTCGTGATTAAAAATCAATTTTATTAAATATTCCAAAAACCGTCTGCTATGTATCAGACGGTTTTTTTTGCTATCGGTTTTTTAAAAAAAAATGAATTACGTTAAACATGTAAACTTTTACCGTTTGTTAGTATTTATTTGAGGAATAAGATAGCTTAACTCTTATATTTGTAGATATGATGTCCGTCAAAGAAATAATGGAACCTATTTCATCTGAAATGAGCGAATTTGAAGTTCGTTTTAGAGAGAACATGAAGTCCGAAGTCCCAATGCTCGATAAAGTAACGCACTACGTTATTCGACGTAAAGGGAAACAGATGCGGCCAATGTTTATTTTTCTTACAGCAAAAATGCTGGGCAACATCAACGACAAAACATACGAAGCTGCTACTTTAGTAGAATTGTTGCACACAGCAACGCTTGTTCACGACGATGTTGTGGATGATGCGAATGAGCGACGAGGATTCTTTTCAATCAATGCACTTTGGAAAAACAAAATTGCCGTATTAGTTGGCGACTATATGTTATCAAAGGTGCTTACACTTTCAATTGAAAAAAACAATGCCGATTTACTTGCAATTGTTGCGCGAACGGTGAAAGAAATGTCCGAAGGTGAATTGCTTCAAATTGAGAAAGCACGAAAATTGGACATTACAGAAGAGGTCTATTTTAACGTTATTAAAAAGAAAACTGCTTCACTAATTTCAACCTGTTGTGAAGGTGCAGCAATAAGTGTAAATCGATTAGATGTTTCAGAGAAAATGCGCCAGTTTGGTGAGAACATTGGAATTGCATTTCAAATCAAAGACGATATTTTCGACTACGGAACTCCAAACAATATTGGGAAACCAACAGGACATGATATCCGTGAACGTAAAATGACATTGCCATTAATTCATGTGTTGAACACTGCGCCAGTCGAAGTGAGAAAAGCATTGATTAACATCGTTAAGAATCACAACGAAAACCCAAAAAAAGTAAAAGAAGCTATTGATTTAGTTATTAAACACGGTGGAATTGATTACACACATAAAAAAATGCTTGAATACAAAGAAAAAGCATTGAACCTAATTACAGATGTTCCCGATTCAGAAGCGAAACAAGCTATTTTAGGCTTGGTGGAATACACTACAACTAGAAAAAAATAATATAGAACGAACTTATATCTTTTGAACGATTTAATATGAAGACAAAAATCTTATTTATAACACTTATCACAATCTTAGTTTCATGTTCTGAACCAGAGAAAAAGGAAAATGAAAAAACTGAAGCCGTAATTCAAGAAGAGGATTTGATTGAAATTAAAAATGGTGTTTTCACAGAATACTATACTGGTAAAAAGGCAATCAAATTTCAAGGAAGACAAGATAAAGATGGACTTAGAGATGGCACTTGGTTGTTCTACTCTGAAGCTGGAGTTGAGTTATCAATGACCAATTACGAACACGGAGTAAAACAAGGTCATTCGATTGTAAAATATCCAACTGGAGCAATTCACTACATGGGTGAGTACAAGGACGATAAACCCGTAGGCATATGGAAAACGTACGACAGTGCTGGTAAAGTCGCAAGTGTAAAAGATTACGATCAAGTGCAGTAAAAATGGCAATTATTCCTCCGCATATTGTTGATGACATCATGCAGGCTTCTCGCATTGAAGAAGTTATTGGGGAATTTGTGCAATTAAAACGAGCAGGATCAAACTTAAAAGGCTTAAGTCCTTTTACAGATGAAAAAACTGCGTCTTTCGTTGTTTCACCGGCCAAGCAGATATTTAAATGCTTCTCAACAGGTCGAGGAGGAAGTGCCGTAACCTTTCTTATGGAAAAGGAACACTATTCCTACCCAGAAGCATTGCGTTGGTTAGCGGACAAATACGGCGTTCAAATTCCAGACGACAAACCTGCAACCGCAGAAGAGTTAGAAGCTATTTCTGAAAGAGAAAGCTTACACATCATCAACGAGTTTGCGAAAAATCACTTCGCGAGTAACCTTGTCAATTCCAACGAAGGAAAAAAAATTGGACTTTCGTATTTTTTGGAAAGAGGATTTCGACAAGACATCATTGACAAGTTTCAATTGGGTTACTGTCTTAATGTTAGCGATGATTTCACTAAAGCGGCACTAGAGAAGGGTTTTAAACTCGAATATTTAGAAAAAGTTGGCCTGACGAAATCCAAAGATGCGCGTCAATTTGATTTTTTTAGAGGACGGGTTATATTTCCGATTCACAGTGTTTCAGGACGTATTTTAGGATTTGGAGGAAGAACACTTTCTTCGGAAAAAAAGATTGCAAAATATTTCAATTCACCTGAAAGTATCATCTACAACAAGAGTGAAATTTTGTACGGACTTCACTTTTCCAAAGGTGACATTATCAAATACGACAATTGTTTTCTCTGCGAAGGATACACGGATGTTATAAGTATGTTTCAAGCGGGAATTCAAAATGTGGTTTCTTCTTCTGGAACTTCGTTGACGCGTGAGCAAATCCGTCTTGTAAAACGCTATACTAAAAACATTACCATTTTGTACGATGGTGATGCTGCTGGAATCAAAGCTTCTTTTAGAGGAATTGATTTAATTCTTGAAGAAGGATTGAATGTAAAAGTGGTTCTATTTCCCGAGGGAGAAGATCCAGATTCATTTGCTAAGAAATCAACTTCAACGGAATTAGAAGATTACATCAAGGAACATCAACAAGATTTCATTTCGTTTAAAGCTGATTTATTGCTTCAAACAGAAGGCGATGACCCAATCAAACGTGCGCAGTTAATCAAGGACATTTCCTATAGTGTTTCGTTAATTCCAGATCAAATTACTCGAAATGTTTTTGTTCCAGAGGTTGCCAAACGCTTTAACATCAGGGAAGAAGTTATTTGGAATGAAGTCATCAAGGACAGAAATGTCGCAACGACTAAAAGTCACCAAGAAGCACTTCGAAGACCGCAACAACCGGCACAACAATCGCCGAGTGAAGATCCTTACGCGCATGAACCAAGTCCATTTGATACTCCAGATAATGTTGCGGTACCAGTTCAAAAAGACAACCACAATGAAACGGATTTAATGCGAATTCTTGTGACTTATGGACCGCTGGCAGTTTCAATCATCCAATTGGACGAAAACGGAAAAAATGTAACGATCGAAACTAGCGTTGCTGAATTGATCATTCATGAATTGGCTATAGATGAACTAGTGTTTGACTATCCTGTTTATTCGCGAATGCATAAACTTATTGCAGAATCATTGACAGAAGATGTGTTTCTAAAAGCGAGTTATTTTAGACGATTGGAAGATCAAGAAATTGTGCGATTTGCAACGGAGATTGAAATGAATCAGTACGAATTAAGTGACAACTGGATTCTAAAACATAAAATTTTCACTAAAACAGAAGAAGATAGACTCTATGAAGCCGTGATGGGCTCTATTTACTCCTTTAAAATTTCAAAAGTGGAAAGTCAGATTCATTCAATCCGCACCGAAATGGCAACAGCAATTGCAAACGAAGACGAAAGTGAATTGATGGGTTTAATGGCGCAACAAGTCACTCTGGAACAAATCAAGCAGATTATTTTCAAGAAAATGGGACGGTAACACGCTAGAATTAAACTCTAAAACTTCACCAATTTCTGCTGTACAATCAACTCACTGCTTTCATTATAAACCGCAATAAAATAAGTTCCTGAAGCCAAGCTTTTTGTATCCAACTTATTTCCAGTAATCCTAGCGTTTAAGCAAACTTGACCTAAGTTATTCGTTACTACCGCCTTTTTTTGTCCGTTGAAGTCAATGACAACATAATCTGAAAAAGGATTCGGGTAAATAGCATTGAATTCTGTTTTATAATCCGTCAATCCTAGATTGTCAATTTGAAAAAGTATTCCATAAGCATCAATCTTTCCATCTCCCCAAATTGATGATTCTGGTGTAGGAGTTGTAAAACCATCTTTGATCGCAGTGTATTTCATCAACATTTTAATTTCTTGCGGCGTTGCATTTGGATTTGCTTCAAGTACCAATGCCACGATTCCAGCGACCATTGGTGAAGACATTGAAGTTCCACTCATTTCACCAAAATAATACTGTTGGCTATTTCCAGGATCAGTAAAACCATGTACCACATTTCCGTATGAACCTCCACCAGGTGTGTAATTTGCATCGTACGAATTCACAGCAGAAGCTAAGGTCATTCCTGGAGCAGTAATGTCAGGTTTTGTGTACCAATTTAAAGTCGGACCATGACTAGAAAAAGGGCATATATCATCCGTAGCAACATAAGTAGCATAAGATGCGCCCTGCCCAGAAATATTCGTGAAAGTGTTTTTTGAAGCGTATGCAGCAACCGTTACTGCAGATTCTGTGCAGGCCATTTCTCCAATTGTCATCTCATCATTCCCTGTTACAAAATTTTGAAAATTGTATGAGGTAAAAGACCCATAAATTCCAGATGATTCATATACATACCCCATCCAAGCATGAACCTCTCCACTGCTCCCTTTTATCGAAAGCGCAATTCGATTACTCGTTTTACTGTACAAATCAAGAAAAATATGAGGTTTACCATTTACATCCGCAGTGGAAGTAGTTGCATTAATGTAAAGTGTGTCGCCATCAGAACCAAGAATAAACGTATCTAAATTTGAATTATCTACACAAAAATAACTTGTAGTATTTTGAGGAAGCACTCCAACGTAAGTCGTTAACTCCACACAAAACGTTTCATTTTGCTCTCCCCAAATGTCAATCCATGTTTTTTTACCTGCTGGGCTTAAACTAATTTGAGCAAAACTCTGTAAAAGTGTATCTGTACTGGTGAAATCTTTAGAAATATGCAATTTTTTTCCTCCATTATTTCCTGCCGAAATAGTGAAAATTCTTCCTGGTCCTGTTAAATTGTTTACTGCTTGACTGAACAATGAATTTCCATCATGCGCACCAATCGTACAACCCCAACTTAAATTTGCAACAGCTGGTTTATTAACGGATGTAGCGTAATCATAAATGTAATTTAGTCCATCAATAATATCCGTCATTCCTGTGTTGGTCCACTGATTCGATGCAGGAGTAATACCAACTAAAACCAAGTCACTTTCATAAGCAACACCTTTGTATTCATTTGCATTACCTCCGTAACCTGAACCAGCCGCAATTCCCGCAACGTGCGTTCCGTGCGATTGTCCATTGTTATCCGTTTGCTGCGCTAGCATCGCCAACGTATCTGTAATCTCGTGACCGTAACTATAATTACTTGGTGGTGTTCCGTTCGTTTTTTGCTCCCAAACGCGTTTAATTCTATAATTAACACCATTCTCGTCATAAAACGTCGGGTGTGAATAATCAAATCCAACATCTAAAACTCCAACTACTACATCTTTGCCAGAATAACCTTGAGGAAGCGAAGTTCCATTGTGCACCATATCTACATTGGTTTTAGCACGTGCTGCTTCAAGATTCGCATAAACAGGCTGATCCAATTGAATAAATTCTATTCCGCTCTGAAATTGAATGACATTTTTAACTTGATCGATTGGAACTTTTATGGTGATAATATTTCCAGCAACGGTTCCAATTAAAACACCCAAATCAGTCAATGATTTGCTTTGAAAGTTCTTATTGACCTTTATAAACGCGCTAACATAAGTTTGATTTTCAATTTCACTAAAAACGAGTTTTGAATCTAACTTACTGACTTCCTTTTCTGCATATTGCATGGTTAAAGCAGAACGTCTATTTTGAACAGACTGAGCATTAATAGATGAAGTGATAAAAACAACTCCAAGCAGATTTAAAATGGTATTCCTCATTGATTAAATTATTTAATTCTGATTATCAATCAACTGTAAACCTACGAAATTTGAAATTGATGTATTAAAAATATTTTAGATTAATTTTAAATTATCAACGATAATTCATTTTAAAAGTCGCTTGTACATTTGAATAGTGTTCTCCAATCCAAAATAAAGTGCATCTGAAATAAGTGCGTGACCGATAGAAACCTCGAGTAATCCTTCCATTTTTTCAGAAAAGAATTTCAAATTATCAAGACTTAAATCATGTCCCGCATTAATCCCCAAACCTAATTCGTTGGCCAATTTCGCTGCTTGAACATATTCGTGCATGGCTTTTTCTGGATTTGTTTTATAATCGTGCGCAAAAGGTCCAGTGTAAAATTCAATTCGATCTACTCCCGATTTTGCAGCAAATTCTATATTCTCCAAATTCGTATCAATGAAGATTGACGATCGTACATTTTTTGATTTTAACTCTTGGTTCAATTCTTTTAGCAATCCCAAATTAGCTTTCGTGTCCCAACCCGCATTCGATGTTAAAACTCCAGGTGGATCTGGAACCAAAGTCGCTTGTGCAGGAAGTACATCCGAAATTAACTTCATAAAACGCGCGTCAGGATAACCTTCTACGTTAAATTCTGTAGTAACTACTTTTGCCAAATCGTAGACATCTTGAGTGGTAATATGCCGTTGGTCTGGACGTGGGTGAACAGTAATTCCATCTGCTCCAAAGCGTTCGCAATCCAATGCTACTTGCACAACATTTGGAGAGTCTTCTCCCCTTGCATTTCTCAAGGTCGCGATTTTGTTCACATTTACACTCAATTTTACCATAATTTCTGTATTTTTCGTCACGACAAAAGTAAGAACTTAGTAAGTATTATACTACTTTCGTAGATACAATGAGAGCAATAGATTTAATATCAGATGAAATTCCATCACTTACCCATGAAGATACGGGGGAAAGAGCATTGAATTGGATGGAAGAATTTAAAGTATCACATTTACCTGTTTTGAAAAACGGTGTTTTTGTGGGAGTCGTTTCTGAATCAGACATTCTAGACAAAATGGACTTGGAGAAAACGCTGCATGAATTATTTCAGCATTTACCAAGACCATACGTGTTACAGGCGGATCACATTTATCAAGTGTTATCACGGATTTCTGAATTGAAATTGAGCGTAATTCCAGTGTTAGATGCAAACGAAAAATACTTGGGTTGTACTTCTACGCAGCACTTGATGACATTGATTGCAAATACAGGAAGCATCAAAGAGCACGGCGGAATTATTGTCTTAGAAATGTCAATGTCCGATTACTCCATGGCGCAAATTGGACAAATTGTTGAGAGCAATGATGCGAAGATCTTGAGTTCTTTTATCATGTCTTCTCCTGAATCTGCAACAATTGAAGTCACATTGAAAATCAATAAAATAGAATTGGACCGCATCATTCGAACATTTGAGCGTTACGATTACATTATAAAAGCAACTTTCCAGAAAGGGAATTACGACGACGATTTACAATTTCGTTTTGATGCACTCATGAATTATTTGAACCTGTAAGTATGAACATCGCTGTATTTGGAAGAACAGTCACTAAGCTAAACACTGAATATTACAGTGAGATTTTAGGAATCCTGAAAGATTTTGGATGGAACCCAGTTTTACACAAAGACTTGAAAGATCTATTGGTGAAAAAAGTAGGCATTTCGCCTGATACTGATCAATTCGAATCGTACAAAGACTTTAAATCTGGCATTGATATGAGTTTGAGTATTGGTGGAGACGGAACGTTTATTCAAAACGTGAAATTTATCCGAGATTCCAATGTTCCTGTTTTAGGCATAAACACGGGGCGATTGGGTTTTCTTGCCAACATTTCAAAAGACGACATTCAAGCTGCAATGGATTTTGTAAATCGTAAAGAATTTGCTATTCAGAAGAGATCTATGGTTCGAGTGGAAACAGAACGTAACATTTTTGGAGATGAAAACATCGCATTAAATGAAGTAGCACTGCAGAAAAAAGACACTTCTTCAATGATTACCGTCAACACTTACTTAGAAGACAAATATTTGAATTCTTATTGGGCAGATGGATTAATTGTCGCGACACCATCTGGATCAACAGCATACAGCTTAAGTTGTGGCGGACCAATTGTTACTCCAGGTTGTCAAGTACATATATTAACGCCTATTGCACCGCATAATTTGAACGTCCGACCAATGGTTGTTCCGGATCACATGCCAATAAAATTAAGTATAGAAGGACGAAGTCGTAATCACCTCATCAGTATTGATGGAGATTCAAAAAACATCCGTCAAGACGAAAATGTTATTATCCACAAAGCTGATTTTATGATTAACGTTGTGAAATTTGAAGACAACAATTTCTTGGATACTATTAGAAACAAGATGCTTTGGGGTAGCGATAAGCGCAATTAATTAATGCTTAATCAACATACGGCAAGAATATTGCTTAGCCATGTTAAATTATTTCTATATTTTTGAACGAATAAATTATTTACATATGAAAAGATTATTGTTTACACTATTTACTTTATCAATGTTTACAGCTGCTCAAGCAGGAGAAAAGGCACCAAAAGGAAAAAAGCAGAAGTTAGAAAAAGGAATGTACGCTGAATTCACAACTTCGAAAGGAGTTATTTTAATTCAATTGGAATTTGAAAAAACACCAATGACGGTTGCAAATTTTGTTGGATTGGCTGAAGGTAAATTCACTGTCGAAGATTCAATTAAATACACAGAACCATTTTACGATGGACTTAAGTTTCATCGTGTTATTGCTGATTTTATGGTACAAGGTGGGGATCCATTAGGAACAGGTTCAGGTGGGCCGAAACACCGTTTTTACGATGAAATCGATCCATCATTAAAGCACATCGGTCCTGGAATTTTGTCTATGGCGAACTCAGGCCCAAACACAAACGGAAGTCAATTCTTTATTACGCACAAAGAAACTCCTTGGTTAGATGGAAAACATACCGTTTTCGGACATGTAATCTCAGGACAAGACATAGTAAACAGCATTGCACAAGACGACATCTTGACTTCAGTAAAAATCATTCGTGTTGGCAAAGTCGCTAAGAAATGGAAAGCTACAGAGCAATTTGCTAAAGTTTACAACGATCTAAAGAAAGCAGAAGAAGAAAAGAAAGCTGAGATGGCAAAAATTTCTTCAATGTCTCAAGAAGAATACAGCGCATTTATGCTTGCGGAAATTCAAAAAACGTATCCTGAGGCTAAGCAAAGTGAATCAGGACTTGTTTACATTATTGAGAATGAAGGAACGGGATCAAAACCGTCAGAAGGTTCTAAATGTTCAGTTCATTACACTGGAACGTTCAGAACTTCAGGAGACAAATTTGATTCATCTTTAGACCGAGGAGCACCAATGGACTTTCAATACAAAGTTCAACGAATGGTTCCAGGTTTTGAAGAAGGAATTGGAATGATTGCTAAGGGTGGAAAAGCTAAATTGATTATTCCTTACTATGCAGCTTATGGCGCACAAGGAAGACCAGGAGCAATTCCTCCATATTCTGATTTAGTGTTTGATATCGAAATGATTAATTTAGAAGAAGGCAGTGTTGAAGAACACGGTGAGAACGATGGTCACGACCATGGAGATCACGACGGTCATAATCACTAGTCAATAAAGATTTAATAGTAAAACCATTCGTGAAAGCGAGTGGTTTTTTTGTGTCTAATAAACAAGCAATGAAATTCCTCTCTGATCTATTAATTCAATAATTAAATTGATTTAATACCCGCTGAAACAAACGGAAGGCTTCCCTAATCTAAACGTGATCATCATTCCTGAAAAGACATACCAATCTTTTGTAGATGAGTTCCCACGATTTCCGTAAGTCGTGCCAGAACGATTTGAAAGAGTTCCTGCTAAAGGCCCATTTTCAGATGAAAGAAGCACTGGGTCAACATAACTTTCAGAACCTACATCATCTAAGTAGTCCGTAAACGTTTTGCGTATACCGAATTCAAAATTAAGTCCTACAACTTTCCCCAAGGATAACTTTACTCCAACACCGAGTGGTATGCACAACTGAGTTAAACTGTAATATCCTTTACTATTCTGTGATGTCCCTTGTCCCTCGGTTCCAAGAGTTCTCAATTCAACCTGTTGTCCTTCGTAATTCGTTTTTGGATTCATTTGAAAAACTCCAATTTCTGCTAAGATATATGCTGTTCCTTTGTAACGATCGTGTCCCAATTGAAATGGGAAATAATTGAATTCAACTCCTGCGCCAAGTTCGAAAATGGTCGAAGAAAAATTTAGATTTCGTTGCAACAAAGATGCTGTTTTAGAACGGCTATCACTTCCTCCTACTAAACCGTAGGTCAAATTAGCTCTAATACTTAATCGTGGATTAACATTATAACGGTACACAGCGCCTATTGCCAAATGTGTATTTCTGAAATGTGCCAATTGATTTAAATCACCTATGTAATATGAACCACCAACCATAACTCCTAATTCAGATCGTGACTTTCCATTGTGGAATTGACCAAATAAACTTGAAGTAAGGGCGATAAAAAGTATTGCAATTAAATTTTTCATTCTCGTTGGTAAAACGCAAAAATACCAAGAAAATTGTATAAAGAAGAAAGCAGCCATTACAAAATGTATGACTACTTTCTAAATTTTAAAAGGATGGACAAATTTCTATTCACCAAGTTCGACATATAGGGCGCATAGCAGAGAATTACAAGCTAAACTTGATTGGATTGAGCATGTATACAGGATACGATATTTTAGATGCCGATGTATGTCTTCGAGGAGCTTAATTGCTTTATGAATTTGCTTCACTTTTTCCAAACCTTGAATACAAGGATTTTGGAAGTGGATTTAAAGTTCCTTACAAAGAAGATGATATGCACACTGATATGGAAAAAATCGGGAAGAAAATATCCGAATATATCATGAAGTTTTGTGCTAAATATGGCAGGGAACTAGAATTATAGTTTGAACCAGGAAAATACATTGTAAGTGAAGCTGGAAAACTGATTGTAAAATAAAACGTAGTAAAACAAACTGCTTCAAGTGTTTTTGTTGGGGTAAACAGCGGTCAAAATCATCTTTTACGACCTGTATTATACAATGCGTATCATCGAATAGAAAATATTTCAAATCCTGATGGAACATAAAAATTATATTCAATTGTTGGAAATATCTACGAAAGTTACACCTTGGGATACGCTCCTTTTACTTCTGAAGTTAAGGAAGGAGACAGTCTTTCCATCTCAAACGCTGAAGCATATGGATTTTCAATAAGTAATCAATGCAATGCTCGATTGCGCCCAGCAGAAGTGTTGGTTCACCAAAATGAAGCCTATTTGATAAGAAAAAGAGAAGAATTGGAAGATCTATATCGCAATGAAGTACAACTTGATCTATTTAAAGAGCTTGTGGAAGTTGAATAAACTCGATAATTACAATTTAATAGAACTCGCACGCTTTAAGAAACGATCTAAGTTTTCATTGTCCACTAAATTATCAGAACCAAGAATTAAAATGCTTTTGCACTTAAAGTTTCCCATCCAATTCTGAAAATTAGAAACTGCAACTTGAAGAGTACCATTAACATCTATCTTCTGAGTTGGAAAATGTTTAACGTCAAAAAAGGCGTGAATTTCTTCAACATCCTTTTCAATGTCTTGATTTTCATTGATTAAAAGTAAGCCATCAGTGGTAATGTCTTCAGACTTGAAATCATAAAATTCCGTTTGAATCCCCATTGTTGATGCCCATTCCGATAATCTTGTAGAGAAGGTTGAATCTGACTTTAAATAAATGGTTTCTAAACTCATAACCGTTTTGCTTTTTTTTAAGCGAGCGCAAATATAGTACTTTCGAACAAATATCCGTGAATTCAATAAGAAAACTCACTATAATTCATCAATTCGCTCTGTTAGTCTTGCTATAACGGCTTTGTTATTTTTAATTACAATTGGACGCTCAATTAATTTTGGAAACTGAATCATTGCATCAATCCATTCGTCATCAGACAACTGTTTTCCTTTGAAGTTTTCTTTGAAATCAGGTTCTCTTTTTCGAATCAACTCTTCAGGACGAATTCCTAGCATCTCTATTATATTTGACAATTCAACCTTAGTTGGCACATCCTTCAAGTATTCAATTACTTCATAATCCACTTTCAATTCATCCAAATAAGTCATCGCACAGCGACTCTTAGAACATCTTAAATTATGGTATACTTTAATTTTATCTCTCACCATTAACCTCCGTACATCATTAAAAATGCTTTAAAGAATTTATTCAAATCACCATCCATTACCGCATCAACATTCCCTGTCTCATGCCCAGTTCGAACATCTTTAATTAATTTATATGGGTGCATCACATAGTTTCTAATTTGTGATCCCCATTCAATTTTTTTCTTGTTGGCTTCAATTTCATCGCGCGCTTCCATTCTTGCACGGTATTCTAGTTCGTACAATTGAGACTTCAGTAATTGCATTGCCTTTTCTTTATTGCCCAACTGAGAGCGTCCTTCAGAGTTTTCAATGATAATTCCACTTGGTGCATGTCGCAAACGAACAGCTGTTTCAACCTTATTTACATTCTGACCACCTGCTCCTCCAGATCTAAACGTTTCCCATGAAATATCTGCTGGATTGACATGAATTTCAATCGTGTCATCCACCAATGGATAAACATAAACAGAGACAAAGGACGTATGACGTTTAGCATTCGAATCAAATGGTGAAATTCGCACCAAACGATGAACACCATTCTCCCCTTTTAAATATCCAAAAGCAAATTCACCATCAATTTCCATTGTTACAGTTTTGACCCCTGCAACATCTCCACCTTGGTAATTCAACTCTTTTACTTTATATCCATTTTTCTGAGCCCACATCGTGTACATACGCATCAACATGGATGCCCAATCACAACTTTCAGTCCCACCCGCACCAGCAGTAATTTGAAGAACGGCACTCAAACTATCTTCCTCACTAGAGAGCATGTTTTTTAATTCAAGCTCCTCGACTTTATCGCTCAAAATTGTAAACTGGCGATCAACCTCCTCTTCTTCCCCTTCTCCTTCTTTCGCGAATTCAAATAAAATTTCAACATCTTCAAATTCAGAATTCAACGTGTCAAACGCGTCAATCCAATACTTTAATGAGCGAATTGATTTCATTTGAAGCTCGGCCTTTTTAGAATCGTTCCAAAAATCAGGGTCTTGTGTTTTTAACTCTTCTTCAGTCAGTTGAGATCGCTTTTCGTCTATTTTTAAATAGTCTTGAATCGCGCTTATGCGCTTCTGTATTACCTTTAATTGTTCTTGGTTTATCATCGGAAGCAAATTTAGTTAAAAACATGCAGAAAATTGTTCAGAACAAATTTGTATATCCGCATTGTTACGAAGGGAAAAATTTTACTTTTGCTATCTAAAATAATAAAAAATGAATATTCCAGAAAATCTTAAATACACAAAAGATCACGAATGGGTGAGCATCGAGGGTAACATAGCAACAATAGGAATTACTGATTTCGCTCAAGGTGAACTAGGCGACATCGTATATGTTGAAGTAGAAACAGAAGGAGAATCTCTTGATATCGAAGAAGTATTTGGATCTGTTGAAGCTGTGAAAACAGTATCGGATTTATTTATGCCAATCTCTGGAGAGATTAAAGAATTTAATTCAGAATTGGAGGCAAATCCTGAACTTGTAAACTCCGATCCTTATGGAAAAGGTTGGATGATCAAAATTGAAGTTTCTGATTCAAGCGAGCTCAATAATTTACTTGACGCGACTGCATACGCAGATCTAGTAGGATAATCGTTTTGAATTTACGCATTGTTTTTCTAGGTGTTGGTTGGATGTTTGTAATGGCACTTTTATATTTTACGCCTATCCCAACCGATCAAGTCTTATATTTTAATGCAATACCATCGCGTTCACTAATTCACGCATTATTAATGTGGGGATTTGTGCACATTTGGGTAGCAGCATTAAAAAAACAATTGAAATATGAGTATTTAAAACGAAATGCTTTTAAAATCGTATTTAGCTCCGCAATATTAATCGCAATAGTCTCCGAACTTTTAATTTATGGTTGTCAGATTTCAACTTGTTTTAGCTTTTGGAACTTAATTTTTGATATCTTCGGAGCATGTATAGGAATTATTAGCTTTCGTATACTCTATTCACAATGTTATTGAGTGAATGGTATATTTTTTGTTGATATAAATTTATATATTTACAATCTAATTCAGATTAAAATGGAATTAAAGAAAAGTAACGAAGCAAGTATTGAAAAATTGAGAGGGCCGATCATTTTGATGGGACTTCTTTTCGTAGGAAGTATTGTATTGGCATCTTTTTCTTATACTGTGGAAACAGAGCGAGAAGGAAAAGGTAAAGTGGCCGAAAATGATGCTGATGTGCAATTTGTCCAGGATGTAAAACCAGAGGATACACCACCACCACCACCGCCACAAGTGGATGCTCCACCTCCCGTTTCGGAAGAAATTAAAGAGGAAGAAAACACAGAACAAGAGCCGGTTGCAAATATTCCGATCCCACCTCCAGTAAAAATTGGACCAGTAGAAGAAGTAAAAGTTGATGAGGAAATTATTGATTTCCCTGATGTTGAAGCATCTTTTCCAGGTGGTGCAGCAGCGATGCAGAAATGGATTGCTGAAAATGTAAACTACCCACAAACAGCTATTGAAATGAATGAGCAAGGAAGAGTCTATCTTTCTTTCGTTGTAGAACCTGATGGTTCTATTTCAAACATTGCAGTCGAAAGAGGTGTAAGTAATGACTTAGATAAAGAAGCAAAACGTTTATTACGTAAAATGCCAAACTGGTCGCCAGGTGAAGCTAAAGGTAGAAAAGCAAGAACACGTTGTCGTTTACCAATCAACTTTACGTTGAACTAATCGAACAACACCAATATATTTGAAACGCCCGCTTTTAGTGGGCGTTTTTTTTGGCACATGTTTTGGTTTAGTTCAAATGAAATTTAAAAAACTACACGTCATGGAAGAAAAAAAAACACACAAAGCGAACATTGAAAAATCAAGAGGCCCAATTACAGCAATTGGATTATTATTTATTGGAAGTCTGGTACTCGCTTCTTTCTCATTTACAAATGGAATCGAACGCGACTTAAGAACAAAGTCCGCAGAGAATTCGGCTGAGATTCAATTTATGCAAGAAAGCATAAAACCGGAAATTGCACCACTTGTTGTTGAACAACCTATAATTTCCTTACCACCAAGTGAAGAAATTATCATCGATAGCAATACGCAAGAAATTCCAATTACGCGCATAGTTGTTATTACCCCTCCAGATATTAGAACAGGCGGTGATGTTGTAGTTGCTGACCCACCAATTATCGAATTCCCAGATGTGGAGGCCTCTTTTATAGGAGGAGCAGGTGCAATGCAGCGTTGGATTGCTGAAAATGTTATTTATCCTCAGACTGCAATTGAAATGAATGAGCAAGGAAGAGTTTACTTGTCGTTTGTTGTTGAACAAGATGGTTCTCTTTCTAATATTGCAATAGAACGAGGAGTAAGTTCTGACTTAGACAAAGAAGCCGCACGATTGATTCGAAAAATGCCGCATTGGGAAGCTGGTGAAGCCAAAGGTATAAAAGCAAGAACACGCTGTAGATTGCCAATTAACTTTACATTGAACTAAGCAAAGACTATTTAAACAAGAAAAGCGTAAATTATCAATTTACGCTTTTCTTGTTTTTCAATTTAAAATTGAAAACTATTTAGTAGCTTGAACTGGCGCCTCCAACATTTTCTATTGGATGCCACGTTGTTTTTAATTCTTGAAAGTCAGTTATAAAGTATAAGTTTTGCGCATCTTCCGTACTCCAATCTTCATCGTACGAATGAATTCGTTTTAAATTCAACGCCGCGCTCTCCTCCAATTCTTTAACAATTGCCAAGTCATTTCCAGCATAAAACATTGCGTTAATATCCATATGAGTTGTCATTGGCGCAATCATTTCGGCTCCTTTACCAGTTAATATATTGACTACTCCACCAGGAACATCTGAAGAGTTGATAACCTCCGCAAAGGTAATCGCGCAAAGTGGCAACTTTTCAGAAGCCAACACAACACATGTATTTCCACCAGCTATAACTGGGGAGATACATGAAATCAATCCAATTAATGAAGAATTTTCATCAGCTACTATACCAACAACTCCCGTCGGTTCTTGAACGGAAAAATTGAAGTGAGAAGACGACACAGGGTTTACTGAACTTTGAATTTGCTTATACTTATCGCACCAACCAGCGTAATACACCAATCGATCAATAGAAAGTTCAACTTCTTCTGCAGCCTTCTTTGGAGAAGCTCCTTGAAAAATTAACTCTTCAATGAATTGTGATTTTCTACCTTCTAACATTTCAGCCATGCGGTATAAAATCTGACTACGGTTAAAGTCAGCTCTTTCTGACCAATCACCGAATGCTTTTCGAGCTGCAACTACAGCGTTTCTTACATCTTTACGTGAAGACAAGCAAATATTACCCAATTGCACTCCTTTTGCATTTACAGGTGTGTAATAACGCCCTGACTCTGTTCGAGGAAACTTTCCGCCGATGTAAATTTTATATGTTTTTAAGATTTCCAAACGTTCCATAGTTATTTCAATTTTACATAAGCACCCAAACCGTGCATTCCACCTTCTCTTCCATAACCACTTTCTTTATAACCTCCAAAAGGAGACGCCGGATCGAATTTATTATACGTATTCGCCCAAACAACACCAGCATTCAATTTACTCGTTAAATTGAATACACGTGAGCCTTTGTCCGACCAAACTCCAGCTGCTAGTCCAAAAGGTGAGTTGTTTGCCTTTTGAATAACCTCATCGACCGTTCTAAAGGTCTGAATAGTCAACACAGGACCAAAAATCTCTTCTTGTGCAATGCGACTTGATTGTGCGACATCCGTGAAAATTGTTGGGGGACAAAAATATCCTTTTTTCGGTACGCGGCAATTTGGTTGATACATGGCAGCACCTTCATTGATTCCAATTTTGATGTACTTATTGATTGTATCTAGTTGTTCTTTCGAATTGATGGCACCAATATCTGTGTTTTTATCTAGTGGATCCCCGATAATCAAGGTGTCCATTCTTCGCTTTAATTTTTTTATCACTACATCTGCCACACCTTCTTGAATAAACAATCGGGATCCAGCACAACACACATGTCCTTGATTAAAGAAAATTCCATTCACAATTCCTTCTACAGCCTGATCAATTGGTGCATCGTCCAAAATAATATTTGCAGACTTACCTCCTAATTCCAAAGTTGCTTTCTTTCCCGTTCCAGCGATGGCCTTTTGGATAATCTTACCAACCCCTGTTGAACCAGTAAATGCAATTTTGTTGATGTCAGAATGATTTACAATTGCTGCTCCAGTATCACCATAACCAGTTACAATATTAACTACTCCATCAGGCAAACCAGAATCTCTAATAATTTCCGCCAATTTTAATGCTGTTAAAGAAGTCGTTTCAGCCGGTTTAAGAACAACTGTATTTCCTGCAGCTAAAGCAGGAGCAATTTTCCATGCTGCCATTAACAAGGGAAAGTTCCAAGGCACAATCTGACCTGCTACTCCCAAAGCTTCTACCTTTCGATTTGGAAAAGCATATTCCATTTTATCAGCCCATCCAGCATAATAAAAGAAATGGTTACATGCCAATGGAATATCAATATCTCGTGATTCTCGAATTGTTTTTCCTGAATCCAAAGTTTCAATAACTGCCAATTCTCTAGCGCGTTCTTGCATCAAGCGGGCGATACGATAAATATACTTCCCTCGTTCTTTACCTGATAATTTTGACCAAACTTCGTTGTATGCTTTTCGAGCAGCTTTTACAGCTTTATCTACATCTTTATCATTCGCATATGCGATACTTGACAGTAACTCATTTGTTGCTGGGTTAATCGTGTTGAAATAATTTCCAGATGACGGTTTTACAAATTTACCATCGATGAATAATTCGTATTTATCTTTTATTTCTATGTGAGAAGTGCTTTCCAAAGATGGAGCATAATCCCAATTGATTTCGTTCTTTTTCTTTGCCATCTTTAATCGATTGAAAAATAATTTGATGATTGATAGACTCCTGTTTCAGCTTTCATGATTTGCATTAGGACATCATTTGCTAAACTACTTGCTCCAAAACGGAACCATTCATTCGTTAACCAATCATTTCCTAACACCTCTTTCACCATTACTAAATTGTGCAGGGCTAATTTTGAATTTGAAATTCCACCTGCAGGCTTCATTCCAATTTGAATTCCAGTAGCATCATAAAAATCTCTAATTGCTTCGAGCATTGTATAAGTGACTTGCATGGTTGCGGCCGGTTGTATTTTACCTGTTGATGTTTTAATAAAGTCTGCTCCTGCATACATTGCTATATCGCTTGCCCTGCGCACATTATCCAACGTAACCAATTCACCGGTTTCAACAATCACTTTTAACCGCGCTTGACCACAAGCTTCTTTGATAGCTGCAATTTCATCAAACACAAAATTATATTCCCCAGACAAAAACCTACCTCTTGAAATAACCATATCAATTTCATCAGCTCCTTCCTGCACCGCAAACTTGGTGTCAATTAATTTAACATTTAGTGGAGCCTGTCCACTAGGGAATGCAGTTGAAACAGACGCAACCTTAACACTTGAATTGAGTACTTCCTTTTTTGCTACGCCGACCATTGAAGGATAAACGCAAACCGCAGCAACCGCTGGTAAGCCTTCTTGAATATCATGTAAATGCATAGCTTTGTAGCACATTTGACGTACTTTACTCGGTGTATCCTTACCTTCAAGTGTTGTTAAATCTATCATACTCAATGCCAATTTCAAAGCTTGCATTTTTGAATCAGATTTAATACTTCTCGTTTGAAACCGTGCAACGCGCTCTTCTACTCCAACCTTGTCCACTTTGGGACTAAGTAAAAAATCTGGAACAATTATTTTAGACTTATTTTTATTGTCTTGCATTCACATTTAGTTTATGGAACAAATATAAGAACATATTAGCGCAAAAAAAAAGCTCCAATATTGGAGCTTTTTTTCTTTAATAGTTTGATTACAATTGTCCGTCAGAATGATAAACTCCTTTCTTAAATACTTTTACTTTAAGAAGAATTCCATCGGAATCATATTCATAAACTTTTCCATCCCACAAGCGTCCATTTCTAAAATCTCCGTCTTGCCAAATTTCATCGTTATCGTTGTAAACTTTATTGTATCCGTTTGTTTGAAAACGGGTTCCTTTAGTCCTTGGGTTAGTAACTCTTGGTGCAGCTTCTTTAGAAACTCCAGGATCAACAACATTGACCGCAGGGTTTTTTATTTCACGTTGCTCGCTTCTTTCAATTGAACCGTCAGCAGCATAATAAATAATCTCTTTTACATCACCATTTTCGTAATAACGAGAAGCTTTTCCTGTTGGAATTCCATTTTGGGATTCAAAAATAAATTCTTCTTGACCGTTTGGATAATAATATTTTACGACACCTTGCTCTTTACCCGTTTCATTATAGTCTGCTTCATATTCCAAAACGCCATTTTCATGGTACCGCTTTAAAGAATCAGCATACTTATTCCTATCGAAAGTACCGACTTCGCGAATAGTTCCATCTGGATATAATTTCGTGTATTTACCGCTTGGTCGATTATTATGGTATTCCCCTTTCAACTTAGGAGTTACTCCATCATTGTGGTATTTAATCCATACGCCCTCTTTCCTATCGTCTATATAAGGACCTTCTTCAATCTTACCATTCAATGGAAATCCAAATTCCGGTCTATCTTTACCTAGATAAACCCATTTACCTTGCTTACGTCCTTGACCGTCAACCTTATTCGTCTCTCCTCCTTGATCATCCGTAGCTAAAATAAGCGAAGGTGATGAAAATACAAGCAGCATGATAAATAATATTTTCTTTAATATCATGTTATCCTCAGTTATTATAAGTTTTGAGTGTTCACAGTTCTAACCGAAATTACATATTACATTCTGTTTATCAAAATAAATTCGGCAAAATTTAGTTTTTTATCGACCAAAATTAAATTACGCCCTGCTGAATTTTGAATAAATGTGTTAAAACTAAACCAATAAAGTAACATCAACATTTTTCAACATTATATCAACCAGTGACTTAGTATTAAACTCCTCTTTCCATCCCCAATCATTCCTTGCCGTTGAATCATCAATTGAACCCGGCCAACTATCTGCTATATTTTGACGGAAATCAGGTGAATAAATGATCCTAAAATCAGGTAATACCATTTTTATCTCATCCGAAAGTTGCTTAGGAGTAAAACTGCACCCTGAAAGGTTGTAGGATGACCTAGTTTTTATTCTTTCTTTCGGAGATTCCATTAATTCCAACGTAGCTCTAATTGCATCTTCCATAAACATCATAGGAAGTGCTGTATCTTCTTTCAAGAAACAGGAGAATTCATTTCCCAGTTTCGCTTGATAAAAAATATCTACGGCATAATCTGTTGTTCCACCTCCCGGTAAACTCGTATAAGAAATTAAACCTGGGTAGCGTATGCTTCGCACATCCACTCCATAGTGATTAAAATAATATTCACACCATCTTTCTCCAGCCTGTTTTGAAATTCCATAAACAGTTGATGGTTCCATTATTGTTAATTGTGGTGTATTTTCTTTCGGTGTTGTCGGACCAAAAACCGCTATTGAACTTGGCCAGAAGATCTTATCAATATACCCTTCTTTCGCTAAGTTTAAGATCGTAAAAAGTCCTTCCATATTTAATTCCCAGGCAAACGCAGGATTTTTTTCAGCGGTAGCACTTAACAACGCAGCTAACAAATACACCTCTTTAACCTCGTTATCAATGATATAACTACGAACGGCATCTTGGTTTAATATATCCATTTTTGCATATGGTCCACTCGCAAGTTTTGAAGGACAATCATCATGCAGGTCAGCCGCAACAACATTTTCGTCGCCTTTCAAACGTCTCAGCCCTAGCACTAACTCAGCACCAATTTGCCCACAGGCACCTATTACAATTGTCTTCTTCATGTTGTTATCTTGTCCTACAAATAGAAATATTATTTCGGGAAATTCCTAAAAGAAAGCAGAAATTTTAATTGATATTGCTATTTTCATGACAACAATCAGTTTTTAGCATGTTAAGACTTTGTATTTTTGCGTCTCAGCTTTGAATTATTAGAGACGTACTTCATATAGAATTCAGTTAATTTAAAATTAAAGTTATATGCCTTTTTATCATAAACTCGGGACGATTCCACCCAAAAGACATACAATTTTCCGAAAAGAAAATGGTGAGTTATTCCATGAGCAACTGTTTGGAACGATTGGGTTCGATGGTATGTCCTCTTTAATGTATCATGTTGAACCACCAACAATCGTTAAAGAGTTTATCGGTAAAGTTGATGTTAACCCAGAAATCGCGCACGACAAGCAACTTCAAATGAGAAGCTTTAACGGTTTTAAGGTGGCTCCAAAAGATGATTACCTAGAGAGTAGAGTTGCAGTTTTGGTGAATAGTGACTGTCACATTGTACTAGCATCTCCGAAGAAATCATTGCGAGATTATTTTTACAAGAATGCCGATTGCGATGAAGTCATTTTTATTCATGAAGGAAGTGGGACTTTACGCACTCAATTAGGGAATATCCCTTTTAAATATGGTGATTATTTGGTCGTTCCAAGAGGAATTATTTATCAAATAGAGTTTGACACTGAAGAAAATCGTTTATTTATTGTTGAGTCGCACCACCCAATTTACACGCCTAAACGTTACCGCAACTGGTTTGGTCAATTATTAGAACATTCACCTTATTGCGAACGCGATTTCAGAGGCCCTTCAGAATTGGAAACACATCATGAAAAAGGCGACTTTTTAGTAAAAACAAAAAAAGAAGGAATCTTATACTCGTATACATACGCGTCGCATCCGTTTGATGTTGTAGGTTGGGACGGTTTTAATTATCCGTATGCATTTTCAATACACGATTTCGAGCCAATTACCGGTCGAATTCACCAACCACCTCCAGTGCATCAAACTTTCGAGACAAGCGCATTTGTGATTTGTTCATTTGTACCTAGATTATACGATTATCACCCAGATTCAATTCCTTCACCATACAATCATAGTAACATTGATTCAGATGAATTACTGTATTATGTTGATGGGGATTTTATGAGCAGAAACAACATTAAAAAAGGACAATTGACATTACATCCAGGTGGAATTCCACATGGTCCACATCCTGGAGCATACGAAAGAAGTATTGGTAAAAAATCTACAGAAGAATTAGCCGTAATGGTAGATACATTTAAACCTTTAAAATTAACGAAGCAAGCGATGGAACTTGAGATTGCAGATTACTATCAATCTTGGTTACACGACTAAATAAAACAGAATACATTAAAAAAAATTAAAAAAATGTCAGAAAAAACGACACCAAAGAACGTAGAATACGGATTAGAAAAAATATTTGAAGGAGCGCAGGATTTCTTGCCACTTCTAGGGACAGATTACGTTGAGTTTTACGTTGGTAATGCCAAACAAGCGGCCCACTTTTATAAAACAGCTTTTGGATTTCAATCTCACGCTTATGCGGGATTAGAAACTGGAGTGAGAGACAGAGCTTCATATGTCTTAAAACAAGACAAAATTCGTCTTGTTTTAACTACAGCCCTCAACAGCGACTCACTAATTGGAGAGCACGTAAAGAAACACGGTGATGGCGTGAAAATTGTCGCTTTATGGGTTGAGGACGCAAGAAGTGCCTATGAAGAAACAACCAAACGTGGTGCAAGATCGTATATGGAACCGACTGTTGAATCTGATGAACACGGTGAGGTTGTAAGGGCTGGAATTTATACTTACGGGGAAACAGTTCACATGTTTGTAGAGCGTAAGAATTACAAAGGAGAATTTCTACCTGGATATCAGAAGTGGGAATCAGACTACAATCCATCACCAACAGGATTAAAGTTCATCGATCACATGGTCGGAAATGTTGGTTGGAACGAAATGAACACGTGGGTAAAATGGTACGAAGATGTCATGGGATTTGTTAATTTCCTTTCATTTGATGACAAACAAATTCATACAGAGTATTCTGCATTGATGTCAAAAGTAATGTCGAATGGTAACGGTCGAATTAAATTCCCTATTAATGAACCAGCTGAAGGAAAAAAACGTTCTCAAATTGAAGAATATTTGGATTTCTACGAAGGTTCAGGTGTTCAGCACATAGCAGTTGCAACGGACGATATTATTACAACAGTAGCTGATTTGAGAAGTCGTGGTATTGAATTTCTATCTACTCCACCTGAAGAGTATTACAATGCAGTTCCTATACGTTTAGAAGCTCACAATCATAAATTACAAGAAGACATTGAAAAATTAATGGCTTTAGGTATTATGATTGATGCGGATGAAGAAGGATACTTATTACAAATATTTACTAAGCCATTGGAAGATAGACCAACTTTATTCTTTGAAATTATCCAAAGAATGGGAGCTCGTGGGTTTGGAGCAGGAAACTTCAAAGCATTGTTCGAGTCTATAGAGCGTGAACAGGCGAAAAGAGGAACTTTATAAGTTCAATTATTGTGTAATTAAAGACCGTCAATTTTGGCGGTCTTTTTTTTTAGATGTAACTATTTGACTCGGTGAATGAGGTCACTGAGCTTGTCGAAGTACCATTCACCGAAAAACAGCTACACTTCGCCGAATAGTTCTTTTATTCTCACAATTGTTCATCTATACTTGATTCAACGAAACAAAAAAACATGGAAATAAAAAATAAACGAATACCACTTCGTCATCAGAAATCAAAAGTATTAGCAGGAACTTTATTGATCTTATTCGGTGTAATTTTTATGGTAGAAAGAATGGGAGCCGCAATTCCACACTGTCTTATCTCTTGAGAAATAGGATTAATTGCAATCGGTATTGTTACATTACATGAACACTATTGGTAAAAAAAATGGGGATATGTACTTATTGTTGTTGGTGGTGTTTTTTTCTACTAAATGACATAGTACCTGGTACGTTTGATAATGGGTTGATTTTCCCAATCATGATTATTATTTTCGGTATCGTGAAGATTTACACGGTCGAAAAATGCTATCTTAACAAGAAAACTTTGAGCTATTACGAACAATCGCTGCGTTCTAAAGATTTTTTAAGAATCCATCGATCCTACATTATCAATGTTAACTTTTTAACTAGAATTGATTCATTTGAAAAAAATAGTTACCATGCTACACTGACAAATCAGGCGAAAATCCCGATTAGTCGCAATTCCTATGCTCAACTAAAAGAGAGTCTCTGCCTATAATATGATTTACATCATGCAAAGAACTTCATTTTTTCCGTAGTTTTGAATAAATCATTTAATATTGAACAATGACACGTGAAGAGTTACTAAAAGCGATTGATGAAAAATACAAAGCGATGGGACAAAATCCCGATACGCATTTATCAGGGCTATTGCATGCTGAGCCAATCACATATTGGGATTATATTCAAGTAGATGCACTTTTAGGCCTTCAAGCACAACGCACTGTGTTGAAGGATGAAATGGTTTTTATAATGTACCACCAAATGAATGAAATCTTGTTTAAGATGATTTTATGGGAAATTGATCAAGTATCTCATGAATATCCTATTTCAACAGAAAAATTCTCGAAACATTTGGACCGTGTAAGTCGATATTTTGATATGCTTTCCAACTCATTTACCATTATGGGAGATGGAATGGATGTTGATCAGTACATGAAATTTAGAGACACATTAACTCCTGCAAGTGGTTTTCAAAGTGCACAATACCGTAAAATTGAATTTGCTTCTACAGAATTAATCAATTTAATAGATTTCAGGTTCAGAAAAACGATTGACAGAAATACACCTTACACTCATGCCTACGACCACTTGTATTGGCAAGCTGCGGGAGTAGATCACAAAACTGGAGGAAGAAATAAATTGGTTGCCAATTTTGATAAACGGTATAAAGAAGAGTTTTTGACTTTCATGCAAGAGTACAACACGATTAACTTGTGGACGAAATTTAAATCGCTTCCGCCGGAGGATCAAAAGAACGTTCAATTGGTGAATGCAATGCGCCATTACGATCATACAGTGAACGTAAAATGGGTAATTCACCATTTGAATGCTGCAAAGAAATATCTTAACAGTGGAGAAACAAGTGCAGAAGCAACTGGTGGAAGCGAATGGCAAAAATACATGCATCCGCGTTATCAAAGGCGTATTTTCTTTCCAGAATTATGGACTGAAAAGGAACTAGATAATTGGGGAATTGACAATATCGAAGATCACAAGACTTTAGGCGTAATTGTATAAAACAAAAAAGGTTTCTCATGAAGAGAAACCTTTTTTACTATTAAGTTCTATTTCTTAGTCAACATCCAAATTGCGGTTGTTATCATTTAAATCTTCAGCACTTTTAATAACTGCTTCCCTCATGTCCTCCATGTATTCTAACAACTGTCCTTGCACTTGATCGTTGCTTGCTCCAATTATCTTAACTGCTAAAATTCCAGCATTTTTTGCTCCATTTAACGCGACAGTTGCAACAGGAATTCCATTTGGCATTTGTAAAATGGATAAAATACTATCCCAACCGTCAATTGAATTAGTTGATTTAATTGGAACTCCAATCACTGGCAACGCTGTTAATGACGCTGTCATTCCCGGTAAATGTGCTGCTCCACCCGCTCCGGCAATAATTACATTCACACCTCTTTTATGTGCATTTCGTGCATAATCAACCATTAAATCTGGCGTTCTATGCGCTGAAACGATGTTCATTTCATAGGCTATATTAAATTCTTTTAAAATATTTGCTGCTTCTTGCATAATCGGTAAATCCGACATACTTCCCATAATAATTCCAACTTTTGCCATATCTCTTTATGTTTATTCTTATAATGTATGCTAATTTAACTATTCTATTTGATAGGATTCAAACTTTTAATTGATCCATTTGTTATTCACAATTACTGTTTTCTATAGAGCAATCTGTCGGCAATGAAATTAATCGTATATCAAATACTTTTTTCTCATCTCTTTAAATTCGGTTAATTTTGGCTCCCAAGACAAACGAATTTCAGCTTCACTTAATCCATTTTTTAGCTGTTCTATTAAAACATCATTCCCTGCTAATAGGTTCAAAAACTTATCTTGATCAATAAATAGTTTACCATTTAACTGTTTGTTTGCATTGACAAGAAAACTAAAGTCCAATTGATAAATTCGTTCATATTGTTTATCATTCAAGTGATATCCGTTGCAATTTAGCCCTTCTTGTTTCGGGTCCTTAGATCCAAATCCGGCTTTCGGGGTAAACGAAAAAGTGGTTATTGGAAAGTCAGGATGACCGTACACTTCGAATGGGAAATCTGTCCCTCTTCCAATTGAAACAGTTGTTGCTTCTAACAAACATAAGCTTGGATACAATTGAACTGATAAATCAGATCTTAAATTCGGAGATGGTGGAACTGGAAGTGAATAAGGTGTGTCATGCGAATATCCTTCGCACAGCACAGTGGTTAATTTACATGTCACATTCTCGCCAAGCCAACCTTCACCATTGATCATTTGGGCATATTCAGCAATCGTCATTCCATGCACAATTGGAATTGGATGCATTCCTACAAACGAAGCATATTTCATATCCAGAATTGGTCCATCCACATAATGTCCGTTTGGATTCGGGCGATCTAAAACGATTAACTCGATATTGTTTTCGGCGCAAGCCTGCATCACGTAATGTAAAGTAGAAATATAGGTGTAGAAACGAACTCCGACATCTTGTATATCAAAAATCATGATATCAATTCCTTTTAATTGTTCATCCGTCGGTTTTTTATTCTTCCCATAAAGAGAGACGATTGGCAATCCTGTTTTTGAATCCTTTCCATTTGAAACAACTTCTCCCGCATCAGCATCTCCCCTAAAACCATGTTCTGGAGAAAACACGCGTACAACATTCACCTGAGAACTCACCAATGTATCCACAAGGTGTGTTATTCCAACTAAGGACGATTGATTGCCAACAATTCCAACTTTTTTTTGTTTCAAAAGCGCTATAATATTCAGCGTATTTTGAGCTCCAACACGAATGCTATTGATGCTAATTACAGTCGTTGAATCATCTGCATTGATCTCTGGAATTGTATTACCGAAACTACAAGATGAAATCAAAAAAATAAAAATACTTTTCAGGCAGAAAACCTTTGTGTACTTTAGCCGAAAACTAAATTGTAAATTGGGATTCGAATACTTCATATCTAAAAAAACGCTTAAAAGTGTCGCACAAGGTAAGAAAGTTTCCAAACCTATTGTGCGTATATCTATCATCAGCATTGCGCTGGCAATTATTGTTAATTTAATCACCATTGCCGTTGTCTTTGGTTTCCAGCAAGAAGTGCGCCAAAAAATAAGCGGGTTTGGATCTCATCTTTTCATAATGGCGTCAGGAGAGAATAGTATTTTTGAAAGTCAAGCTATTCGTAAAGACCAAGATTTCGTAAAGATTCTAAAAAAGGATGCTGCAATCAAATCAATCCAAGCCGTTGGTTACAAACCTGTTTTACTTCAGTCGGATAAAAACGAACGGAAATATAAACTTGCCAACGGAAAAGACACTTCTGAAATTCAACAAGATGTGCTCGGTGCAATTGTCAAAGGTGTTGACGAAGGTTACGACTGGAACTTCTTCAAGACGCACTTGATTGAAGGTAAATTACCCCATTATAAAAAAGACAAAAAAGACAACCGTATTGTGGTTTCAAACAAAATTTGTCGCGACCTAAACTACAAATTACACGATACTATTGGCGCCTTTTTCGTTAAAAGTCAACCGGTTAAAAGAGAGTTTATTATTGTTGGGATATACGAAACTGGACTGGAAGAATTTGATAAAAAGTTTGTTCTTGGCGACCTTAAAATGGTTCAAGAATTGAATGATTGGGGAATCAGTGCCGCCATTGAAGTTGCTGATACGTTAACAAATAATCAATTGATCATTCGTGGAAACGTCGCAGGTGGAAATGGTAACTTCAAATACGATTGGGGCGATGGGTTTGATACATACACTGGATTTACCATTTGTCCAATTAAAGACACCTTAATTCGATTGATTGCCGCAGATTACTGGAGCAATCCAACGTCTGATGAAATCGATACGAGCATTCCTGATACCGCTTATTTGAAAATATCCATCAAGGGGAATGCGTACTCGCCGTGCGACTTTAAACTTAACGAATTCAATGAAATTGAGCGCACTTATTTAAATGACGATGGTACAAAGTTTTCAATTCAAGCTTCTCAAAAAACGATTACCTTCGAAATAACGAACGGAAAAGGAAGTTCAGATAATTATGTAGGTGGATTTGAAATCATGATCAACGATTGGTCGAAATTAGATGAAGCATTTACACGCGTCAAAAAGAAAATTGATTTCATTCCAACAAAATACGCTGAATTATTAAAAACGACTAGCATCATGGAAAACCAGAAAGACATTTTTGTTTGGTTGGACTTCCTTGACATCAACGTTGTTATCATTCTTTCCTTGATGATCTTAATTGGAATAATCAACATGGGTTCAGCCCTGCTCGTTTTAATCCTTATTCGTTCTAATTTCATTGGCATGATGAAAGCGATGGGTGCAACAAACTGGAGCATTCGAAAAATTTTCTTAATTCAAGCTGCATTTCTTATCAGTCGCGGTATGTTGTGGGGTAATATTATTGGACTTGGCATCTGTTTCCTTCAAAAGTACACAGGTGTTTTTACGTTGAATGCCGAAGTGTATTATTTAACGCAAGTACCGATTGAATTGAACTTCATTCATTGGGCTTTTCTTAACCTTGCTACCTTGGGAATTTGCATCTCTTCCTTGATTATTCCAAGTGTTGTTATTACGAGGATCAAGCCTGTGAAATCGATAAAGTTTAATTGAAATGGTTTCCGCAGGATTTACTTCGTGGCCTCTACGCGCTAAAAATGCAGTGAAGCGGATGTTCTAGCTATTTTAAAATAGCACCATCCCACAACGCTAAATTAGGTTTGAAAATTTTATGTTTCACCTTCAATGTATCATTATCATTGATGAAATATACCGCGTCATCATTCATTTTTTTTAACTATTCGAGTTAAATCTAAAGTTATAAATTCACGAACTTTAAGCTCCGTATCTTTAAATTTTTCCTAATCAAACATAATAACTTTTTGGTCTATTACATACAATAAACTTATCCAACCCTCTACTTCGAACAAGCTTACATATTATTTCATCAATTTCTTCATTGCACTTAACATTATAAGCGTTAAGCATAACAACATCATTATCGTCAAAATGATTGTTAAAATCACCTGTATATTTAACTCCTATTATAAATAGATCGATTAGAATTACTGATGCAATAAATATTATCAGACTATAAAAAACCTATCTTCTTTTCATGCGTTAATTTAAAAATCAGCAAGCTCTAGGATTACTACACCAAGTTTCGCCGCATTTGCAATGCTGCGATAAGTTAAAATTAATGAAGTTTATTAAAGACTTACAACATCAACCCGATGTTCAATTCATGTCCACCGAAACTGTGGTTATTGAAACGTGAGGTAGAGAAATCGAATGAATAACCGAACCTAAGACGATTGGTAATGTTCATCCCAACAAATGCAATAACAGCATCTTTGTAACGGTAAGAAGCTCCATACCAAACGCGTTCTTTCCATTCGAACATCAATGAACCTTCGATAGAAAGTGGTGATGGTTTGACGTATTTCGCCAAAACGGAAGGTGTTAAAGTCATTGTTTTGCTTAATTCAAATTTGTAACCTGCTACTAAATTAAAATGCATGCGTGGATCAATGTTACTGCCATTACCAAATCGAACAAAATCTTTTGTTAACTGATCACCAGTAATTCCAACATATAGATTATTTGAATACAAATAAAGTCCAACTCCAATATCAAGCATATTTAAATCACCTTGACTTGCGTACGTATCGTAAGTAACATCTGTTCCAACTCCGGTCATTGTACTCAATGTTTGCGCTCTACTTTTCAAAAACGAACGGTTGGAAAATCCAACATTTGCACCAAAAGAGAGGTACATTTTATCTGTTACAGGTAAGTGGAAAGCGTAAGTTGCTGTAGCTTTAATGTATTGAAAAGCGCCGTATTGATCCATGATTAACGAACCTCCCAAGGCATGTTTTTGCTGTGCATTGTAGATTGCTCGCGGATTTCGAACTGCTCCATAATTAATTTTCACAGATGGATTGTATTTCGAAGCTTTCGCTCCAATAGGCGCAGTAACATAAACGTACATTGTTTTTGGCGCGTCTGAAAATCCAAGCCATTGCATACGTCCTCCTGCGGTAACATCAATATAATTCTGTTGACCGGCAGCTCCAGGATTAATCAAATACGGGTTTTTCATGTATTGACTAAACTGCGGTATTTGCTGCGCGTTTACATTGATAGAAACTACACTTATAAACATAAGTACAGCGACTTTCAATAACGAATTAAGTTTTACTGTTGCTTTCAATTTTTTCAGTTCATAAGTCAATTGACGTTATACGTCAATTGTGAAGTTGTCCAAATGTACAAAATTTTCAATTAGCTAAATAGATTTAACGATTGAACAATCAAAAAACGAATGTAAGCGGATAAAGGTTGGCAGCATTGATTTCTATTCCATACAATCGCAAGGCGCATCAAAGATGACTTTCACATTAGGAAGTCTAGCTATCCACGACTTTTGAAAAGTTGGACTGAACTTAATTCCTGAAAAATCAATTTCCTTTAAGTTCTTTAAATTTTCTAACGATTGAGGCAAATGACGAATCGGTGTGTCATAAAAGTCCATGTAAACTAGAGTTGTAACCATTCCGATACATTCTGGAACAGATTCAAAATAATTCCGTGAGAGCACCAAGTGCGTGAGACTTTTCATTCTGCAAATTTGAATCGGAAAATATTCCAATAGATTTTTTTCTAAATTGAGTTTTTCTAAATATGGAAATGCGCTAATGAACTCTGGAATCTCTTTTAGTTTGTTTTTTTGAAAATCTAGTGATTTCAATTGCTTAAACCGCGCTAATTCTGGTGGAACTGATTCCAATTTTAATTTTTCAAACGAAATCCCAAAAATAGTATCTGGATTAGCACTTTGCACCTCTTCCCAATTATAAACACGAAAATCGAAATTTTCTTGTCCACAAGCGGCAAGACTAACCGCGGTTAAGAAAAAAAGCGCGAATATTCTGCTCATCTTTTTTTAATTGATTTTTCAATTCATCGATTGAATTGAACTTAAATTCGTCTCTGTCTCTGGATAATAATTGTACCGTAAGAGATTTACCGTACAAGTTACCGTTATAATCAAACAAATGCACCTCGATTGTCGGCGTATCAACTTCATCAATCGTTGGTCGAACTCCGATATTCATCATTCCTAGATGCCAAACTCCATCCACCTCAACATTCACTGCATAAACTCCATTCCCTGGAATTAATTTTATTTCGCTTTCCACATTTAAGTTTGCAGTTGGATAGCCCAATTCTCGTCCAAGAGCTTTTCCTTCTATAACAACACCTTCTAATAAAAATGGTTCACCTAAAAAAGTGTTTGCCATTTCTAGATCTCCAGTTTTTATTGCATTTCTTATTTTTGTAGAACTAACGTTCACTTCATCTATCTCTTGCGCAGCGATCTCAATCACTTCAAATCCGTACGTTTGGCACACTTCCAATAAAAAGGAAATCGAACCCTCTCTGTTTTTACCAAACTGGTGATCATAACCAATCACTAATTTTTTTACATTCAATTGATTGACAAGGAAGTCTCGGACAAACTCTATTGCTGATAATCTAGAAAACTCTTTTGTAAAAGGATGAATAATTACATTTTTCAGGCCCATTCGTCTCAACTTGTCAATTTTTTCCGCTTGGGTTTGAATCAAGCGCAATCCATGACTTTCTGGGTACAACACCATTCTTGGATGTGGATAAAATGTAAAAAGCACAGATTCTCCACCTATTTTTTTGGCTTCATCGTTGAGTTGATCAATAATTTTTTTGTGACCTAAATGCACTCCATCAAAGGTTCCAATTGTTAAAACTGGATTTTTAATTTCTTTTAATTGGTCAAAACCTTGAAAAACTTTCATTCACTCAACTTTCAAATGCAAATTTATTGAAATATGCGGACAGTAATGCCCAAGTTGCGATTTCTTATCAAAATACATTGAAAAATTGTGGCTCATAAAAATCTATTAACAAAATTCATCTATCTAAACCTTTGTTTTGTTTGCATCAATACCACAAATTAGGTATTTTTGCAGTGTAAAATGGCTTTAATTTAGATTTAGTCTAAATAAAGCGTTTTTAATTAAATAGAAACAACATGATAACAGTCACAGACTCAGCAAAAAGGCAAGCATTGATGCTCATGCAGGAAGATGAAAAGGACGGACTATTCATTCGAGTAGGAGTTGAAGGAGGAGGATGTTCTGGTTTAATGTATCAACTGACATTTGACAATGTATTGACAGAAACCGATAAATCGTTTGAAGACAATGGCGTTCAAGTAGTAGTAGACAAGAAAAGCTTTTTGTATTTGGTAGGAACTTCACTTGACTTTTCAGGTGGACTGAATGGTAAAGGTTTTGTATTTGTCAATCCAAATGCCGATAGAACATGCGGTTGTGGTGAATCATTTTCGATATAACATAATATGTCAAATTACACAGAAGATCAATTAGCGAAGGACTTAGAAGGTCAAGAATACAAATTTGGATTTACATCTAACTTTGAATCTGACAAAGCCCCTAAAGGCCTAAATGAAGATATTATTCGTTTTATTTCGGCAAAGAAAGAAGAACCTGAATGGATGTTAGATCACCGTTTGGAAGCTTTTGCAGTTTGGAAAAACATGGTAGAACCAGAATGGGCGCATGTCAAATATGCAAAACCAGATTTTCAAGACATTACTTATTACGCTGCTCCGAAGCAAACGAAGAAATACGAAAGTTGGGACGATGTTGATCCTGAAATGAAAGAAACCATGAAAAAATTGGGGATTTCCTTGGACGAACAACAACGTTTAACTGGAACAAACATAGCGGTTGATTTCGTAATGGACTCTGTATCTGTGGCAACATCCTTTAAAGCAAAACTGAATGAATTGGGAATCATTTTCTGTTCATTCTCTGAAGCAGTTCAAGATCATCCAGAATTAGTAAGAGCAAACATGGGAACAGTTGTTCCTACTTCAGATAATTTTTATGCAGCATTAAATTCAGCGGTATTTACTGATGGTTCTTTTTGTTACATACCTAAAGGAGTTAGATGCCCGATGGAATTGTCAACTTACTTTAGAATAAACGAAGGTGGAACAGGTCAATTCGAAAGAACACTCGTTGTTGCTGACGAAGGATCTTATGTTTCCTATTTAGAAGGATGCACTGCACCTCAGCGTGATGAAAATCAATTGCATGCTGCAGTTGTTGAGTTAATTGCAAAAGACGGAGCTGAAATTAAATATTCTACGGTTCAAAACTGGTATCCAGGAGATAAAAATGGATTGGGTGGTATTTTCAACTTTGTAACAAAAAGAGGGATTTGCGGAACGAATTCTAAAATTTCATGGACACAAGTAGAAACTGGTTCTGCCGTAACATGGAAATATCCTTCTTGTATATTAAAAGGAGATAATTCAATTGGTGAATTTTACTCGGTAGCTGTAACAAACAACTATCAACAGGCGGATACTGGAACAAAAATGATCCATCTTGGAAAAAACACGAAGAGTACAATTATCTCTAAAGGTATTTCAGCGGGTAAATCACAAAATTCTTACCGTGGATTAGTTCAAATTCATAAAAATGCGGACAACGCTCGAAACTTTTCTCAATGCGATTCATTGTTGATGACTGATGAGTGCGGTGCACATACTTTTCCATACATCGAGTGTAAGAATAGCTCAGCTAAAATTGAGCACGAAGCGACTACATCGAAAATTGGGGAAGACCAAATATTTTACTGTAAACAACGTGGAATCAGTGAGGAAAAAGCAATTGGATTAATCGTAAATGGTTATTGCAAAGAAGTACTGAACCAATTACCCATGGAGTTTGCTGTTGAAGCACAGAAGTTACTCACGATTAGTTTAGAAGGATCCGTTGGGTAATTGATAATTAAAAATTTGATAATTGATAATTGCGGATTTTGATCCGATACAGATATTTAGAACATTATGATTAAGATTGAAAATTTACACGCGAGAGTTGAGGAGAAAGAAATCCTTAAAGGTCTAAACTTAACAGTAAACGCTGGAGAAGTTCATGCAATTATGGGGCCGAATGGTGCCGGAAAAAGCACATTAGCTTCAGTTTTAGCTGGACGTGAAGATTTTGAAGTAACTGAAGGTTCCGTTGATTTCGATGGAAAAGATTTATTAGATATGGACACTGAGGACAGAGCTAGAGAAGGTTTATTCTTAGCTTTTCAATATCCTGTAGAGATTCCAGGGGTTTCTAATGTTAACTTCTTGCGAACAGCAATAAACGAAATCCGCGAGCACAAAGGGGAAGAGTCTATTTCAGCAAAAGACTTCATGGCATTGGTTCGTGAAAAATCTGCTTTAGTTGAACTGGATGCTAAACTAGCGTCAAGAAGTGTCAACGAAGGATTCTCTGGTGGAGAGAAAAAACGTAACGAGATATTCCAGATGGCGATGTTGAATCCTAAATTATCCATTTTAGATGAAACGGATTCAGGATTGGATATCGATGCATTACGCATTGTTGCAAACGGGGTAAACAAGTTGAAGACTCAAGACAACGCAACAATTATTATCACACACTACCAGCGTTTGTTAGATTATATCATTCCTGATTTTGTTCACGTTTTATTCGATGGTAAAATCGTTAAGACAGGAGGAAAAGAATTGGCATTAGAATTAGAAGAAAAAGGATACGATTGGATTAAAGAAGAGTTAGCAGCAGCAGCTCAATAGTCATTTTCTATCAACACATAAGCACTGAACAACATGACAGTTATTGCAGAAAATAAAGTCAATTTCACAAAAGCGTTAGCTCCAACAGCACTTTCGGTTAACAAATCGGATGTAGAGAAAGCAAATTGCACGCTAGAAAACACGCCATTGCCAACATCTCGAACTGAGGACTGGAAGTATACGCGTCTTGTGAAAATTGGTAAAGTTGAATTCCAAAATACTGAAGCGACAATCGCTTCCGTGAATCCGTATACTATCGTAGATTCAATGTGCACGTTTGTATTTGTAAACGGACATTTTTCAAAGGAACTTTCCAGTCGTGAAATCTCTCAAGGTGTAACCCTTGAATTATTATCGGATACATCAACTGGTCTGGCTCCTACAACATTAAAGTTAGAAAACGAATTATTCAATGCAACAAATACGGCACATTTAACGGGAGGTGTTAGCATTAACATTGCTGCTAAAACTGTTGTTGAAAAACCAATTCAAATTATTCACGTTTTGAAAGGAGATCATGTTATTTCTAATTTCAAAACGATTATCAATGCAGAGAAGTTTTCTAAAGCTTGTATCGTACAAGGATTTTTCTCTGAAAACGGAGAGTCAAACTTTTGCAATAACACTTCTGAAATTAGTTTAGAAGAAAACGCTTTTTTAACTGTTGACAAAATTCAATACGAATCTGAACAAACATTTCACGTGAGTACAGAGGAAGTGCAACAAGCGAAAGATTCTAATTTCACAATAAATACGTTTACTTTAAATGGTGGATTGGTTAGAAATAACTTGCACATTAATGTAAATGGACAGAATTGCGAAAGTCATTTGAATGGCGCTTATTTATTAAAGAACAAGCAACACGTTGACAACCACACAATCGTTGATCACAAAGTTCCAAATTGTGAGTCTTTTGAATTGTACAAAGGTGTAATTGACGATAATTCGACAGCGGTTTTCAATGGGAAAGTGTTTGTTCGAAAAGATGCTCAAAAAATCAATGCTTTTCAATCGAATGGAAACGTTCTATTATCTGACAATGCAGCGATCAACTCTAAGCCAGAATTAGAAATCTATGCTGACGATGTAAAATGCTCTCACGGATCAACAACAGGTCAACTGGATGAAGAAGCGGTCTTTTATCTAAGAGCTCGTGGATTAAGCGAGAAGTCTGCACGTCATTTAATGGTTTCTGCTTTCGTAGGAGAAGTCCTTGAAAAAGTTGAGAACGAACAAGTGTTGGAATTCATTCACGGAATATTGAAAAAACGATTCGACTGGAATCTTTAAGGGATTATGAATTGAGAATTACGGATTGTGGATTCGAAATCCTTAATTCATAATCAAAAATTGCCTTAATCTTGAAGATCTTGGTTGAAATCACGAATCTTAATGGCAATTTCACTTAAAATCTCAGCTTTTCTTTCGTCTTTCGCACCTGGAACTTCCATGTAATTTTTAAGATGTAATTGACATTCAAGAATATTTTCTTCCATGAATGGGCCTTCTAAATTTTCAATGATTGTTAAACAATCCAAAGCTTCTAAAAAGTCACCCTTAGCTGCTATTTCAACAAAGTCATCTACATAATCACTAAAATCAACTTTCATATTCCAAATTGTGGAAAGCAATGCTTGGCGAATAGGTAAAAAGGTTTTATCCGAAATCACCTCAATCATTTCAACAACTGTTGAAGTATCCTTCAGGCTACTCAACAATTCTAGAACTTCGTTTTTATTCTGTTCTGAATCACTGCTTAAAAGCACTTCTGCAAGAGATTTAATCGCGTGCGCATTTCCATGGGACTCAAGAGATTTGATTGCCTTTGAGACTTTTTTCTCATCCTTAGATTGAAGATCATTTAATATCGCTTGTAACTTTTGAGTTAATTTTGAAGTTGCCATTTTATTCTATTTTTTCACAAAAGTAAACGAATCTATTTATTCTCACAGCAAATAAATATCTTTACCCTATGAAGTTCAATTTTTATTTACTTTGCACACTGTCAATATTTTTAGGAACAGTACTTTTTTCGTGTAAAATTGAGACGGCTCGACCTGCAAAACAAAAGCATTTGACTATTGCTTCAGACTATTTACAACCTTCGGATACGTTGATTTTTCAAAACTTCTCTAAACGAAATAACATTAAATTGAAAATTTTACACCTTTCGGCGAGTATAATAATCGGCCAATTTCGAAAGAAAAAATTCAACAGTGGAATTGATGTTTTTATGCTAAAGTCAATGATTACAGTAGTGGACTTTCATAAAAAGGAATTGCTTCACCCTCTAAAAAAAGGAATTCATTTTTCAGAAAATGAAGCAGATTATTGTTCAGAAAAATTTGATTATACTGGTTTCGGATACGACCCATATATAGTCGCAACATCTAAAACAAATTCTTCCGGCATTCGAATGTACAATGATTTAACGAGACATAAATTTACAACCAATTTATCCAATGACGAACTAATACCACTGTTCGCTCCAATTTTTTCCAAAAAAGATCGTTTGGGCGCAAATTCCTGGGTAAAAAAATTCTATGATCATTCAAAAAAAGATTCAACGCATACGGATTCAATCGTTAAACAATTTCCAATACTTTCTACTTATAGTTCTTTTCACGCGAAAGAAAATAAAAATGAATTTAAGGATAAAACAAGTGTATTCCCGAACACAAAATCTACTGGGACATTCTACAACTTAAGGACAATATGCATCGCATATCAAGCTGAGAATTTTGATGAAGCAGCTGTCTTCATTCACTATTATTTCAATAAAAAAAACAACAACTCCCTAAATGCAAAACTGAATACCATTGGAATTAAATCTAATGGACATGGATTCAGGAAGTATTATATGAATTCTGAGAAAATGATACCGTATTACCTTACGATAGAAAGCTTACTCTATAAGGTTAATAATTAATTTGATTAGGTATTTATTTGGAAACTACATTCAAATTAATGATATGTGTGGGTAACCAAACATTATTTATGAACCAAAAACGGATTATATTGAATCTCCTCCTTTCAAAAAAGAGGGTTGATATTACGTCGAAAAATTACTTTTCATTAATTCGGAAAATTTGCGTCGTTACTTTTCTTCTTATTCTATTCCTAAATTTCACTTCGCTCTATTTTAATGAAATTACTTTTGTTTCATTAGCCGTAGTTGTTGGCAATCTGTTTTTTTTCGTGTTAATCTTCAGAAATTTATTACATAGAATATCGAGTAAATCAATCAAAGGAGATACTTTAATTCTAAATCGCTCGAACAATAAACCGTGTGTGACTTCAATACGAAGCATTAAAAAGATTAAAACTATCTCGTTATTCAATTTAAAAATCACCTGTTTACTTTTCAATTTGGACGGTAGAAATCGAAAAGCATTTATTTTCACTCATAGATAATACACATTCATTTTTAACTGAAGTACTTTTCCGAAAAGCGTTGAAATTAAGTGAAAAACAAAAGGCAAATCATAAGCCGGGTCCTGTAGCTGCATAAATGCAACTGTCTATCATTTATCTAGCCCTAACATCACTGTTAGGATCTATCAACCTACCCTCCTAGTTCGGACGAGCAGTCCTCAAGCCTAGGTTTACATGGTCTTTCAGCCCGTAAGGTTTACCTTGCAACTCCGATTACTCGGAACACGGTGAGCTCTTACCCCACCTTTTCACCTTTTCCTTATCAAGTATACCTGACAAGGTAGTTTTCCTTTCTGTGGCACTTTCTGTTCCCTGTAAATCTCTTTACAAAGACCTTCCCGTTAGGAAGTACGGTGCTCTATGCTGCCCAGACTTTCCTCTTTCAATTACTTAAAAGCGATAGACTGATTTGCCTTTGATACAAAGGTACGGTTTAATCTCGTTTAACAAATGATTTTTTACCGATTTGGTTATTTGACTTAACAACCAACTCATAGAAACCTTGAGGAATTGAATTGATATCAATTGATCCATTTAATAAGCCATCGAGTAATACTTTTCCGTTCATATCGACAATGTAAAATAAACTATTCTCAACTACATTACTAACTGAAATTGAATTTGCAGCTGGGTTAGGGTAAACATCGAATGATAACTCAATATCATCAATACTCGCCGTTAAATTAAAGTCTTTGTACTCAATTGAAGTTACAGTTTCATTTCCTCCTACAACTGTTGTCACAATTCTAAGAACTGCATCTTGCTCGCCATTTGTAATCCATTCGTAAATGTGACTTTCTGGAACTGGAATTGGAATCCACATTGGATTACCTTGAAAAGCAATTCTAATAGAATCCGTTTCTGTTATTGTGTGCATGACGCGCAAAGCGTCAAAAGTTCCGTATGGAGTAATTACGCTTCCCCAACCATCTACTTCTGTTAAGCGCTGGCGGTACTGGATCCAAATTGCATCATAAATAGGATTCATATCCAACTTTGTATACCCTCTTGAATAATGAACATCATTATAATTCAATGGAAATGTATAGCGTGTTTCTATGGTGTCTGATTTTACTGGAATCCCATTTCCATTGATTTTTAAAGAAAAACCAACAGAAGTGATTGAGTCATTCGTTTTTTTGGAATATTGCATCATATCAGAGATCGTTACCGGTAAAAAAGCACCAGCCTGATCGATTGGCAAATCTGATGAAGGTAGAAAATAAGTAGCTCTATAATTATTAGAAGCCATAGGTCCGAAAACAAAATTGATTAACAAAGGCAAACCAGTCATTGATTGATAATCCCTTCTTGACTGACTATTAAATGATAAATACGAAAAGTCCCACGTTTGATTCGGACCAGATGTAGCAAAATCAATGGAATTATCTGTTGCTTTACTAATTCGAACCGTATCTCCTGAAGTTGCAAAATCAGCTGACGTAATGGTGATTTGAGAAAATAAAACAGTTGGTAAAAAAGTTAAGAATAGTAGGGTTGTTTTCATTTACTTTATATTTTAAGCTAATGTACTGTTTAATATTCTGTTGATGACTATTCGCTAGGGAATTTCAATTCCAAAAACGAAGTTAACATTCAAGTTCGCATCGATCGATGTGCCAACTTTTCTTTCCTTGCAACTGATTATTCCGGAAATTTTATAGACGTTCTTTCCTGCAGAATTTAGTCCAAAAGGCGCTATATCTGTTATTTGAACAGTGGAGGAAACGTTATTCGCCAAATCAGACCTATAAATGTCATTGCCTAGACTAATTATTACACGGATATTAAAATCTCGCGACGTAAACGCTTCACTTTGCATTTCAAAAACAGAAAAATCTTCCACGTTTTTTTGAGCATTATAACCATTGACTAGCATTGACTTCGTTTTTACCGTTCCATTGTCAAAATGGATTTTTGCAGTCAACTTCTGTGGAGAATCTGGTAAATAATATTGAAACGTATCTGTTATTTGAGTTAAGACGTCATTTATGTACCACTCAACAGAAGAGACCGCATTTGTTGGGTTTTCAATTGACGTTTTTACTAGCCCGTTTCCAAGTAATACAGTTTCGAAATCACATGTCGCATTGTGATTAAACCCAATAATAATGTCATTACATAAAGTATTCTCAGAACCGTCTTGAAAATGAACTTCTGCACATACGTTAAAAACTCCTGCTTCGTAAATAAGAACATCATTTGGCCCTCTATCTATTCCATCGACAAACCAGTTGATATAATTAATTACAGAAGCATTTAGAAAGCTATTTTTTGAAAGCGTTGCCAATGGAACAATTGAAACCGAAGAAAAGATTGGAGCAATGTTCGTTGAAGGCACGCCAGTAGTTTGAACATCTAAATTTCCATCAAAAACACCCACTTCAAAGCTCATCGATTCATTTGAAATAATCCCAGAAAATATATTTACACCATTTTCTACTTTCATCATTGTGTGCATATAGGCTCCATCATTTCCTGCAATCAAATTTAACGGTTCACCGTTAAATGTTCCTGAAACACTGAATACAGGCTCATTTGACTCGGGAATTTCCATCACGTCCTTTTTACAGCTAGCCATTATAGATAGGCCAAACATTATTAATATTAAATATCCTTTTTTCATCTATCTTTTAAATCTTATTGATTTTCTTAAATACAACTGACCGTCAATAGGATAACGGTTATTGTTCCCAACCAAAAATCCTTCTTTGATTTTCGACATCATTTCAAATCCTATGTTCACTCCAATTTTAAATGATGCTGTAATATCAAAAGAATACCCAATTGTCGGTTTTATTCCAAAGCGATACAAACCATCCATATAACCGTATTGGTTTCTATCAATTGTTTTTTTGTCGTCTATTGTTTCAATTACACCAACCTTTGAACCAACAAAAAATGATGGCCGTGCACCAACATTTATTAAATGTCTACCCAATTTATATCCTGCTGTAATTTCTGCCTCCAAAGAATAAATTTGTTTGTATTTAAATTGGTAATTGTATTCATTTGAACCAAATCCGTACACTTTAGAAGACCGTGATAAGTTCAGGTCTTTGTGATTTGACCAAACACCATTTACACCTGTAGTAAAGGTAAATCTACCTTTTTGAATTTGCGCACCAATCCCTAATCCAAACGAATTTGAAACATCACTAGATGGCATTATCAACGATTGTGAAATCCCTCCAAAAGCACCGATATAAAGTGTTACCATTGCAGTTAGTTTCTGTTTGTTTCTTTCGATTGCAGGCATTAAGGATGCACTTGTAGTAAATTCATTTAAACTACGAAATGGTAACTCCGAAACCGGTGTTACCTCATTTTCAGTAACAGGATTTTTTGTGGATTGACTAATCGAATTCTGTTTATCATGCTCCAAGCCACCAAAAATTTGATTTGTTTTAGATTCAGGATCACCTAACTCAATATTACTAGAAGGTTTAATTTGTTTATTGTTTAATGGAGCTTTAGTGACTTGTTTCAAACTTGAATTCTGTTTTCTCTGAGCTACTCCGTTATTTAATTTCGAATTATTTACATTTTTAATACCAATACTATTTTCTGAAGTAGCGTTTGTATTATTATCCATTACCTCATTTATCTCTGACGCAGTTACATCAGCTTCATTCAATTCAAATTCTGTTTTCTCCACTGTCTGAGTAACTTTATCTGTCACTCTTGATTCATTTATTATTCTTATTTCATTTGAAGCCTGAACGTTTGTATTTCCTAAAAGGCCATTAAAAACAAATGATGTCCCCAATAATCCTAAAAATAAAAATGCCGTAAAGAACCATAAGAAATCCTTTTTCCCACTCACAGGAAGCATTTCGGCAAATTCGGTCCAATATTCATTCTTATATTCAATAGCAGAATTTGCTACGCCTTCACGCGCTAAATTATCTATTTCTTCATCCGTCCAACTCATATCACCATCCGTTGATTGTTATTTTCTAATTCTTCTAACTTGTCTCTTAACATTTTCCGTGCAGTTGACAAATGCCATTTAGAAGTTCCCTCTGACATTCCCAATATATCTGCAATTTCTTTGTGCGCATATCCGTCAATTACATAAAGATTAAAAACTTGTCCTGTAACTGCAGGCAATTGATTAATCAATGCTGTAATGTTTTCTACTCCTAAATTACTTTCAGCATCATTGTTACTTCCCGTTGAGTAAAAATCCAATTCGGATTCACTATCACTCTTCGTGATTTGCGTATTATACTTCTTGTTTTTTCGGTATTCGTCTATTAGTGAGTTGACCATAATACGCTTTGCCCACGCATTAAAATTGAGATCTTCATCGACTTTTTCTAAACCATTGAGAATTTTAATAAAACCTGCGTTGAAGGCAGCTCGCGCATCTTCTTCATTCTTATTGTATCGAAAACATATGGGCATTAGCATTTTGAAACCATACTCATACATGAGATTGATTGCTTTGTGATCATCACGCATACATGCCTTTATTATATCATGAGTGATGTCCATGTGTTTTTTTAAAGGTCTTATCTTCAAGTTTTTATGTAAAGTACAATTATTTAATTAATCATATTCAATCCGTCAAATCAAATTTACTTAACTTAAGCACTATAATAGACGTTAGTCGTATTAAAAAGGTTGGGAATGAAATTACATCTTATTCGACATGCAAAAACATTGCAAGCTAGTTTCAACGAGAATGACTTTAACCGTCGTTTGATGGAACGTGGAATTCTTCAAGCAAACTCGTTAGCAGATTACCTCAAAAGTAAGTCAATTTCTTGCGATGTTTGGTGCAGTGAAGCCAATCGCACAAGGGAAACATTGGCAATTTTAAATGAAAAATGTGATTTTCAAAAAATTAAATTTTTTAACGAATTGTACCTCTGCTCTAAGCGAACTTTTTTAGAATTACTTTGGCAAGATGCATCAGATGAAGATTTGATAATCGTTGGGCACAACTTCGGGATTTCTGATTTAGCTTCGTATTTTCAGAACGAAGACATAGAACTACGCACGGGTGAATACATCTGTATTGACTTTGGAAAATCTGCACGAAACGAAACATCAAATGGTTTAGGGATGCTATTAGATCGATGGAGATTTGAAGATTAATTTATTTCTTCACATTTTGATCGTCTTTCTTTTTCACATAATGATATGTCACTTCAAAAGGGTCATGATGTGAGTGATTCATTCTTTCTTGAAGTTTTTTGTGTTCCTCTACTATTCTTGACTGTATCAGCCTTTGTTCCTCTGTTTCTCTTTTTCGCTCCTCTTCCAGTCGAATGCGTTCCTTCAATTCTCCTTCAAAATCAGGCGGTTCAATACCCAATTCTTTTTCAATTTCATACTGGTACTTTGGAGACTGAGGTCCTAATTTTCGATACATAAATGCCAAAACGCTACCTGAAACTAATCCTGATAAATGGCCTTCCCATGAGACATGCGGTTGCATTGGAAAAATCCCCCAAATTAAACTTCCATAAACAAAGGCTACAAACAATGCGATTGCCTGAAGAGGCAAATACTTACGTATCACGCCAGAAGTAAATAAAAATCCAGCCATTGCATAAATTACTCCGCTCATTCCGATATGGTAGCTATTGGTTAGTTCCGCAAATAGCCAAACTCCAATTCCTGTTCCAATCCATGAAAACACAAATACGCGCAATACAATTTCTCTGTAATAATAAATAATTGCGCCTAACAATATAGCTGCAGGCACAGAATTATTGAGAATATGCTCGACTTCATTTTTAGAATGAATCAAAGGCATAAAAAGAATTCCCTTTAAGCTGGAAACATCGTTCGGTTTAACTCCGAATTTGTAAAAATCAATCAATGGAAAAAGATGATCTGCCCAGTAGACAAGCCACATAACAATCAATAACAATAGTGGATAAACTATTGCTTCCTTTGCTGAACCAAAATGATTTGTTTTACTCATTGCTTTTCGTTTGTCAAAAGTTATGCCTTAACCAATTTTGTGACAACATGACAGCAAGATAGCTTTTAATCGTATAAAAAGTGTAATTTTGAACTATGGATGAAATTGTAAATCGTGTTAAAGAAAGCGGACTTATTTCGATGGATTTAGCCACTTTTAAACCAAAGGCAGAAATAGTTTCCATTGATGTTGCGGATGTATTGTGGCAACGTTTAGTATTGAAGGAAAAGGACTTTCGTTCTTGGATTACTTCACACGACTGGACCGTTTACAAAAACAAGGCTGTTTACGTTCATTGTTCCGAAGACGCGATAGTTCCAACTTGGGCATATATGCTTATTGGTTCTCAATTGGGAGAGAATACTCCTGATTACATCATCGGTTCAAAAATAGACTTAGAAAAACGACTGATTCAAAAACGCATTGAAAGTGAACCGTTGGACGCATACATTGATGGCCGAATAATCATTAAAGGTTGTGCAGATATTTCTTCTCCTGAATTTGCAATGAGCGAATTGGTTCGACACCTTCAACCAGTTGTAAAAAGCATCATGTACGGCGAGCCGTGTTCTACTGTACCTGTTTACAAGCGTAAAAAGTAATTAACTTTGAATTACGCCAAATTCAAATCCTTTCGCTTTTAGAAGTTGAATCAATTTCGGTAGAATGATTTTTATCCGTTCTTCCACTTTTGCATTATCGTGTAATACAAGAATGTCGCCCGATTTAATTTTTTCTGCCTTGGATAGTATTTTATCCACTGAAACAGAATGATCATAATCGTAAGAGAGCCAAGACCACATAACGATTTTATAATTGTGCTTGATGGGATTTATAAAACTGATCGGCAATCGTCCGTAAGGAGGTCGAAATACTGTAGAACTTGTAAATGGCTCAGCTTCTGAAATCGATTTGAAATAAGCTTGTTTGGATGTTTTAGTTCCATTCTCATGGCGCATCGTATGGTTTCCAATGATATGTCCCGCCGAACGCATTTCATCCATCAACTCTGGATGATTTTTTGCATTTTCTCCAACACAAAAAAATGTCGCTTTGATGTTTTCTTTCCTTAGTTCATTTAAAATCCAACGCGTCAACTCTTTTGTTGGACCATCATCAAAGGTTAAACAAACTTGCTTAGAAGCAGAAACTCCCCATACTTTTCGAGGGAAAATCCATCGAAAAATAAAGGGAGTTTTAAATAAATACATTTTTTTAATTTCTGTCAAACACCAATTACGGCGCCATCATAATTGGCATTGCCGGTGGAGGCGTTTGTTGTTGCTGTTGTTGCGGCATTTGCATAGGTGCTTCTTTGAATCCGAAGAAAATTGCCATACCGTTTGAATAGTCTTCAAAATCGAACATCATGTTTGCATAACGTCCTGCGGAAGAACCTCGTCTTAAGCTTTCCCCATTCGTTTGCGCTGCGGCCTTCAACTGACCGATTACACTTGGGAAGAACGTTTTATAAATATATTGTACTTGCGCTCTCGTTCGTTTTGCTAATGCCCCATTCGGGTTTCCGAGTTCTGGGTCATTTGATGCCGCATGTAATTTGAAGTAAGCACTAAGCGCTGCATACAAATCTTTAGTGTTACCGTTATGACTTGAAATTACAATTTTACTGTTCTCAAAATAACCAATAATCGATTCTAGTTGATCTGCAACTATCTTACCTAACTTCTCCGCTCCTGCTTTATCATCAGCCATGTATAGCATTCCCACATACTCGTGTAAAACACCATCATTGTATCCAGGTAATGAAACTCCATTAACGCTATAGCTGTCATCTGGATTGTTTGATTGAGTCGGTTCTCCATAATCTATCACAACATCTGCAGGCATAACTTCCAAAGAACGGTGAATTAAATTCTTCGCTTTTTGTTTGTACTCCTTGATTTTAGCTTCAGTTACAACTGCTGGTAACGTCGCTTCATCTCTACCCATACTCAACATCATTTCTCTTCTGCTATTGTCTTCTTCAGATTTGTAAGCTTTTGAAATAAAATCTTCTGCCAACGACAAGAATTGTAATCTATACTGAGAAGTATGGCGACGTGCATAATAGTCTGTAATTACATCTGGATTACTCATTGCACCAAACTTGTAATTTTTCATCAAATTATTATACATTCTATCTGCACTGAATCTTTCGTTCATGTTACTCAACGGACTCAATTCAAATATTACTCCATTTTGCTTGATATAACCACCTCTGTATAAAGCCATCGAAACATCTGACCCACCAGGTGAAGAGAAACAAATACTTCGTTCCCAATCATTGTTTGCCAATATATCTAACATCATTACTTGCTCACGGGTAATCGCACGAGCCGTAAATGAGAATCTTAATTCTTTCAAACAATTCTTCTCATCTTTCGCTTCAATAATTCCAGATTTAACTGCATTCTTCGCATTCACTGGTAAGATAAATCCAGAACTAGGAAATACCCGAACTGCACGCTGCCCGCTAAAATCAACCATGTTGTTATCATCACGAACAAAGGCCATTGCATCTGTAAGGTTTGATGAATTCCAGCTTTTCTCAAAATCCATTAGCATCGTTTGAAAAGCTTGTAAGTTTTCATTCGTCATGGTAATCAATCCAGATTGCGCAGCAGTTAATACTTCTACACCAGCTTGGATTTTTTTGAATACTTGCATTCCCTTATCTCCGTCCGATAAAGGTGTAGAAAACAATCCTTTGATTTGATTCAATCGACTCATTGCTCTTGGCTCTGATGCTGAAGAGTTATTCAACAAGTTCGTTGCTTGACCGTTTAATGCAGCTACCGACTGATCGATAATTGCACCATTTGCGTCAACTCGAAGCGTAATTACTTTTTTGATCGTCTCCAAAGGAGCATTCAAATAGAACAATTCAAACACATCCGTAAACACTACTTGATCCGTACTTCCTGCATACATCAAGATTTGATCTTCAGTAAACTTAATAGGCAATGGATCTGAAGTATAAGCTCGCATTTTCATTTGATCTGAATACCAATCGGTTTGCATTAATGAAAGATTACAAACACGCACATCAACACGTTTCCCTTCTACTTCTTGCATGTACCAAAGTGGGAAGGTATCGTTATCTCCATTCGTGAATAAGATTCCGTTCTTTTCTACCGAATTCAAGTAGTTCAATGCTAAGTCATCAGCAGTAGTTTTTAAACTTCTATCGTGATCGTCCCAACCCTGTAATCCCATAATCATTGGAACAGACAAGCATAAAATGGCCGCTAAAATTGCACCTTGTACATCTTTTTTCAATACTTTTCTTAATCCCGTCATCAGTGCAATAGCTGCCACACCAATTCCACTTATAATCAACCAAGCAATAGTAGTTGGCATAGAAGATTCACTAGACATATCAGCTAAAAGCATTACTAACAAACCAGCGCCTACAATGACTCCAATTTTCTTGAAATGTTCTTTAGTAAAGGATTTGAATGCATCGTAAAGCGCATAAACACCTATTCCTATCCACATTGCAAAGAAGAAGAATGAGCCCGCGTAAGCATAATCTCTTTCACGAGGTTCGTAAGGTTTTGGATTCAGGTAAATGATAATTGCCAATCCTGTAAAAAGAAACACCAACATTACCACAAATGCATCTTTCGGTGCTTTGTAGAAGTGAAAAATCAATCCGATAAATCCTAAAATCAAAGGCAATAAATAAAATTTATTGTTTGAAGGATTTTCTTGAGTGTAATATGGCGCTTTGTCTTGATCACCCAATCGGTTATCATCTATTACTGAGAATCCTGATATCCAGTTCCCTCTCATATTGTCACCATGACCTTGAATATCATTTTGACGACCTGAGAAATTCCACATAAAATATCTCCAATACATCCAATTCACTTGGTAGCTTGTAAAGAAAGTCATGTTCTCTCCGAATGTCGGCAAACGATTTCCATCGCTTCCCTTTTCTGCTGCAGCACCATCATTAGCGTTATATCCAGACCATCTTTTATATCCATCTATGCGTTGTTGATCTTGCGACCAATACATACGCGGGAAAAATGTAGTTTGTGCGTAAGTTGCAACTGCATTTTTACGTGTAGAGGCATTTGATTCAAAATAAGTTTCACTTACTTCTGCACCTGGATAATCTTTAGCATACTCCTTTGCGCGATTTTCGTCTTTAAACGCTTTTAAGATATTATCACCTTTTTGCACTACAAAACGACGCAAGTGAAACGCTGATAAATCTTTAAAATCTTCTCTTGCATTTTCTTTTGAATTCCAGTGATTACCAAATAAAATTGGTGCAGAGCCGTATTGTTCACGCGATAAATATGAATGAAGTGTCACTAAATTTTCAGGGTCATTTTCATCCAACGGAGTATTCGCATTTGAACGAATTACAATGACTGCAAATGAACCGTAACCAATTAACAAAAGCATTAGTCCCATTACAGAAGAATACAATATTCGTTTACTTTTCCTTCGGGCATAACGAATCATGATTATACAAATCACAACCAATGCGACAAAGAAGAAGATTGTTCCACTGAAAAACGGAAGTCCCAATGAGTTTACAAATGCCACCTCAAATTTAGATGCCATTGAAATTGAACCTTGAATTACGCCAACTTGAATAAAGCCAAGAATTACGATTGCCAATATACCTACCAATAAAAATCCTTTTACAGTGATTTTATCTTTGAATCGGAAGTAAATTATGTATGCAATTGCTGGAACAATAAGAATACCCAAAAGGTGCACTCCAATCGCCAATCCTAGCATAAACATGATAAACAACAACCATCGATCTGGAGAATATCCTTTAGGAATCAATCCATTTCCGATTTCCACCATTTCCTCATCCCACTTCAAAATTGCCCAAAAAATAATTGCTGTAAACAACGATGACATGGCATAAACCTCACCTTCTACGGCTGAGAACCAAAAAGATTCTGTGAATGTATATGCCAATCCTCCAATAAATCCACTCGCTAAAATTGCAATTTTATCTCCTGCAGAAAGTTCTTTTTTGTCCTTCAAGACCATTTTTTTGACCAACATAGTGATGGACCAAAACATGAATAAAATTGTTCCGGAGCTCGAAATTGCTGATAAGCGATTTATCCAAACAGCGACATTTTCAGGGTCAGCGAAAAATGAGAAGAGACGTCCAATTACCATAAACAATGGTGCTCCTGGAGGATGGCCAACTTCTAATTTATAGGCTGCTGTGATGTATTCGCCACAATCCCATAAACTTACAGTATCTTCAATAGTGATAAAAAAAATGGTTGTGGAGATTAAAAATAATATCCAACCTAAATAGAGGTTAACTTTCTTATAATTCATATGCAGTTGTTATGTATCTCATTTTCAATCGAACGTGTCGAAAATGAAATAGTCTGTGCGAATTTAATAATATAAAGCCTGCAATTAACGTATAAAAAGTGAAAAAATGACAAAAATGTACAATCGTTAATAAATTTTCTCTTTCCGATTATTTTTTTTGAATTGATGTTGGTAAATATTGAATTTTGTTATTACATTTGCACCCGCAACACAGTAAATGTGTTCGAGCCACAGTTGTGAAACTGTCCCATGGTGTAATTGGCAACACGTCTGTTTTTGGTACAGAAGAGTCCAGGTTCGAGCCCTGGTGGGACAACAAAGCCGCTCATTTCGATGAGCGGCTTTTTTTATCTTCAGCTATCAATTTTTATCAAAATCCCTTTATTTACAGCTATTTAAACAAGTTGATCTCTGTCAATTGCTATCAATTGCTATCAATTTTTATCACGATTAATCAACTATTTGGATACCGTCTCGCTACCAACTTTCTTGCGGTAGCGAAAAACCAAATATTATGATAAAATATAGAATTCTATACAACAGAAAAAATAAGCTAAAGCTTGACGGAACCGCATTAATTCAATTTGAAATTTATTCTTCTACATCACGGAAATACATCTCAACAGGAATAGATATAAAACCAGAACATTGGGATGACAAAAACAAGAAAATTTCTCATACTAATAATAGAGCTGATGAATTCAACATGATTATTCATGATACTATTCAAAAAATAGAGTCTATTCTGCGTAAAGCTAAGCTAATGGAAAAAGACTACAGTGTTGAAGAGGTTATTGAATTGATGAAACACGAAGAATCCAATTCGCTTTCCGAATTCATGGAAAAAGAAATAGAAAAAGACCTTAGGATTAAAGCTAAAACAAAAACAGATCTTCTAAACACGAAAAACAAAATTGTGGATTTTAATAGTAATGCACGGCTTCAAGATGTGGATTACAAATTCATTGTGGATTTTGATAATTACCTAAGGAGTATGGATTACTCAATAAATACGATTGGTAAACTTCATAAGAACTTAAAACGCTTTCTTAATCTAGCTATTAAATACAATTTGATTTCTCCTAACGATTACGCTTACAGGAATTTTAAGGTTGAAACAGAATCAACGAAAAGAGAAGCACTGTCAATGAATGAGGTAATTGCATTAGAAAAATTAACTTACGATAGAAACTCAATAAATGAACAAGTTAAAGACATGTTCCTTTTTGCTTGTTACACAGGACTTAGAATATCAGATGTTATACGTTTGAAAAACAGCTATTGTAAAATGTCTAACAATGCATGGCGACTTGAATTTAAAACATTCAAAGTTCAAAAAATGGCCTACTTACCATTGAAAAATCTATTTAAAGATGGGTATGAATTAAGTAAACCTGAAAGAATCATTGATAGATACTATAATGTCAGCAATGATTTTGTTTTCCCTACCATATCCGAATCAAAAATAAATAGACAATTAAAAGCTATTGCTGCGCAAGCCAAAATCAAAAAGAATGTTACCTTTCATATGGGTCGTCATACCTTCGGGACAATTATGTCATCAAAAATACCTTTGGCATCTTTGCAATCATTGATGCAGCATTCAGATATCAAGACCACAATGATTTATGTTAACATCAGTAATGATATTATAGATGACAACCTTGGCAAAGTGGATTGGAACCAGTAATTTTGGCTTCGAAATATGAGACACTATTTAAATACCACCTTAAAAGGTAAGCAAGATGATTTAGGACTGAATTACTATTCAGTTTACTTTATGTTTACAGTGAATCGACAGACCTTTAAAATCAAAAGTCGTATTCTAAATAAAAGGTTTAGAGAAAATGAGTTCGATCAAGTTCTTACATCTAATAATAGCTTC
>CAWUSK010000018.1:0-11106 GCA_963925035.1 uncultured Flavobacteriales bacterium
TGGTAAACAGAACCTACCTGAGTAAGGAGGGAAAACAACGAAAAGTCACTGAAATTGAAATAAAACACGTGATCGGATTGTAACAGCTACCTAACCTACAATTAACAATCTAACCTGCCGCAAAACGTCGTCTGAATTTCATTCGGCGTTTTTTATTTCCATCATTCGAAGTGAGATTTAAGACCGCGCCTAGCATTAGCAAAAGGTGTAAAGAAATGAAAGGTGCTAAAAATTTAAGAAGTTCGAAACGGAGTTAAGACCACGAAGTAGCACCGAAGGTAAATCACTGACATTTTCAACGTTCATAATTGGAAACGAATTGCGCAATGCTAGGCGCTAGACCTTTTTTGTTTCTTTTTCGGGGCGATGCTTCCGTGTAGCAGCCACGGAGTAAAAAAAGAAAGAAGATAATTGAAGAATGAATCAGTAATTCCTATAATCATTCCACAACATACTCCTTAACCCAACAACCAATCGATAATTCAGTTTATTATCAAGCGTTGTATATCCCAAATGATGTTCTAAAAACGCATTCAGTTTTCCGTGCTTCATCACCTTGTACCCTGAAGTAAGCACAACCTTTGTCCCATTGAAGCCTTGACCTTGTCCAATTGTATGACCATATTCATACGGGCGATTAATATAAGGCGTGTAAACGTCATTTCCATAATTAAAACCGTCTTTGTCCTTTCCTCTCAAAAAGTAATTCGCGAAAACTTTTCCAAACCATTTACCATGCTGCCATTTCAGCTCAACTAAAAGTTCGTGGAAATTCGAACCGTAAGGATGTGCCAAAACACGTCCTTGATTTCCATAATTTACATCATCTGAAAGATGTGAATAAGTATACGGACGTGCAAAATTGTATTCTACACGGTAAAATAAATCGTGTCCAATTTTATTGAAACGTCCTTTTACACCTAACTGTCCACCGAACTTACTCGCCCACCACCCACTTTTGGTTCTAATTTCTGCCCAAACAAATTCGTCTAAAATAAATTGAGCGTATAAAGTGTGTTTTTTGTACTTAGCGGTTAAATCAAAACCAATTAGCACGTTGTCACTTGAACCGACAGAATATTCTTGTGGTCTGTAAAAAACAAAAGGGTTCAAATATTCAGCGTCAAACCCACGATTGACTATGGTGTCTTTCGGTTGAAAAAGCACCGTTTCAAAAAGCCCGATGTTCAACCATTTTGTCGCATTAAAAGAAACGTGGTGACTGGAAGCAAATTTCCCTTCCCAACGATTGTTGTCACGTTCGCGCAGAAACTGATACATAATTACGTACTCCAATCGCCAAAAACGCATACCAATTTGTCCAAACGGATAAGGTGTTCCGTAGTCACTTAAAAACATGGAGCGAGCACCTTCACCAATAAAATTATGATCTAGACCAACCTGAAAGTTGAAAACGTGGTTTGGCGTATAAGAAATACGTCCGCGCAAATCAGAATACAACGAAACCTTTCCAATGGAATCGGCGATGTAGGATTTTGGTTGGAACTGATGGCTATTTTGATGAATTCCTTCAATTCCCGCTAGTCGGAAGTACCATTTATCTTTAATATTCGCTTTTAATTCCAATCCCAACCCCGTTTTATATCCAGATTGTACTTGTTGAAAAAAGTTTAAGTCGCCCAAACCAGCAACTTGAAAATAGGATTTTCCGGCTATATTCGAATTAGACTGACGAATTGCGGGTTTTACACTTGAGTGATTTGAAATTAAAAGTTTCGCCACAGAGTCACTGGGCATTTCTTCGAACAAGTAATCAACTTCGCCTTGAGAAAGGGTGCTGAACACACAAAAGATCGCTATGTAGGTAATCCACTTCATTAGAAATCTTTGTAATGATTAATGAAACCTGTTCGTACTCCAATGTTCAGTTGGTTTGTGGTGAGCATGTTTGGATAGTCAATTGTTCTGAAGGTATAATTCCCAAAAACCGAAAAGTTCATTTTACGGTTAAAGCGATAACCAACCTCAACAGAAGCATAGAATACATTATTTGAAGCGAGCGTTTGTGCGTCGTAAGTTGGCAATAAGCTTGTAGAAGAGTAATTCGCTAACAAATAATAAACTGCTGTTACTTCAGCATAAACGCGTTTGATTTCATAATTCGAACGAAGAATAATTTCCTGAAACCCATTTCCTTTTACGTGTGCCAAAGGCATATTGAAATGTGAAGCGTTTAACCTTGGGTTATTCGATTGATAAAGGTTACTTGAAGTATAATTGTACTCTGCTTGCAACATGAAGTCCTTCAATCCGAAATAGTTGTATCCGCGGTATCCAATTTGAAAGCCTAATTTCTTCGTGTCATAATCATTCAAGGCAACTTGTGCATACAACCGGTGAAGCTTCCCAACTTGGTAACCGACATTTAAACCAAGTAACGAAACAACTTTATTTTTGTATTTCAAGACAAGTCCAGATAAAAAAGGAATGGGATTATAAAATAATGGGTGAGATTGTTTACTTGTTATAGAATCTCCACGATTCCATTCACCACTTTCAAATAAGCTAATGGCAATCTTCTTCGTTGGCTTGTAGGTGAAATAGTTCACTGAATATCCTTTTGCCTCGTAATACGATTCAACCGAGCCTGTTGCAGGTCGACGCATTAAATTCATGTGGCGCGAACGCATGTATGAAAAACTAAATTTTGGGTGAATGTCCCAGTCAATTCTAAAATACGGTGCGCTATAAGAGTTGTCAGACAATAATAATGAACGATAACCATCACCCACAAACTGCGAATTATTACCAGCAGTGACGCTTAAAATTTTAAACGGCGCATATACAAAATAACCAATTGCGTAAGCATAATCGAAGCCGTCTCCTTTAAACGGTTTTGTACGTCCACCGCCAGGAAACACTGCATTTTGTCTACCATAAGTTGAATCACCAGGGTAAAGTTCGCCCAAAGAAGTATAATACGCTGTTTCATAATTAGCGTAACGACCTTGGTTTTCATACAAGGATGTGGAAAAGGAGAAATTTTCAAATAATGACCCTTCGACATGTATTCCCTTGCTATTTTGAAACAATGTTCGAGAGACAGTGTCGCTAAGATCTCTTCCGATAGAGAAATCAATCGCAGGAGAAAGTTTAAAGTAAAAATCCTTTCCCCTTAACTCAACCAGGTATTTCTTAAACAGTACGTTGGTGAATTTATAAAACTGTTTTGACGAGTCGTTGATGATTGGGATGAGGTTGTATTTTGATTCATTAACCGGGAAGAAGGAACCTTCATTGTACGATTCAATTTCTTTATTGGCAAAAAGTTGGTCTTTGTAAAAGGAATGAATCGGAACCAAGTTCTGCTGTGAAACAGCGAAAAAAGACATCATAGCAAAACAAACGAAAACAAAATGTTTAATTCCGATGGCCAGTGATTGAATCTTGTTTCGTAGTTGATACATTGACTGCTTTAAGGTGTTAAAGATACAAATCTTTGGTGTTTAGGTCAATTTGAGGCACAAAAAAACCGCTAACGTTTTCGTTAACGGTTTTAATACTTTATGCAGAATTAATGCCTAACAATCAATTTTCGTGTAATTGGCTTTATTCCTTCTGCCTCAACAGTGATGAAATAAATTCCGTTTTTAAACTTCGTTACGTCTACTTTTTTAGAGCTTTCATAAACTATTTCTTTTACAACAACGTTTCCAAGAACGTCAACTATTTTCAAATTTGCAGAAGAAACACCTTCCATATTAATGTTAACAACGTTAGACGCAGGGTTAGGAGCAACAGTTAATGCTAAAGAAACATTTTCAGACAGGCCTAAAGTTTTTGTAATCGTTACATCAACAGAATCAACCTTTGTGGTACCATTCATGATGTAGTACCTAAAAGAAGAAGACCCTCCTGTTGGAGCTTCAATGTAGATATTGATTTCAGCATCCGTTGTTGTTGTTTGAACAGGAACAGTGTATCCAGTTGTAAAGCTATCTCCTGAAGGAGTGCTGCATTCACCGACTGCTTGTGAAACAGCTCCCCAACAAACCTGGTCAGTCCAACCAATAGACGAAGTTAATCTAATACGCATAAGTCCCCAATCTTGATCTGAACCAGTAAGATTATCTACAGTGAAATCTAAAATGTGCTCATTCGTCGAAACAGTTACGGTTTCATTTACTACTGTTCCAGAAACATCCGTTGGCGTTCCTTTAACTCTAATGCTCGCTCCTTGGGCAAATGTCCCACTAGCAAAAAGTGTTAAGGTAACTACTGCAAGTATTATTTTTTTCATATAATTCGTTTTAAATTTTAGTGCTTCCCAACAAATATAGGGAATTCTATTCGCGTTATTACATTATTAACTAGTTTTGAACCAATTCTTGCATCTTATAAGAATAAAAGCTTTTTTTATTAGTTAGACCTCTAAAAACGAAGAGGTTTCAAAGTATTATATAGTAACTTTAACAGTAGGATTGCAAGAGTTTGGCGAATTCTCTGTTTCTTTGAGCTCAAAAATTGATGTATTTTTGATTTAGGGCATCGTTTTTGAAACGTTGCTTGCCAGAACATAAAAAATTAAAGCAGTATGAAAAAATTAGCTCTCCTTTTTGTTGGGTTTTCTCTAACAATTTCTTTTGTTTCTTTATCGCAAGAGGAAGGACACAAACAGATATTAGAAAAAAAAGTAGCCTCAGTTCAATTGAAAGATATGGACGGAAAGTCAATTAACACGTCAGAACTTGGGTTTGATGGGCCGGTTATTATTAGTTTTTGGGCAACTTGGTGCTCACCTTGTAAGCGTGAGTTAAACACGATTCACGAGTTATATACAGATTGGCAAGAAGAAACTGGGGTAAACCTCGTAGCTGTTTCCATTGACGATAGTAAAACAGCAAATTCCGTTGCAATGTATGCAAACGGAAAAAGCTGGGAGTACTTGGTATTACTTGATCCTAACGGAGACTTTAAAAGAGCAATGGGTGTAAACAATGTTCCGCACACCTTTTTAGTAGATACTGATGGAAATATCGTTTATTCCCACAACAATTACGCACCAGGAGACGAAGATGCTTTATACGAAGAGCTTTTGAAATTGGCGGCGAAATAATTTAGATTGAATTAACTTCTATGAAAAAAATCTCCTTAGTTATCCTTATGACTTCGGTTTCCCTGGCAGGAAAAAGTCAAATTGAAGGATTAAATATTACTGGAAACATTGAAACAACGTTTCAATACTTGAACGAAGACACCTTAATTGGAGCAGCTCAACCAGACTCTAAAGCGTTATTAAACACTTATATGAACACCTTTATTACCTATAAAGGGTTTAAAGCGGGGGCGCGTTTTGAGTCGTATTTACCTAGAATTCAAGGTTATCCAAACCGCTTTGATGGCACAGGTGTTGGTATGCGTTACATTGGCTATGCAAACGACTTTGTTGATGTAACTATCGGTTCGTTTTACGAGCAATTTGGATCAGGTATGGCGCTAAGAGCCTATGAAGATCGTGCACTTGGTTATGATAACTTCTTAGATGGCGTTCGTTTAATTGTTCGTCCATTAAATGGATTAATATTTAAAGGAGTTTATGGATATCAAAGGTTGTCCTTTGACAATGGTAAAATTGTACACTCGGGAGGAATTGTACGTGGATTTGATGGAGAGTTTAACATTAATTTAGCGTTCAAAAAACTACAGGACAAAAAACTCAATGTTACCATCGGAGGTTCATTTGTAAGTAAGTACCAAAAAGACGATAATGATGCATTAATCCTTCCTGAAAACGTTGGGGTATACGGTGGTCGAGCTAAAGTTCGATATGGCAAATTTTCCTTAGATGGAGAGTACCTTATAAAAGGTCAAGATCCATCCGTTGATAACGGATATATTTATAATACAGGTCATGCAGCATTGATTAATTTTGCATACTCTCAAAAAGGATTGGGAATTTTATTTTCCGCTAAATCAGTAGATAACATGAGTTATCGTTCGGATAGAACAAAGGAACTAACGGATGCATTTATCAACTATTTGCCTGCATTAAATAAAACGCATACGTACAACTTAGTTGCATCTCTTTATCCATATGCCACACAACCAACAGGAGAAATTGCTTATCAAGCAGAGGTTCTTTACACCATTAAAAAAGGAACAAAAATTGGAGGAAAATATGGAACGTCAATTAACGCGAATTTTTCGACGGCCTTCAAACCAATGCAGCACACGAATGGATTTAGCCCAACGGATTCCACGCGAGTTACCTATAAAGGAAAGGTGTTCGACCAAAGTGATAGTTTGTTGTGGAGAGATATCAACATTAATATTTATAGAAAATTCTCACCAATATTCAACTTGCGTGTAAGCTACTTCAATATAAATGTCAATAATGATATTGCTAAAATTTCTGGAGATGCATATGGAATTATTCAATCACACATTGGTGTTATTGAAACAGGTATTAAGTTAGGAAAGAAACATTCATTACGTATTGAATTGCAAGGGCTGTTCGTTAATAAAGTAGAAAAGGAAACATCACCAGGAAACATTGAAAAGGTGGTAAATGATAAAGGAGATTGGGCTACACTGTTATTGGAATATTCAATTGCACCAAATTGGTTTTTTAGTGTTATGGACCAGTTTAATTACGGAAATAAAAAGGCAGACTTACGTTTACATTATGCGTATGCATCTATTGGTTACATTCGTGAAGCGACTAGAATAACAATTGGTTACGGTCGTCAACGCGAAGGGTTGTTTTGTGTTGGAGGAGTTTGCCGATATGTTCCTGCATCAAACGGGTTAACACTTTCATTCACTCAAAGTTTTTAAAAGATGAAAAAGACAATTTATATAACGCTATTGGGTATTGCAGGGTTTACGTCGTGTGATAAGGTTGAAAACCCATATCCGGTTGGAAATGTTACAGAATTAGACACTACGCTTTACCCGGGAATTTGGTCGGAATACGTTGCGAATGAATGGACGGTTTTTACTCCAAATGGAAATACTCTTCGAAACGTATTAATTGAAGATTTTACAGGTCATCAATGTACCTTTTGTCCATTTGCAGCTGATACAGCTCACAAACTAGTAGAAGATTATCCAGCTAGGGCTTTAGCAGCCACAATTCACTCTGGTCCAAATGGAGCCGGTGGTTTTCAAGCGACAAGTGTTGATTTTCCAATTGATTGGACGAATACTGATGGATTAGCTATTGGAACTTATCTTGGTAACATTCCTGGTTCAGCTTTTACAGGAAACCCTCGAGGATCAATTAGTCGAATATTAATAGGTGGACAAAACACATTGAGTACGTCTGGATGGAGACCAGCGCTTGTTGCCGCGCTTCCTACAACACTCAAAGTAAACATTCAATCGCAAGCAAATTATTTTCCTACGACACGAGGTTTGTTTTTACATACGGAAGTTGATGTTTTGGATGCAGGACTTACGAATGATCTGTATACGGTAGTTTATTTGATAGAAGACTCGGTTATTGCAAAACAAAAGATGCCAGATAATACGATAAATGAAAACTATGTGCACCGTGACATCATGCACGACGCTATTAACACTGACTGGAAAGGAAGAAAATTGACGGAAGCAGATAAAATTGATGGAAAGTATTACTTCAACTATAGTTATGCCCTTCCCGCACAATATAACTCTGACAACATGCACTTATTAATTTATGTGCGCGATGCCGTTACAGAAGAAGTTTATCATGTTATTAAACAAGAGATTAACTAGACTTGTTGATAACTAATTAATGGCCGGTTTACCTAGTGTAAACAGTCTTTTTGGTTTTTTAACAATTTTAACTATACCAAACATTGGAAATAAACGTTATATTGAAGAACCAAACCAACGAATATGTTAGACTTAACAAAAAAAATCCTAAGAGGAGTAAGCTTTGACGCTCATTTATTTCAGAAGGAATTGAATAAGGGTCTTAAATGGATATCAGATGCCGAAGAAATTCGACGATTTCAAGAATGGTGCATTACGGAATTTGGAAGTAAGTATCCTTCAATAATTAATAAGGCGTTTTCTGCTAAATTGGTAAGACAATAACTAGTTGACCTTTGCTTTTTTATTGATATCATAACTATATCCTATTCCCATTATAAAATCATTAATTTTCGCTAAAAAAGCATGTTGATATTGGCCGAATAAAGCAATCTTGTGTTTTAATCCTATCGGATATTCAATACCCAATTTAAAACGTGTTTTATTGAAGGAATTATAGGTTCTAACTTCGGTGAAACTGTAAGAAACTTGATCATTAAAATGGTAGAATAATTCAGCTGAAAACTCCGGCTTTAACTTCGTTTTTGGAATGTTATAATCTACTTTTAATCGAGTTCGTATGTAATTATCGACTCGCGCGTATTTCCGATGCTCGCTCGTCCCTGCTATTCTCAGCGACATACCTAAATCTGATTTTTTATTCCAGAGCTTTTCAATGTTTTGAAATTCAAAATCTAACGTAATTCGCTGGCTAATTGGTTTTCCATTATCAAATGCTGTAGACGGAAAATAGGTGAGTCGGTATTCACTTCCTAGTTTGATAAACTTATTCACTTCCCATTGAATAGAGGGCGTTGTAAAAAGCTCTTTGTTTCTGGTAACATTACGATCAAAACGTGCTTGAAAATCCAGTTCAAGCTTTACCTTTTTATTTAAAGAATACGTCAAATCATGTTTTAGCCATAAACCAAAATCGTTTTGGGCACTTAAAGCACTACTAGCTAATACGCTAAAAAGAAATAAGAGTGTTTTAAACGTCATCTTTTTACTTTAAAACAACGTTTAAGTCCGGAGCGTTTACCACTTGTTTATTCTTAGTAATTTCTACAGAAGTTTCAATTTGCTTCAATGTGAAGTTAGAGGCCAGTGTGTCAATAGAATAAGTAAAAACACGGTAATTTCCTTTTGCTAAACCTACAAATTGATAATTTCCTTGCCCATCTGTTCTAACGTTTTCACCATAGAAGTCTCCGTCTCCATAAATGATGTAAACTTGCTCGTCGATAACCGGTCCTGAATAGCTATTGGCGCTTGCTTCAATTGAGTTTTTCCCTTGGTTTAAAATATCAATTACAAAAGGAGTATTTACGTCATTTGCATCCGAAACTTCTCCTGCGGTTTTGTTTGTTAAAGTTATTACATCATTCACACGTACAACGTCAAAATCTCCTCCGGCAATTGCTAAAATAGCGGCAGCGGTATTGGTTGCGATGGTTACATTAGATTCATTATTGCTGTACGTTACTTTAATTGCCGTTCGTCCTTGTAAAGAAGGGTCTTGACCTAACCAATTCGTGTTTTCATACCAAACGTAATAATTTGTTGTATTACCAGGCGTGTTTAGTAAAAAGTAATCACTGTTGTCAAGTATTGAACCACCAACACCATCGGCATGATTGCAAATAATAGATGTTACTTCGTTTTCAGCAGGTTTATTGTTGTCAATAAAAGTACCCTGTACATTTCCTTTTATTGAAGATGTTCCTCCAGGACCAGCTACTTTTTTACATCCAATTGTTACGGAGGTTAATGCCAAAACTGAAAAGATGATGATTCGCTTTTTCATATAGTTTAATGTTGTATGTTTAGTTTTCCTGTTTCTACACGCTTTGTTTCATCCACTATTTTGTAATAGTAAACGCCTGAATTAAGCGAGGAAACATCAATGGAAAAAGCTGCTGTTCCTGCTAACTGTCGCTTTTGAATTAATTGACCAGACGCTTGATAAAGCTCGATGGTTCCATTATTTATTGGATGTTCGAATTGAAAAGTGACACTGTTACTTGCAGGATTAGGAAAGACTAGCAAATTATTATTAGAATGTGATTGGACACCTAAATCAGTACATGATCCAAATATGTTTGCATCCAACCAAGCCGCTCTATTTGTTATCCACGTTTTTAAATAGTTTATTTCTTCAGCATAGGTGTTGCCCACGAAATTATTTGGCCAAACGTAATTTCCGAGAATCTGCCATTTATTAAAGTTGCGCTGTTGTGACTCGTCCAAATAAACCGCCATAGAATCAATATAAGCCATGAGTGTGTCAGTGTGCCATGCACCAAGTCGCAATTCTTGCCATCTACAATTTAAGTCATGCGTATAGTTTGGATCTTGCGTTAACTTTTTCCACCAAAAAGGATTTTGAAAACCATCACCCCCGCATGCTAAATAAAAATCTAATTCCCAACCGGCTGTATTTCCTCCAGCGCAATAATTTGCATTTCCGAATGCAAGGTTGAAATCCCATAAAGGACCCGCAACTATTTTTCCTCCTTCACTATCGCGCCGCTTATGAAAATAACTACTTATTCTGTAGCCGTCTACATTCTTGCCAAATTCATTCACTAAAAAGAAATCAATAAATGAAGGCATGTCGATATATGGCGCATAACCCAAAACAGGGTCTGAAAAATTTGGGCCATCTAAAGCTGTTTCGAAATCCGTTACTTTCGTCTGGATGTAATTTAATTGCTGTGGCGTTATGCTGTCCATACTAGGACTGTGCATTTGAAATTTGACTGTACTTGTTGCTCCAGCATAAGGAGGAAATGGCGAAACCCAAGCAAGTTGTCCTCCGGCCGTGAATTTATCGACTTTTAAAATGTAATCTCCAGTAATTTCATTGCCTGAGTTATCAGTTGTTTCAACGCTATTTATTCCAACCTTTCCGTCTTTTCGCTTGATTTTTTCAGTAAAGACATAAACTCCTTGATACTCTCCATTCAAAACAACTTCACATAATTGTGTTCTCGGTGCGAATCGTTCTGTGTCCCATCCCATTTTATAGGTTAGCACATTTCGAATTAGTGATTTATCAGAATAAGGAGCATACAAGACCCAGTCATTGTCGTAAGCCATGTTAAAAATGCTGACATCAACATTTTGTCCACTAGGATCTCTCGTTTCTAATCCCCATTGTTTCTTTGGAAATCCAGAAGAAGAGGATCCACGTATTTCTATTCCTATATCTCCTTGGTATTCGTTAAATGGGTCTGTCACATAGTTTCTGTTTCCTGCACCATTATTAATAATACCCATTGTAGCATCCAACTTTGGTTCATTTGGGATTGCAGCTCCACCTGCAGTATTAATTATAACGATAGG
>CAWUSK010000019.1:0-102931 GCA_963925035.1 uncultured Flavobacteriales bacterium
AACTGCCTTAAAGTGCATTTCACAACTGTTTTCGTCTCGGAAATACTCGTTGAACTAGTATATTTTCATCTTTTTTCTTCAAATATGACGCTCAATATCGTAAACTATTTACTTTGTGGTAAGATTCAGACCAGTCAATAATTTATATCCAACATCACAAGTTAGACATTTTTTACGACTACAATGATACAGATATAAACTAAGAAGGCTTTGCGAATCGAATGCATTTTTAGGGTCAATTAAACATTTTTTCCATTTACCCATGTGTTTATTTTTTTCAGAGGGTAGGCTTTCCAATATTTCAATCGCCTTATCCACCAATCGTTCATCTCCAATTGACTCACTATTGTAGCACATAAAAGGAACTACAGCGTTAATGATCAATAGGTTAGAAAAAGATTTGTTTATTTTTCGAACATGGTTATCCTCATTCGACCAAAAATAATCGATCATCTTAAAAAATTCAGCTTTGATCTCCAAAGCGCTCAAATAAATGAATGAGGTATCAAAATCATAACGTGAAACAAATTGCGCAAATTGTTTTAATCGGATATCTGGAAAGTTACTTGGACGCGTTCCTTTAAAATGCCACACACTTGTACTTTTACTTTCCCGATTTCGTTGAATCAATCCTCCTTCAGCCATTAAAAGTTGAAACTTTTGTTTGGGTGATTCTATCTGCTTCAATTGATGATGAGGAATTTTATGGACCAATTCATTAAAGCCTTGTTTGTTGATAGACGTCCCAAAGGCTGTGGCAATTAACTGATAAAAAATCGACTTGTCATCCAGATTTGCATCCTGTAACAATTTCGTTTTGATCATCATGCGTTCTGAATAAGCTCTTACTTTCATGGACTCTAAATAAATTGGGTCAATTTCAGTTAGCAAATTATGACATGGAAAATCATTTTTAATCAATGTGCCCAATTTATATTTGTTGTAATGTTCTCCATCAATATGACCCTTCAATTCTATTGTAGGAATTAAAAATCCGTCTTGATAAACAGGCTTGTCGTATTCATGTACCACATGTAAAATAACATTGTTGTATGCTTGATCGAAATGGTGGTTATGTTTGTACCAATCGGAGCTTTTTACATGTATTTCAATGTTACCATAAAAGTCAACACCATCTATATTCACACTACCAAGTTGAAAGTCTGGTCCTTTTTGATTTTCATTGTATTCCCCAACCTTCTTCACTTCAATTGTGGAGGCGTTAATCGGAATGATTTCATGAAATGGAAGTCGTTTTTCCTTCCATATTTGATGCAGGTAATCTTCAGTCATTAGAGTGGTCTTTTACTGAAGATACAAAAAAAAGGCGCTCTAAAAAATAGAGCGCCCTTAAATATTATTTAATTAGTATCAAGGATACTTAACAAATATCAAGTGATTTGGAGACGCCTCTGGAGCTTTAGTTGAATCGAAATCCATAGTTATTACTCGGCCTTCAGTTCGTCTATTAAATTGGTGCAGCATGTCAAACGTAACTTTGTTAGACGATCTAAAGTTATTGATGTAAGCTTCAGTCAACATTATTGTTTCAACTCCTTCCATTTCAACAGGCTCATCAACAAAGTACATTCCATTTTTCAAATAAACTGTTCTTGACTCAACCTCACCTTTACCAACAGGAACTATTCTGCGAGGATCAACACCTTTCTGTTCTACTAGGTATTTGTAGCAAGCTTTAGCACGATTCTCAGAAAGTTTCTGATTGGCTTCATTACTACCTCTAGAATCCGTGTGAGAACTTAACTCAAGAACCATTCCTGGATACTCTTCCAATAAGTTAAACACGAATATCAATGAATCCGGCGAATTGATTGTAGAATCAACTAATAAATCCCATTTGTTTAGAGGGTAACGCACCTCAGGAAGACGTATAGGCTTCTTAGGTAGCAATGCCATATCAATAATGAAGTTTTGATTGTAAGTCAAACCTTCAGTTGTAAACGACGAACCATTTTTATCTTCGTGATATCCTTCTTTAGAGATGTTGATTTTGTAACGAGACTCCTCATTTATATATCTATCACCAGTTGGTTTCTTATCCCAGAATACAGCTCCTGACTTAAGAGTATAACCTTCCCAAGTTCCACTGTTGTTATCTGTAACAACAACTCTAACATCTGGAATTTTCTTGTCTTTATTACCTAGTTCACTAACAATAACTTTTAAATCAAAAATGTTTGGAGGTAATTCATAAGAATAAATGTCTGGAACATATTCTCCATTACCACTTTTTCTTTCAGAAGTAAAGTATCCTTTCCTATCAGTTAACTCAACTAACGCATAATCATTGTTAATACCATTAATCGGTGCACCAAGATTCTTAGGGTTTTCCCATTTATTTTCAGTTCCAATTCTTGCAGCGCGCACAATGTCTAAACCTCCAAGTCCTGGCATACCATCAGTAGCATAAATCAAATCACCATTCAATGCGAACGTTGGAAATAACTCATTTCCTTTCGTGTTAATTTCTCCTCCCATATTTACAGGTGCTGTCCAAGTATCTCCTTTTTTATCGTACGTTGTATACCATAAATCACGACCACCAAAACCGCCTGACATATCAGATGCGAAAATCAAATACTTTCCGTCTTCAGTACAAGGATGTCCAACCGAAATTGAATCATGATTTTTTAATGGCAATTTAACTGGATCTTTCCACTCATCTTTTCCTTTAGCTTCAGACATCCAAATATCACATCCTAGATTCATTTTCTTTAAGTTCGGACAACGTGTAAAAAACATAGTTTTATAACGAGAGTCAAAACATACAGTTCCTTCGTTGTCTTCTGTATTAATTCCTTCACCATTTGCCAAGAATGGTTCTGTCCAGTTTCCTTTTTTATCCACTCCTGAAACCCATAAATCCATGTAAGATTCTCCAGTTCTAGGGTCTTTATCTGTTCCAATACCACCTTCACGGCTTGAACCAAAATACATTTGGGATGTTTTACGATCTCCAAACATTGGCGCCATATCAAACCCTTTTTTATTCAATGCTGCTTGATTTTCTATAACGTGACGCGTTTTCTCTGCAATAAAGTCCTTGTTTCTTTTACATGAATCAATTCCTGCCAGTGCGCGTTGTTCGCCCGGTACCAATTTCAAATAATCTTCGAAATTCGATTGAGACTTTTTATATTCAGCCATCATTAACAGCATTTCACCGTTGTATAAGTATACTTCTGGGGCTACTTTTTGATACTCCAATAAAATGCAGCGATCGTACCACTCATTAGCCTCTCTATAACGCTCAGTCAAACGAAAAGACTCCGCTGTCTTGAAAGCCATATCTGCTTTCTTTTTAAGTGCTCCTCCACCTTTACTAGTCATCTTTGTATATGCCAAAGCACATAACTCTGCAGACTCGAAATAGTTTTCGCTTGCGTAGGATAAATCAGCTTTTACGACAGACTTGCTTTGAGCAATGAGCGCAGTAGCATAGCTCATCAAAAAAAACGTTAAGGCAATTTTCATCTTCATAAAATGTCTTTTTCAAATTGGTTGATACTAACCCAAAAGTTGAATTAGTTGTTCGTTTTCACGAGAGTAAAAGTAACAAAAATTCTAATTCAATAAACAATGTATCATTTATTTGTATGTGCTCGGTAAATATAGTATTTTTTTATTTATTCTGCCCCCGTGAATTTATCCCACTTCTCAAGTACCTTGGCAAATCCCTCGGGCAATTCTGATGTTAATTGAATAAACTCTTTTTTCTCTGGATGTTGAAATCCTAACGTTTTTGCGTGCAGTGCTTGACCAGGAAGCAGAGCAAAACAGTTCTCGATAAACTTTTTGTATTTTGAATTTGTCGTTCCTTTCAATATCGAATCCCCTCCATACTCCAAATCATGAAACAGTGGATGTCCAATAAATTTCATATGTACACGAATTTGGTGTGTTCGTCCAGTTTCGAGTTTGCACTCTACCAAAGTAACATATCCATAACGTTTAATCACTTTGTAATGAGTAACTGCGTGTTTTCCAAAATCTCCTTCCGGAAAAACACTCATTACTTTTCTATTCTTTAGCGACCTGCCAAGGTTTCCTGTAACCGTTCCATCTTCTTCAACATCTCCCCAAACAAGCGCCCAATATCTTCGCTCTGTGGTTCTATCGTAAAATTGCTTCGCTAAATTTGTTAAGGCATATTCTGTTTTTGCAACAACTAATAATCCTGTTGTATGCTTGTCTAAACGATGTACCAGCCCTGGACGCCCAAAATAATCTTGATTTCGTTGAGGTAAATTTTCAAAATGATACACCAAAGCGTTGACGAGTGTTCCTGTATAATTTCCATAACCAGGATGTACAACCATATTGGCTTGTTTATTCACCACAATCAAATCTTCATCTTCGTAGGCGATATCAAGAGGGATATCTTCAGGGATTAATTCAATTTCTCGAACTGGATAAGGCAATACAATAGAGACCTCATCCCGTGCTTTGATTTTGTAATTCTGCTTTACTTTCGCTTCATTGACTAAAATATTTCCGTTTTTAGCCGCTATTTGAATTTTATTTCGAGATGTATTTGGAAGTCGATCCATTAAAAACTTATCGATTCTCAAGGTTTCCTGTCCAGGATCCGCTGTAAATCGATAATGTTCATAGAGTTCTTCGGAGGTTGAGTCGTCCTCAATCTCTTCTATGTCTTCAGCCATTATTGCTTTATTATTTTAATTGATTTTGCTGAACCATTGATTTTGAAAAAGTACATTCCACTTGGGAAATCACTTATATCAATTATCGGTTGATCCGATTCAATAATTCTCTTTCCTTGAATAGTAAGAACTTCAACACTTGTGAAAGCATTGTCTTCCACTTCAATTTTCACTTGTCCCGTTGTTGGATTAGGGAAAACTTTAATCTCTAACTCTTTTCTAGGCTTTTTCTTAATTCCTAAAAAAGCATCTAGTTCTGTAGAAAAAATAGGATGAATCATTACGGAACCTTCAAATGTAGATTGCTGCCAAGAAGTGCCATTGTCCACACTGAAATGTGTTTTGTCGTTGTTTACAATATTCATGTCCAAGCCAATATTTAATCGATCTGCATCAAACTGTCGCCAACCAATATGAAACGTTCCGGTAACCGGGACTTTTAAAGTGTCTTGGAAAAGATAAGTTGTGAACATATTCCGCTGGTACTGGTATTGCGGAGAACGAGGGAAAAACAATTGGTCTTCGTAGATCACTGTCCCTGGAACACCTCCGTTATCTGCCCAAACAGTCAATAAAAATAATTTATCAGAAACATCATATACGGACGGCACAAAATGAATTCGTGCTCCAATTAACGAATCTGCTTCATACGGCGTATATTTTATTGCCAATCTCGCCTGTGTGCCAGTTGGACCATAAGCCAATTCGGCTGAACCATCATCGTAACTATAATAGTTTTCAAATATCTGTTTAGAAGAAGTAGAATCGTTTTGAGTAAAATTAGTATTCAAATGTGCGGCAGTTGAAATGAAATCAAACTCCTCTTTCATTCCAGGTTTCGTTTCATCAAATCTAGCACCTCCAGAAAAGTCATGCAACGAAGTATATGTTGTCCAAGGGGAATAATTTAAATCAAAGTTGTTTAACGAATCTTTATGCAACAAGAAGCTTCCCTCTAGAACGGAACTGTAGTAAATTGATGTGTTTCCATGTTGGTTATTCTCTGGAACATTGTCGCTGTTTCTAACAACCACTTTGACTTTATCAGACATCTTACCAACCGGATTATTTTTATAATGATCCCAAGGAACAGCTGTAAATGTTTCTAGTAATGTCAATACTGGATATACAAAAGCAAAGTCATGAATGACTGTGTCTTGAATTCCTGAAAACTTTCTAAGGTTCACATAATCCAAATGGAAATGATCTAAACTTCCCGATAGTCCACCGTAATTTTTAAACCGAAACTGAAATCCTTTTTTAAAGTAATCCGAGTTTTTTATTGCGATGTGCCCTTGTTTAAATCCTGCAAAGACTTCGCCCTGTGCGACCCAAATTCGGTTCCATTGGTCCAAATCCTTCGCATAAAACTCTAACACCAATGAATCAGAAGATTCGGGTTGATCACCTAAACCTTTTGGTTGGTATAAGAAGCTCAAATAAATAGAATCTGCCGCCGAAGTCGTTGACATGTCAATTGGCTTTGACGTTAAATGATCAGCATAACCTGTAGTTGAAGTACCGAATGCATAAGGATAACCTTCTTCATCTAAACCGTCGAATGTTGCTACACCAAGCGACCATGGATTTAGTGCCATAGAATAGTTGTGGTATACTTCGTTGTCCAACCAAATCAATTCAGGATTAGTTATGGTCGTAAAAAATTGCGTTGCGGAATCTTGAAAAATTTCTGCGTCTGGAATCCACAAGGTATCCGAAGGATTTGGGTAATCTACTGTATCAATAATGTTAAAAGGTGGATATACGTTTGTTGGAATATGCGTCACCGGATATGAACTTAAATCACCAATTCTAATTTGAAGAGGTGGAAAATTATCATCGGTAATAACTCCTGAAGTTACATTTACAGTCCTTCTAAACGTTTGCTGTACGGTGTATAATTGATCATTATCCAATTTAACATTGGACATATCCAATAAGCGATAAACCTTATCCGACGTGACACCAGCATCTAGAAAATCCGCGTTATAAGTTTGAAATTTACTTGAACTAAACTCATCGAAAATTGGTAAATCAATTGTATCAGAGCTGAAAATAAAAGTACTATCGAATGTATTCGGATTGGCTTTTAATTGATGCGTTTTATTCTTTAAAAGATGTGGATTAGCCATTAACGGTCCAACCTCCTCACCTTGTGAAAAGGCAAAAGTACCAATAAATAAACAAGCTATTATAACTAAAACATTCTTCATATTCATATTCTTAATTCGGTGAACCTGCAAAGTTCTTATCGGCAAATACAGAGACAGATGCTCCTGACATTACAACTCCTTCCTCGTCAAATTCAGGCGATTGAGATGTAACTCTTGCTATAGAACTATCTGCCGCAGTTATACACGATGGGCAGACTACAATAAATTCCATGTTCAACATATTCCTCACACGCATGCGCGCTTCTGAAATTGTTAATCCGTATAAATTTGGCAAAGGCTGAATAGTTCCCACCTCATTTCGTCCTACAATTAAAACAACTTTAGAACCGATCGGAATTTTTTGCCCAGCTGCGATCCTCTTCCCTTTATACAATTGTTCGATTACTGCACCATGCGCTTCCTTAGACGGTTGATAATCAAGTTTATACCTGAATTCCCTGTTTCGCAGAATACCTTCAGCAAATCTTTGAGATTTATCCACTAAGTCTGGCATCTCTACAAGTAGTGTTCTTTTTGAAACGCGTAATTTAATCGTACGACCTTCTTTCACGTATATGTTCGACTTTGCCGTTGGCAATGGATCTTGTTCCATAATGGTTCCTGCTACTTTAGAAGGGTCGTAGATAGAATCCAACACTTCGTAAAGAAGTTCAGAATCAGCCATCAAGCTGGCTAAATTATTTTGATTTTTTCCAATTAAATTGGGCACCTCGAGCTTCTGACTATTGTTAGTTGAATAGCTTAGACATTGACTCAAAATAAGTCCTCCAATAATATACGCAAGCAGAATTAATCCGAAATTGACTAAAAATCGCTTGCTCCAAATAAAATTTCCTATTTTTTTTAGTAGTATCATAACTTAAATTACATCCGCAAATATACGCTTTTAGAAGTTTGGAGAAAGTTGATGCGACTTATAAAAGTCTTCAATTGCATCGTATGCTTCTTTTGCCGTATCAACAACTTTAATATAATCCATATCTGCTGCAGAAACATTGTTTTCTTGATCCAACATAGCAGTTTTAATCCATTCAACCAATCCATTCCAATAAACAGAACCAATTAATACAACAGGTCGTTTATTTATTTTGTGTGTTTGCATTAGTGTCAATGCTTCAAACAATTCATCCATTGTTCCAAATCCTCCAGGAAGCACCACAAATCCCTGTGCATATTTCACGAACATTACTTTGCGAACGAAGAAATAATCGAACGACATATTGTGTTCTTGGTCAATGTATGGATTATGGTTTTGTTCAAACGGCAAGTCAATGTTCAGTCCAACAGATTTTCCTCCACCTTCTTGCGCACCTTTATTTGCCGCCTCCATAATTCCAGGGCCTCCTCCTGTGATTACACCGTAACCACCTTCAGCTAATAAACGTGAAACTTCGACTCCTAGTTGGTAATATTTGTTTTCAGGCTTTGTTCTAGCTGATCCAAAAACAGATATACACGGTCCAATCTTCGCCATTCTTTCATATCCGTCAACGAATTCAGCCAATATTTTAAATATCGCCCAACTGTCGTTGATTTTAATATCGTTCCAATCTTTAATTATTTTATTCATCCTTGATTTTTCAGTATTCACAAGCAGTTTACTTCGACTCTTCAGAAGTAACATTCCACAAATTTCAATTATTCTAAGTAGAACAAATTTAGTATTATATCACCTATAACGCAGTTTTTAGAGTTAAAATTATGATTGAATGACAGAAGATTAATTCAAATGCATTAACTTGGTCATCATGGTCCGTTTAACCCTTATCAATCTTTCTTTATTCATCGCTTTTTCAGGAAAAACGCAGGGTTTATTCTTTACTCCGCCAGAATCGTTAAATAAAGGTCGATTAATCGGTGTTTCTATAGGATTAGGTTCTGTTTGGGCAGGCAGCATGATTGGATTATCACAAGTTTGGTACAACGATTCAGAAAAGACGAAGTGGCATGCATTCAATGATTCGAAAGATTGGTTGCAAATGGATAAGGCTGGACATTATTATACAGCTTATAAATTGAATATGCTGACCACTGACTTATTCAGATGGTCTGGATTTAATCGCCGCAAATCTCTTTGGCTTGGAACAGGAGTAAGTTTAGGCTATCAAACGACTCTTGAAATGCTAGACGCCTATAACGCCGACTGGGGATATTCCTGGAGCGATATGCTTGCCAATGGATTAGGGACAGCTTCGTATATGGCGCAACAATTGATCTGGGACGAAGAACGGTTCATTCCTAAATTCTCGTATTACCCCACAAAATATGCTTCAGTTCGACCAGAAATACTGGGAAGTAATTTTGCTGAATCGCTCTTAAAAGATTACAACGGTCAGTCGTATTGGTTAAGCTTTAGCCCAGGAACGTTTATGAAAGACAGCAAATTTCCGAAATGGGCATGTATCTCGATCGGATATGGAATTGATAAAAAATTGGTCGGTTCCGAAGAATACTATTTAGATCCAGCAACAGGAAATGAATACTTTTCTTCACGCGAAATTTTACTTTCACTCGACATTGACTTCAGTAAAATTCCCGTTAAAAAACCTTGGTTAAAAGCACTTTTGAAACAATTTAATTACTTAAAAGTTCCTTTTCCTGCAGTTGGAATTCGAAACGGAAAGGTATTTGGAAGTGTTTTGGGATATTAAAAAAGGATATTGAGACTTGTTCTTTTGAAACGTGCTAAATATTTCTTCAGGAGCGAATTATCAATTGACATTCATATTCAAACGTTACCGTATTTCCTTCAGTAGCACTTGGAGCCATTCCAAAATCTCTTCGGTCGATTGTTCCTTTTCCTGAAATCACATTCATTCCTTCTTTTTCAATTCGATTTAAACTAACGATGATGTCTTTTGAGATTCCTAGCATCGTGAATTTTCCAATTATTTCGTAATTGTCATTCCCTTTATCAACGACAGAAGTTCCTTTGTAGGACATTGTCGGGAACTTATCCGCTTTAAAGTATTCGTCCTCCATTAACGATTCATCTCTAAAACTATTGAATGTTGTGAAATCCTCCATCGCCAATTCAATAGCAAAAGTGGATTTTGTGATATCTTCTCCTAAGGTGACTGTACCGGTTACTTTTTTAAATGCTCCTTTTGTTTCTCCTTTTTTTCCTAGGCTAAATAACACGTTTGAATTTGATGGCTCCAATTTATAAGTTCCAACAATTTCTGTTAAATTCAATGTTTTTGGTGCAATTACAACCTCATTTTTAGAGTCAGAAACACTTGATTCTATTTCTAACTCAAAATTTTCCAATGCTTCATTTGTCATGAAAGAAGGAAGAAATAAACCCCCAATTAACAAAAACGGAAAAATGGTTTGTCCAATGTATTCTTTTCCATTAATGATATTAAATACAGCTGTTCCAATGAATACTCCAATAAAAGCATCCATCCCTCCCATTTGTCCATAAATCGTTAATAGAAATAATAATCCAAAGGAAACTGCAAGGAACATGAGGTAGGCTAAGAACAACATAAAACGATTGGTTGTACTCCACAATTGTCCGATAAAATAGGCGCCAAAAACTCCAACAAATAGACCTTCTAGTACATCGGCGTTAATTAGATTAACCTCTGTTTCTCCTGTCAATGTCAACAAACCAGTAAAAAGTGAGATTGACAAAAACGAAACACCAACACTTAAAGTCTCATCTTTTCTATAAAAAGAAGTACTGATAAATATTGAAGCAACGATTAAAAATCCAAACGATCCTGCTCCGAATCCACCGAAAAATATAGCCAAAGCCATAAAGAAAATCATCACTGATTTAATTATCTCGGCTACTTCTAAACCGTGAAATAACTTTGTAATGAAGAAACGTTTCATCAACCCGAATTCATAGGTTAAAATACTTAATGCGGCTCCAGCGATAATAAATTTGTTTACCGAGGAATACTCCTCGTGCAAAACGTTGATTGAATCCGAGTTAAACATCAGAAAATAGGTTCCAAAAGTGATAATTGGTACTAAAATCCGAATCCCTTCTTTTTGTAACACTTTTAATTGTGCAAATACAAAATTAGTTCCCACAGCTGCTATAAGCGCATATAGTTGATTATAATCGGTTGGTGAAATGAATCTTTTCATTATTAAAACGACAACAGTCGTAAGCAAGAGGTTGATAAAGGAAACAAATCGAAAATCTTTCTTCCATTGCAAAACAAAAGCTCCCAAGCCGATAAAAAATAATGTAATTATATCTAAATATTCCATTTTGCTAAGTTAAGAGTAAATTGCATAACATTTAAAATATGAGTTTTGCGATTTAAAGTATCGAATTCTTTAGCGTAAGCTCTCCTAGTTTATGAAAATAAGCGCCACTCAAATTCTCTTCTAAAGTCATCAAGTGTTCTATTCGGTGGCAGTCCGTAGCAACGAAGTCTATTTGTCCACTGTCAACGAGCTTTCTCGCTTGTTTTAGTACTTCTGGTCCGTAATGTCCAGCAAGAGAATTGTAATTTAACTGAATGCTCACTCCTTTAGAACGCCATTCTGTTGCTTTATCGATTGAACCGTGTAAGAAAACATAGCGTTCAAAGTGCGCCAAAACAGGTTTGTAATTTTGGGTAATCATTTCAAAAATCAAAGCGTCAATTTGGCTTGGCTCTGAATGAAACGAAAATTCGAACAGCAAATAATTATCTCCAAAAGTCAATAATTTTTCTTTGTTCTTCAATTTTTCCATTAAAGTCTCATCGTAATAATATTCAGCTGCCGCTTCGATTTCGATGTTTAAATTGATTCGTTTTAATTCCACTTGAACTTTGGCTAATCCGCTTAAAATAATTTCTGGTGTATTCCGAAAATGATCACTCATGATATGTGGCGTAGTGATTACTTTTTTGAATCCCAATGACTCAAATTTTGCCAACATTGCAATGGTTTCATCCATTGACTTTGAACCGTCGTCAATACCGGGAATTAAATGGCTGTGCATATCGACTTTAAAAACCGACAAATCAAAAGGATCTCGTTTTAGTTTCTTAGAAAATATTGACCCAAATAATCCCATTTTATCTATTTAAGTACATGTTTTTGTAATAGTCTCGGTAAGCACCAGACGTAATCTCATTCGTCCAATCGGCATTGTTCAAGTACCAATCTACCGTTATTTCTAATCCTTCCTCAAATTTCAAAGAAGGTTTCCAATTCAATTCGGACTCTATTTTAGACGCATCGATTGCATAACGCATATCGTGTCCAGCTCTATCCGTAACATAAGTGATTAGTTTTTCGCTTTCTCCTGCTGCGCGGTTGAGTTTTTTATCTAGCAAACGACATAAATACTTGACTAAATCAATGTTTGTCCATTCGTTCAAACCACCAACATTGTATGACTCACCAACTCTTCCTTCAGAAAAAATAGTGTCGATAGCACTTGCGTGGTCATTTACCCACAACCAATCACGGATATTTTCTCCATTCCCATAAATAGGTAAAGGCTTGTTGTTTACGATATTGTTAATCATCAACGGAATAAGCTTTTCAGGAAATTGGTGACTTCCATAGTTATTGGAACAATTCGAAATTTTAATCGGCAATCCATATGTATGATGGAACGCACGAACAAAATGATCTGACGATGCTTTTGACGCTGAATAAGGACTTCTTGGATCGTATGCTGTTGTTTCTTTAAACAAACCATCCTCTCCTAACGAACCGTAAACCTCATCCGTAGAAACATGATGAAAAACGTGATTATCTCCATTCCAACTGTCTTTTGCCACTTGTAATAGGTTTACTGTTCCAACAACATTTGTCATTACAAATTCCATTGGACCTTCAATCGAGCGGTCTACATGTGATTCTGCAGCCAAATGAATAACATCTGTTATTTCATACTCTGCAAAAACACGTTTCATTGCTTCTGCATCAACAATATCCTCTTTTACAAAGGCATAATTTGGAGCATTATCAATATCTGTTATGTTTTGAAGGTTTCCTGCGTAGGTCAATTTATCCAAACATACAATGCGATACGCTGGGTATTTGTTGACCATTAGTCGCACCAAATGTGAACCAATAAATCCTGCTCCTCCAGTAATTAGTATGTTTTTCTCCCAACTCATATAATTAGATATTAAGATTTAAAGATGAAAGACATTTAAGACTTGTTTTATCGAACCGTCTTAATCATTCTTACAATTTAAAACTCTCTTTTTACAGCGACCAGTATTCCAATCGCTTCATTTTTCCTTTGAAAATTCCTTTTACATCAACAAAAACACCTTTGTCATCGTTCATCATATTTTCAAAATCTGATTCTGTCAGTTTCTGATACTCTTTGTGATTTACGGCAACAATAATTGCATCGTAATTGTTTGTCGGAGTAGCAACTAGTCCAACTCCGTATTCGTGTTCCATTTCAGAAGACGATGCATGTGGATCAACTAAATCTACTTTTACTTGAAATGATTTCAATTCATTGATAATGTCAATCACCTTTGAGTTACGGATATCGCTCACGTCTTCTTTAAAGGTTGCTCCCATTACTAAAACTTTAGCATCTTGAATGTGTTTCCCTTTTGCTAAAATTTTCTTTACGGTTTGCTTCCCAATATAGAATCCCATTGAATCGTTAACGTAACGACCGCTTGTGATTACCTTTGAATGATAACCAGCTTGTTGTGCTTTGTGCGTTAAATAATATGGATCAACCCCAATACAATGCCCACCTACTAAGCCTGGAGAAAATTTCAAGAAATTCCACTTTGTTCCAGCAGCTTCAAGTACGTCAAACGTGTTAATATTTAATTTATTAAAGATGATCGATAACTCATTAATCAATGCGATGTTAACGTCTCTCTGTGTGTTTTCAATGATTTTTGCAGCCTCAGCTACTTTCAACGATGTAGCACGATGAACTCCAGCATCAACAACCAATTCGTAGGTTTTTGCTATTTCTTCTAGCGATTCATCGCAACAACCTGAAACGACTTTAATTACATTTTTCAGTGTATGTTCCTTATCTCCTGGATTAATTCTCTCTGGAGAATACCCAATCATAAAATCTTCTCTAAATTTCAATCCAGACACTTCTTCCAATACCGGAACACAATCTTCCTCTGTACAACCTGGATAAACAGTTGATTCAAATACAACGTAATCACCTTTTTTCAATACTTTCGCTACTGTTGCTGTTGCACTTAATAGCGGTTTAAGGTTCGGTAAATTTGAATCATCAATAGGTGTTGGCACTGCGACTACAAAAAACGTAGCATCCTTTAAGTCATCAATATTTGCAGTAAACGAGATGTCGCATCCTTCAAATTCTGAAGCATCTAACTCTTTACTTGGATCAATGTTTTTTTTCATCAATTCAACGCGTTCTGCATTGATATCGAATCCAATTACCTTAATTTTTCTAGCAAACTCAAGTGCAATTGGTAATCCAACATAACCCAAACCGATTACCGCTAAGGTTGTTTCTTTGTTTACTAGTTTATTATAAATCGAGTTGTTCATTTCTTACTTTATAAATTCTTTCAATTATTTCTACGACCTTAAGTCCCTCTAATGCGTTAGTGGTTGCTGTTGTTCTTCCTTTTAATGTATCAATTACATTTGTAATGACATAATTATGATTTGCTGCAGAGCCTTTGTAAGCCCCATAATCGTTACCAGGATTGGTTGGTTTAAGCTCTGGCATTTCGTAATCTTGAATGTTGCAAACCTCTACTTCATTCATGTATTGTCCACCAATTTTAACAGATCCTTTACTTCCGATGATGGTCAAAGAGCTTTCTAAGTTCTGATTTGCCACTGCAGTAGAATAGTTGATTGATCCCATTCCTCCATTGATGAAATCAAAATTTACAAACCCTGAATCTTCAAATTCAGTTGAGTTTTGATGCGTAAAATCAGCGAATTTACCACCGATATTATCAATATCACCAAACAACCAATACATAATGTCTATGAAGTGAGAAAATTGTGTAAACAAAGTTCCACCGTCTAAATCTTTCGTTCCTTTCCAGCCACCAGCTTTGTAATAACGATCATCTCTATTCCAGTAACAGTTCAACTGAACCATAAATATATCTCCTAATTTCTTTTCTTCAACAATCGACTTAATCCATTCTGACGGAGGAGAATATCTGTTTTGCATAACACAAAAAACATTCTTAGACATTTGCAAAGATTTAAAAATCACCTTTTCACAATTGTCTTTTGAAAGTCCCATTGGCTTCTCGCACACAACGTGTTTCTTTGCCTCTAAGGCTAACAAACTTTGTTCAGCATGCAATCCGTTTGGCGTACAAATATTTACAACATCAAAATCCAATCCTGAGGAAATCAATTCTTCCACAGTCTTAAAAAATGGCACTTCAAAATGAGTTGCTTCACATTCTTCAATTGACCGAACGTCAACCATCGCAACTAATTCAGCCTCTTCTTCGCGGCGAATCATTTCTGCGTGGCGTTTACCTATATGTCCAGCTCCTACAACTGCAAATTTTATTTTTTGATCTTTATCAAACATTCTATTAAAGTTTAATCACTTTTTGATTTTCCAATTTGTATTCTTCTCCGCTTTCTTTACATTTTGCATAACCGGCAGTATTGAATTCTAAACGATCTCCAAACTCACTCATCCAACCGATTTGTCTGGCTGGGTTCCCAACTACCAATGCGTAGTCTTCTACTGTTTTTGTTACGACAGCTCCTGCTCCAATAAATGCATAGCGTCCGATGTCATGACCACAAACGATAGTTGCATTTGCACCTATGCTTGCGCCCTTTCGAACGATTGTTTTTGCGTATTCTGCTTTTCGGTTGACGGCACTTCTTGGGTTAATTACATTCGTAAATACCATTGAAGGACCTAAGAAAACATCATCTTCACAAACAACACCTGTATAAATAGAAACGTTATTTTGAATTTTCACATTCGTTCCAAGAATGACGTCTTGTGAAATCACTACGTTTTGTCCAATATTGCAGCGGTCTCCAATTACACAATTCGGCATTATATGAGAAAAGTGCCAGATTTTAACTCCTTCACCAATTTGGCAACCATCATCTACAATTGCTGTTTCGTGTGCGAAATATTTCATTATCGAATAATATATTTATCGAAATTGTAATGATTGGTATCATTCAACTCCTCTTCTGTCAAACTTTTAAAATAAGCATACGTTCTTTTCAAACCTTCTGCTCTATCAACTTTAGGCTCCCAGTTCAAAATTTCACGCGCTTTAGTAATATCTGGTTGGCGTTGCTTTGGATCGTCGACAGGTAAATCTTTGTATATTACTTTTTGATCTGTTCCGGTTAACTTTATTATTTCTTCCGCGAAATCTCCAATTGAAATTTCATCAGGGTTTCCAACGTTTACAGGATAAGCATAATCAGAATGTAACAATCTATAAATCCCCTCTACTAAATCATCTACGTAGCAAAATGAACGTGTTTGAGAACCATCACCAAAAATAGTAAGGTCTTCTCCTCTTAATGCTTGTCCAATAAATGCTGGCAAAACACGACCATCGTTCAATCTCATTTTTGGTCCGTACGTGTTAAAAATACGAATAATACGTGTTTCAACGCCATGGAAATTATGATACGCCATTGTCATCGCTTCTTGAAAACGTTTCGCTTCATCATAAACACCCCTAGGTCCAACAGGATTCACGTTCCCCCAATATTCTTCCGTTTGCGGATGAACCGTTGGGTCACCGTATACTTCAGAAGTTGAAGCAATCAATACTCTCGCGTTTTTCGCTTTTGCCAAACCAAGGCAGTTATGAATTCCCAAAGAACCTACTTTTAAGGTTTGAATTGGAATTTTTAAATAATCAATTGGACTTGCAGGAGACGCAAAGTGTAGGATATAATCCAGTTCTCCTGGAACGTGAATAAACTTTGAGACATCGTGGTGATAGAATTCAAAATTCTCCAGTTTGAACAAATGTTCAATGTTCTTTAACTGTCCTGTAATAAGATTATCCATTGCAACAACAGAATAACCTTCCTTAATAAATCGATCACAAAGATGGGATCCTAAAAATCCAGCTGCTCCAGTAATTAATATTCTTTTTCTTTCTGCCATCATTATGCTTTTACACTATTTTCAATCGTTTGACGTCCAATAGAACTGTAATAAAATCCTTTTTCATTCATTTCCTTTGCATCGAATAAATTTCGTCCATCAAAAATAACTTTATCTTTTAGCAAGGCTTCAATTTTATCGAAATCAGGATTTCTAAAAATGCCCCATTCCGTACAAATTAACAAAGCATCCGCACCTTCTAAAGCAGCGTATTCATCCTTTGCAAATTCAATTGTATTACCTACAACTCCTTTTACATTTTCCATCGCCTCAGGATCGAATGCAGTTACAGTTGCTCCTGCTTTCAATAATTCATCGATCATGTACAAAGCTGGTGCCTCGCGAATGTCGTCTGTATCTGGCTTAAATGCCAATCCCCAAATTGCAATTTTCTTACCAGTTAAATCACCTCTAAAGAAGTTTTTCATCTTCGGTATCATCACTGTCTTTTGGCTTTCATTGACCGCCATAACAGCATTCAAAATTTTAAACTCAAAATTATTTTCTCGTCCACTTTTCACTAACGCCTGAACGTCTTTTGGAAAACAAGATCCTCCATAACCAATTCCTGGAAATAAAAATCGTTTGCCAATTCGTTCATCCGAACCAATTCCGATGCGAACTTTGTCAACGTCTGCACCAACCAATTCGCAAAAGTTAGCTACTTCATTCATGAACGTAATTTTAGTCGCTAAAAATGAATTTGCTGCATATTTCGTTAACTCAGCAGATTTCTCGTCCATGAAAATAATTGGATTTCCTTGACGCACAAATGGCTTATACAACTGGTCCATTACCTTCATCGCGCGATCGGAACTTGTTCCAATTACAACACGATCTGGCTTCAAGAAATCATCTACAGCGAAACCTTCGCGTAAAAATTCTGGGTTTGATACGATATCAAAGTCACAGGTAGCATGTTCTAAAACTGCCGCATGTACTTTTTCTGCTGTTCCAACTGGGACAGTACTTTTATCTACTATAACTTTATAATCTGTTATCAGTTTTCCTAATTCCTTCGCAACTCCTAAAATGTAAGATAAATCAGCAGAACCATCTTCTCCCGGAGGAGTAGGAAGCGCTAGAAATATAATTTCCGCATCTTTAATTCCTTCAGCTAAATTTGTTGTAAAACTTAAACGATTTGCTTTAATGTTTCTTTCAAAAATGACATCTAAATGAGGTTCATAAATTGGAACTTCGCCATTACGCATTTTTTCAACTTTTCGCTCGTCGATATCGACACAAATGACTTGATTTCCTGTTTCAGCAAAACATGTCCCCGTCACTAAACCAACGTATCCCGTTCCTACAACTGCTATTTTCTTCATTCTCTTATATTATGCTTTTAAACTTACGTATTCAGTTATTGCTGAACAAATATGTTCTAATTGTTCCACTTCCATTTCAGTATGAATTGGCAATGAAAGTACTCTTTCTGTCAACCAATCCGTGACAGGTAAGTATGTGTCTGAGCTTCCAAAAGAAGCAAACATTTTTTGATTATGTGCCGCAATCGGATAGTAAATCATTGATGGAATGTCTTTTTCCGCCAAATAACTATTCAATCCATCACGATCAATTCCTTCAAGTGTCAATGTATATTGATGAAACACGTGTTTTGATTTGTCTCCTCTGTACGGCGTGTTAATTCCTTCAATGTTTGCAAAATAATTATCGTAATAATCTGCTACTTTTCTACGAGCAGAGATGTATTCGTCCAAATGCATCAATTTAATTTTCAATACAGCCGCTTGAACACTATCTAAACGTGAATTACATCCCACTAAATCGTGGTGGTACTTTCTACTTTGACCATGATTTGCAATCATTTTAATAGATACGGCCAATTTATCATCATTGGTAAAGATTGCTCCGCCATCTCCAAAACATCCTAAATTTTTAGAAGGGAAAAAGGATGTGCAACCGACATGTCCGATGGTTCCTGATTTCACATCGCCACTTGGCATATGGTAATCAGAACCAATTGCTTGTGCATTGTCTTCAATGACAAACAAATTATGTTTGGTTGCAATTTCCATGATCGCTTCCATGTTGGAAGTTTGACCATACAAATGAACTGGAACTATTGCTTTTGTTTTTGGTGTTATAGCCTCTTCAATCAAAGATGGATCGATGCAGAAAGTATCTTTATCAACATCTACAAAAACTGGTTTTAGGCCCAAAAGTGCGATTACTTCCGTTGTTGCAATGTACGTAAACGAAGGAGTAATAATTTCATCACCCGGTACTAAACCCAAGGCCATTAGCGCAATTTGCAAAGCGTCAGTTCCATTTGCACATGGTATTACGTGCTTCACTTCTAAGTACTTTTCTAAATCCGCTTGAAACGCAGCCACCTGCGGTCCATTAATGAATTGTGCATTTTCAATTACCTGCATAATCGCCGAATCCACCTCAGGTTTTATCTTTTGATACTGCGATATTAAATCGACCATTTGAATTTTTTTCATCGGATGCACTTTTTACAAGATTACAAGGCGCTAAAGTTAACTAAATAGAACTTAATTTTGACCTTGAAAACGTAAGTTTCTGACTTCTATTATCGATTTCATACAATTTATTTCCTAATTCCTACTTTATCGTAATGCAATCCCATGTTTTTCATTTTGATTTCTTTACTTTTATGGAATCATTTTAAGTCACACACATTGAATTCAAGAAACATAACGGAACAAGCATTTTCCATTCAGAAAGATGACAGGCGCAAGCAAAAAAAACATACTTCATTTGTTATTTGGCTAACGGGCTATTCAGGTGCTGGAAAATCAACTTTAGCAAACGGAATTGACAAACGTCTTTTTGAAAAAAACATTCATAGTTATGTTTTGGATGGTGATAATGTGCGCAATGGACTAAACGGAGACTTACAGTTCTCTGATGCCGATCGAAAGGAAAATATTCGTCGCGTAGGTGAAGTTTCAAAGCTTTTTGTTGATGCCGGAATTGTTGTAATTGCAGCATTTATTTCTCCATTCCGTGATGACCGAGATGAAGTACGGAAAATAATAAGTCCAGATCGGTTTATTGAACTTTTTGTAGATACTTCCATTCAAGAATGTGAGCGTCGTGATACAAAAGGATTATATATGAAAGCACGCGTTGGAAAAATTGCAAATTTCCCTGGAATTTCCACTGAATTTGAAAGACCAGTCAACGCGGAAATAACAGTAAACACAGAAAATCAAACGATAGAGGAAACAATTGATTTTATCATGTATCAAATCGAACCAAATCTTGAATTAAAATGAACGAATCGGATTTACTAAAGATTGCCATAGAAGCATCTGTCAAAGCCAGCAAAAGAATTATGGAGATCTACCTGACCGAAGATTTTGAAATTCAATCAAAAGAAGACGATTCACCCTTAACTAAAGCTGATCTTGCCGCGAATAAAATTATTTGCGAGCTATTAGAGAAAACTGAGATTCCAATTCTATCGGAAGAAGGCAAGCATTTACCCTATTCTGAACGAAAATCTTGGGAATATTTATGGATTGTAGATCCAATTGATGGAACAAAAGAGTTTATCAAACGAAATGGAGAATTTACTATAAACATTGCACTTGTGCGAAATCAAGTTCCAATTTTAGGCGTTATTCTCGTTCCTGTAACACAAGAGTTGTATTTTTCAACTTCTGAATTAGGTAGTTATAAATGTATCGCAACTGAAATAAATAACGATTTAGAACGCACCATTCAAATTGCTAAAAAATTACCGCTCAATAACTCTACTTCTCCGTATATTGTTGCTGCAAGCATCTCACATCAAACAAAGGAAACCGTTGATTATATTGATCAACTTTCAATTGAACATGGGGAAATTCAATTAATTTCAAAAGGAAGTTCATTAAAACTGTGCATGGTTGCGGAAGGAACAGCCAATTGCTACCCTCGTTTTGCACCCACCATGGAATGGGACACTGCAGCTGGTCACGCCATTTGTTTAAATGCTGGAAAAGATGTCATCGATATGGAGACAAAAAAATCAATGCTTTACAACCGTGAAAGATTGACGAATAATTGGTTTTTGGTGAAATAAAAAATAAATTCGGAGTGTTTAATACATATTATATAACATATTTTCAATAATGCTAAGTAGATTACGTTAATTGGAAATACTATACTTGTAAAAAATTATTCATGAGCCGCTCTATTGTCACTCTACTTTTGTTTCTTTCCATTAATTGGGTAGCATTTGGGCAGCGTAATGTTAAAGATTCAATTATCGCTACACCTTGGATCAGTCTTCAATACGGACTGAACTGGACAGCAGGTAATTTAAAGGATCGGCTTGGCTTATTAAATCACATTGGATTTTTTGCAGGATACAAGACAAATCGGAACTGGATTTACGGTGTTGATGCAAGCTTTATTTTCGGGAAGGACGTTCGAACACAAGGGCTTTTTGATCATCTTTTGGATGAAAACGGGAATATTACCGATATGAACGGAGATATTGCACTAGTTCGTGTTCTGGGTCGAGGCTTTCATGCGAACGGAAATGTTGGGAAAATTTTCCCTGTGTTAAGTCCCAATAAAAACTCAGGTATCTACGTAAATTTAGGTGTCGGTTATACAGCTTATAAGCTAAGAATTGAAACTCAAGATCAAGTAATCCCTCAACTGGAGTTAGATTACAAAAAGGGCTACGATCGCTTGACATCAGGTTTAAATACACAACAGTTTATCGGATATGCATTAATGGCAAATCAAGGAGCGTATAATTTTTACGCTGGATTTTACATTCAAGAAGCATTTACATATAATAGAAGAACTGTATTCTTCGATCAACCAAATACTGAAGTTCCAAAAGACATGAGAATTGATATTCAATATGGCTTTAAAGTTGCATGGCTGATACCGTTTTACAAACGACTTCCAAAAGAATTCTATTACAATTGATGGGAATCCTATACAACATAGGAATCTATGGATTGGGATTAAGTTTAAGAATTGCCAGCCTATTCAGCGCGAAAGCAAAATTATGGGTTAGCGGTCGGAAGAATTTATACGCGGAAATCCCTAACACAAAAGGTAAACAGGTTATTTGGTTTCACTGTGCATCTTTAGGTGAGTTTGACCAAGGTCTTCCTTTGATGGAGAAATTGAAACAACAAGACACATCACTTTTTATTCTAGTTACTTTTTTCTCTCCTTCTGGAATGCAACATTATCATAAAAGAAAGCATACAGCTGATTTTGTAATGTACCTGCCACTAGACACAAAGTCAAATGCGCGAAAATTCTTCACTCACTTTCAACCAAAAAAAGCATTTTTTGTGAAATATGAATTTTGGTCGAACTTCATTTTTGAAGCGAAAAAAAATAACGTTTTGCTTTATAATGTAAGTGGGATTTTTAGACCAAATCACCGGTATTTTAAATGGTACGGCGGTTATTTCAGAAAAACTTTAAAAGCTTTTGAGTGGTTTTTCGTTCAAAACAGGGCTTCTTTAGAGCTGTTGAAATCAATTGATATAGTGAACGTGAGTATTTCTGGCGATAGTCGATTTGACCGTGTTTTGGATAATAAAAAACAGGTGGTAAAGAATGACATCATTGCATCTTTTAAAGGGAACGAAGCTCTTTTTCTAATTGGCAGCTCGTGGCCTGAAGACGAAAAAATTCTTATCCCTTTTCTGAAAAATTATGGTGGAAAAACTCTAATTGCTCCTCACAACATCGATGAAAATCACATTCAAAATATTGTAGATCAACTTCCCAATGCCATTCGTTACTCTAAACTCAAGAAGAATGAAATCGTCTCTAGTAATATCCTAATTTTAGACACGATTGGGCAACTTTCGAATGCCTATTCTTATGGAAGCTTCGCTTATATTGGTGGTGGTTTTTCTGGCAATCTACACAACATTTTGGAACCAGCTGTCTTTGGCTTGCCTGTAATTTTTGGACCAAAGCACATTCGCTTTCCAGAAGCACAAGCTTTTATCGATCATGAAATTGGAATTTCCGTATCTACCACTGACGAATTTCAAACTGCATTTGATATATTAAACCAGAATTTGGCCGAATTATCGCGAAAAACAACCAAATTTATCGAAGAGAACACAGGCGCTTCTGATAAAATCATTCTAAGGATTACTGCCAGTTAAGTAGTTTGAACTTTTTATTCTCTGATTTCGAGTTGTATTTAAATTGTATTGTACGTATAATTTGCTCAATGTCCTCCCATTTTTCTTTTCGTTTTGAGACGAGTGCAATAACTTGCCGAGCAGGCGTTTCTTTATCCTTGGAAAGTATAGATTTGTAATCCTTGAAATGATTTTGGATGTAATAATCCGGCACCAAAGTATAACCGCCATAGGATTCCACCATCTGCTCTAAAAGTTTAATATTTCCCCCTTCATAATCCCAATCGGCCTTCATTCCTTTATCGTTCAAACCACAAAAATCCATCATTTGAGTTCTTAAACAATTTCCGTGATTCAATAACCACGGATGAGCCTCACTCAATTCATCTGTTGTGATTTTACTTTTGCTTTCTGAAGGAAAATAGGCTTTAATTTCTTCCTGATACAAAGGTATAGAACGTAAATTCGGATCGATAACAGGACCTGATAATATCCCAAGGTCAATTTTTCGTTCTTCCATGGCAAGGAGCAAGTCTTCCGTTTTCATTTCCTCAATAACTAACTGTACATTGTTCATTTTCTCCTTCCAAATTTGATACATTTCAGGAAGCATGTACCCTGCGACTGTTGGAATAATCGCAATTCGAATTTCTTGTTTGAAAACTCCCTTTGAGCGCTCAACAAACTCATTTATTTTTTGATATTCAAACAACGTATCTCTCAAATATGGAAGCAATTCTTTTCCAAATTTTGTCAGCTCCAATGGCTGTCTCGATCTGTCAAAGATTAATCCGCCAAACATTTCTTCCGCCTTTTTAACCTGCATGGAAAGTGTTGGTTGAGTTACGAAGCAGCGGTCGCTGGCACGTTGGAATTGAAGCTCTTCGCTAAGTGTTAAAATGTACTGCAATTGTTGAATTGATACCATATAAATTATTTCTATGTAATTATAAAATTAATCAATAAATTTTATATTCAGTTATGCCCTATCTTTGACATATGGAAAAACAAACATATATCATTCAACTGAACACGCTTTTATCGAGTTACCAATTACATTATCAAAATTTACGTTCTCTTCATTGGAACATTAAAGGACAAGCCTTTTTTGAACTTCATTTGAAATACGAAGAGTTGTATACACGAACGCAAGTTATTATTGATGATTTAGCAGAGCGAATTTTATCCATAGGAGAAACGCCCTTATCACGATTTAGCGATTACACATCAAACAGTGCGATTAAAGAAAATCCAATCATTCATGACGGCAAGACTGGAGTCTCTTATATTTTGAGGGCACAAAACGATTTGCTCGCAATAGAAAAAATAATTTTAGACTTATCGGGCGAAGTCAGAGATGAAGGAACAAATTCATTGATGAGTGATTTGATCGGTGAAAAAGAAAAAACAAACTGGATGTTTAAAGCTTGGCTTGAGCATTAGAAATGACTAATTTTGTACCAGAAAAAAACCGAATAAATAAAAATTAAAGTATATGTCAGTATTAGTAGGAAAAAAAGCACCATCATTTTCAGCAGCAGCGGTAGTTAACGGTGGAGAAATTATAAATGATTTCAACTTAGATCAATTCATTGGTAAGAATCACGTATTGTTATTCTTCTATCCAAAAGATTTCACATTTGTTTGCCCATCAGAATTGCATGCATTTCAAGCGAAATTGGGTGAATTTGAAGCAAGAGGAGTAAAAGTTGTAGCTTGTTCAACAGATACAGAAGAATCACACTGGGGATGGTTACAAGTACCTAAAGAAAAAGGTGGAATTCAAGGAGTAAAATACCCAATCGTTGCAGATACATCAAAAATGATTTCTGAAGCATACGGTGTTTTAGCTGGAGATTACGATTACGATATGGAAGGTAATATGATTGCCACGGGTCCAATGATTGCATACAGAGGATTATTCTTAATTGATAAAGAAGGAACTGTGATGCACGAATTAGTAAATATGTTTCCATTGGGAAGAAATGTTGACGAAGCATTAAGAATGGTTGATGCTTTACAGTTTTTTGAGGAAAACGGTGAAGTATGCCCAGCAAACTGGCAAAAAGGTGACGAAGGAATGACTGCTTCTTTTGACGGAGTTGCTGATTATTTGGCGAAAAACTAAGATTTCAATATATCATATATAAGTTAAAGAGGGATGTTTTGGATATCAAAACGTCCCTCTTTTTTGTGTCAAAATTTTGCTCTAAACGAAAAGATGAAAAATTATTAAATATAAATGTTTAATTGTTTTATTAATTCAATAATTCATCATAACTTTATTAGTAATTATACTACTATGAAAACATCTATTAAACAAAGCGTTAGACTTTTTACTCTAATTCTCCCTCTAGGGCTTAACGCCCAAATATTAAGTTCAAATGGAGCTACCATTTTTATTAATAATGGTGGACAACTTCATTGCAATGGAGGAGTTGAATTGAACAATAATTCAACTTTGTTGAACAACGGACAACTTCGCACCACGAAAAACGCATCGAATATATTAGCTGGAACACTTTCCAATAATTCGCTTTCGAGTATAAATGGAAATGGTAATTATTACGTCGAACAAGATTGGGAAAATAATGCAATTTTCACCGCAAATTCAAGTTCTGTTTACTTATACGGAAACACGGAACAACTTATAACGAGCACAAATGGCTCAATCACCGAGTTCAATAACCTAATTTTACAAGGGAACGGTACCTCTGCAAATCGAAAAAAAACACTGCAAAATATAGATGCTAGAATTTCAGCTACTGGAAATTTAAGAATAAACGATCGAGAATTAGCCACTAGAACAAATTCAATGATTGTATTAAACCCATCAACTTCTGCCGTTACAAATTCACAATTAATGAATAGCGAAGGATTTGTAAGCAGCCTTCCTCCTGGTTTTTTAAGCTGGAGTAGTAATGCTAATTCACCCTATTTATTCCCTGTTGGATCTAGTACTGGAACAATTCGTTATCGTCCAGTAGTAATTGAGCCAAAATCTTCGGAGGCAAACATGTACTATGTAAGATTAAACAACACTACAGGAGATACTTATGGGTATGATTTATCACAACACGATAATGACATCGAGGTCTTAAATAGTTTATTCTTCCATTCTATCGAACAAGAATCTGGAGCTAATAATGCGGATTTAAGTATTGCATACCTTCCAAGCTCGGATGGAGACTGGAGCTCGATTGCTCAATGGAACACGGCTTCCTTATTGTGGAATTCAATAGCGCCAACTAACGCCTCTAATATCGGTAACTATAATGCTCTTCAAAAAGCTAACTGGGATTTCACAAACCCTGACCATCCTTATATTCTAGTGAATCTTGAAGATGAATTGGAAATACCAAATGTCTTTACACCAAATCAGGACGGTGCAAATGATTTTTACTTAGTGACAGGTAAAGGAATAATTGAATATAACATCGTTATTATAAATCGCTGGGGAAATGTAGTCTATGAATCAAATGATATAAACGCTGCTTGGGATGGCACAGCAAAAGGGAATCCATGCGTTGAAGGCGTTTATTTCTACAATATTAAAGCAAAATCGATTACTCAAGAATACAATAAACAAGGCCACATCACACTAAACAATAATTAAAAATACTAATACATCCAAAATGAAAAAATCAACACAACTTTTAGCGTCATTACTATTTTGTGCATTATCTACTTTTAGTATTGCTCAGAACAATGTAGGGATTGGCACAACAACGCCAAATCCAAGTTCAGCACTCGATATTGTCTCTAATGATAAAGGTGTTCTTGTTCCAAGAATGACTACTGCTCAACGAACTGCAATAGCAGCTCCTGCTGAAGCATTACTTGTTTACGATACTGATGTCGATTGTTTCTATTATTTCGTTACAGCTACTGGATGGCAAAACTTATGCTCTGGTACCGTTGGCCCATCAGGACCAACGGGCGCTACAGGACCAGCAGGTGCAGCAGGACCGGCGGGAACACCAGGTTTAGCAGGTGCAGTTGGACCGGCAGGACCTACTGGATTAACAGGACCAGCAGGTGCAGTTGGACCAGCAGGACCAGCAGGACCATCTTGGACATTAACCACACCTACATTCAATACAAATGGCACTGTTGTAGTAAATGGAACGGCAGGATCAGGCGGACCAGTGACATCTGCAACTGGCGCTTGGTTAACAACTGGGAATACTGCAGTGGTAGGTAACTACATTGGTACTAATAATGCAATAGATTTTAGAATGTACTCCAATGGATTAGAAAGAATGACGATTGAATCAAATGGATACATTGGAATTAAAACTGCCACACCGACGAGTATGTTTCAAATGACGAATGGTGGAGCTGCTGTTGGAGCAAATGCTATGGCAGCCTATGATAATCTTGGTTCAGATGGCGTTTCAATTTCTGGATATAACCAAGGAACCGCCAATGCTTATAACGGTATTGAAGGTATTATAGCATACAATGGAACTGGCTTTATTCCTTCAGGTGTTTTCGGACTTGGAATTTATCAAGGCGCAAACTTATCCCCAACTATCGGGGTTAGAGGTGCAACTAATGAATGGCAAGGTACGGGAGTGCGTGGCTCTCGTTTTAACAGCGGCGGACCAAATACTGGTTGGGGAGGTGAATTTTATGATGACCTTGGATACACTGGGTTTTTAGGTACTATCTCTGATGAGCGCACCAAAAAAAATATTATCTCGATTGACAATGCGACAGATTTAATTATGAAATTAAAGCCTGTAACGTATAATTATGATTTAGACAAATTCCCTAATATGGGTTTAAATAATGGCCTAGAATATGGTTTTATTTCTCAAGAAGTAAAAGCAGTATTGCCTGAAGTGACAAGAACTAAAAGTTTTGATACACAGGCTTGTGTTGAAGTAAATCCAAATGAATTATTGAAAAACAATAAAGAAGAATTCCTTGTAATGGACTATACTCGTATTATTCCTATTCTTACTAAAGCTATCCAAGAGCAACAAGTTATAATTGAAAAATTAGAACAACGCATAACAGAATTAGAAAATAAATAATATTCTAGTGTCAAGTCCTAAATAACCGATACAGATTATTTAGGACTTGACATTTTATCATAAAAGTATCTATGAAAATTTCAAAAACTAAATGAAAGAATCATTAAAACATCATTCCACAAAGTCCATATCTGTATTGTGTGTTTCAGAAATTGTCAATGCCGAATAAATGGCTAAACCAAAAGCAATAACACCGACAACAATTGCCGCGTTTATTATTCCTGTATCAGGTTTTAAATAATCATACAACAAGACCATTAACGGCAAACTACCTCTAACCATATTTGGAATGGTAGTAGCAGCAGTAGAGCGTATATTCGTACCAAACTGTTCAGCACCGAGTGTTACGAACATTGCCCAATAACCAGTGCCTAATCCAAGCCAACCCATAAAGAAATAATAACCATTCGCCGTAGTTGCAAATCCAGAAACCAAAAGTACTACACCAATCATTGTAAAAACAAGCATCCAAAAAATAGCCATTTTTCTAGATTTCAATAAATGACTTATAAATCCGCTTGCGAAATCTCCGGCTGAAATTCCAACATACGCCCACATTATACAAAGTCCCGGATCCAAACCGTCCTTTATTCCTAGCGGTTCTGCAAATTGATTCCCGAAAAACGCAAAAATTCCTATACAAAACCAGGTTGGTAATCCTATCGCTATACATTTCAAATAGCGAATAAATCGATCTTTATTCGTGAAAAACGAAATGAAATTTCCTTTTTTCACCTCAACTTTAGATACAATATCTTTATAAATCCCAGATTCAACCACTCCAACCCTTAATAACAAAAGCGCCAAACCTAATCCCCCACCAATAAAGTAAGTGGTAGTCCAATCCCCAGAAATTCCAACTGTTAATTTCGCTACAACTGCACCTAACAATCCAAATCCTGCAACTATTGATGTTCCAATCGCTCGCAATTCCTTCGGCAAAGACTCTGAAACCAATGTAATTCCAGCTCCCAATTCTCCCGCTAATCCAATACCTGCAATAAAACGTAAAGCACAGTATAATGTCGCTGAATCCATAAATTGCATTTGTGGTAAAAACCCACACGCAATATTTGCTAATGAATACACCAAAATAGAACCGAACAATACAGAAAGTCTGCCTTTTTTATCTCCAAAAACACCCCAGAAAATTCCTCCTAATAACAAACCAAACATTTGCCAATTAAGGACCATTGAACCAACAGTATCTGGATCCAGTCCTAAATCTTGAAGGCTTTCAACTCGTACAATTCCAAAAATAATTAAATCATAAATATCCACAAAGTAGCCTAGTGCGGCAACTATCACAGGTAAACTGAATAAAAATTTGAGTTTTTGTTTAGTAGTAAATGTTTTCATGTTTACGAATATAATAACTATTCAATACTTTAATCTTAATCTTTCGGGCGAAACTACCTCCATTCTTATTATCTTCGTTTTATGCTTTTGGACGAGACATTTATGCAACGTGGAATCGATTTGGCCTTGTTAGGTCAAGGGAATGTTGCGCCAAACCCGATGGTTGGAGCTGTTATCGTTCACAATGGCAAAATCATTGGAGAAGGTTACCATGAAGAATTCGGAAAAGCACACGCCGAGGTAAATGCAATAAAAAGCGTCCAAGATAAATCTTTACTTTCCGAATCAATAATTTATGTGACATTAGAACCATGTGCGCACCAAGGAAAAACTCCTCCCTGCACAGACCTAATCGTTCAAAATCAATTCAAAAGAGTCGTTATTGGATGCATCGACACTTTTTCGGAGGTAAGTGGTAAAGGAATTGAGCGATTGAAAAATGCTGGAATTGAGTTTGAAGTTGGTTGTTTAGAAAAAGAATGTCGTGAATTGAATAAACACTTTTTTACGTTTCATGAGAAAAATCGTCCGTTTGTGTTCTTGAAGTGGGCGGAAACAATTAACGGTAAATTAGATAACGGTTCAAACAATCAAACCGTAACTATAGTTTCATCGCCTGAAAGTAAAACCCTTGTGCATCATTGGAGAAGAAACCATCAGGCAATACTAGTTGGAAAAAATACCATTCTAAATGATAATCCAAGCTTAACTGTTCGCGCTATTAATGGTAAAAACCCTATTCGAATAGTTTTAGACTCCAATTCAAGTTTAACAACAAGCTATAAGGTCTTTAATAAGGACACAAGAACAATTATTCTCAACCTCGTAAAAAATGCTTTTATCAACGAAGTAGAGTATATCCAAATACGAGATATGACGACAAAATCAATCCTTCAAAAGCTTTCAGAATTAGGTGTTATTTCAGTTTTAATTGAAGGTGGCGCGCAAACTTTGAAATCATTTATCGATGACGATCTATGGGATGAAATCGCAGTGATTAAAGGTACTTCAACTTTTGAAAAAGGAACCAACGCTCCACAATTGAAGAGTCAAGTCAATCATTCATTCGAATACTTTGGAGATACTATCTCTATCTATTCAAAAACAAATAAATTATGATTATACATCCAATCAATACAGGTAATTTCAAGCTTGATGGAGGAGCAATGTTCGGCGTAGTTCCAAAATCACTTTGGCAAAGAACTAACCCTGCAGACTCCAATAATATGTGCGATTGGTCCATGAGATGCTTGCTTATTGAAGACGGAAATCGACTAATTTTAGTCGATACAGGGATTGGCGATAAACAAGATGAAAAATTCTTTTCGCACTTTTATTTATCTGATGAAAACAGTTTTGAGCCAAACTTAAATAAGTTAGGATTCGGATTAGATGACATTACCGATGTATTTCTGACACATTTGCACTTTGATCATTGTGGAGGAGCAATTAAACGCTCAACAAATAGTAGTGGTTTTGAACCTGTATTTAAAAATGCAATCTACTGGAGCACTGAAAAACATTGGAAATGGGCTACGGAACCAAATACGCGTGAAAAAGCTTCTTTTTTAAAAGAAAACATTTTACCGATACAAGAAAGTGGTCAATTGAAATTTATCAACCGCGAAGGTGATTTTACAAAAAATGTGTTCAATAATTTTGATGTGTTATTTGTCGATGGACACACTGAAAGTATGATGATCCCTCATATCCATTATAAAGAAAAAACATTAGTTTTTATGGCTGATCTACTACCTAGCGTTGGTCATCTTCCCATTCCATATGTTATGGGGTACGATACTCGACCATTAATTACATTAGATGAAAAGGGAAAATTTCTAAATAAAGCTGTAAACGGTGATTTCGTGCTTTTTCTCGAACATGACTTTCACAATGAATGTTGCACATTACAAAAAACTGAAAAAGGAGTTCGCTTAAAAGAGACTTTTAATTTCTCGGATTTATTTTGATTTTTTAGTATCTTCAAATTCGTAAAATAAATCAACATGGACAAATACCTACTCGAAATCCTTAAAAGTGTTAATACAATTATCATCCCTGGACTTGGGGCGTTAACAATAACCAATCACGATACAGGCGAAATAATGTTCATGTCGTATTTAAAACACGATGACGGTAAGCTCGCACAATACATTGTTGATAATGAAGGTTTTGAAGAGTTAGATGCGAAAAATTTAATTGCAAAATACGTTCGTGAAATTCAATTAACATTGGATAAAGGGGAAAGTTATGACATGTATCAATTCGGTTCTTTTTATAAAGATGGCGATGATATAGACTTTAAAAACTGGGAGAAGTCTTCAGTTAAATCAGAAACCGAAGAAGTTGAACCTACAGTAATTGGAGAAAAAATAGAAGTTCAAGAGAAGCTAGAAGATGAAGTAATTGAAGAAATAGTTCCTCCGATTATAGAGGAAAAAGTAACAGAGCCAATTATTGAAAAACAAGAGCCAATTGTCGTTCATTTAACCGAAGAGAAAACTGAAAAAGAATTAAACATTCTTGAAAAGGAAGAGCGAGCAGCTACAGCAGCAAAATTAGAGAAGCTGAAGTCTGAAAAAGACAAAACTTCAGACAGAAAGAAAAAAGGAGTTGGATTCTGGATGTTGATCACCTTAATCGTTTTAATTCTAGCTGGAGGTACATATTTTGGATTAAACTACGACAGATTAAAACAACATATTCCGTTTTTAGCTGATACATCAATAACTGATTCTACGGAGAAAAAAGACAAAACTCTTGTTAAGGAACTCGAAGATGAAGTAGAACCAACAATTGAGTCTGAACCAGAATTAGAAGAACCAGTAAATGAAGTTGAGGAGCCTGAGAAAGTGATTGAAACACCACCAGCGACATATGGAAATGATTTACCATTTCATATTATTGCGGGAGCTTTCGGGTCAGAAGCCAATGCAACCCGTCTTGGAGAAAAATTAAAATCAGAGGGCTACACTATAAAAGTAGGCCCTGGAAGAGGAATGACTTTAGTAAGTATTAAGTCATTTGCCACAAAAGCCGAAGCGCAAACTGGAATTAATAAACTACTATCAGTGGCTCCGAACGCTTGGATTTATGAATGGAAATAAGTTAGGACAAACTAGATCTTTTGAATTAAATCAACCAATCTATTTGAGTATCCAGCTTCATTATCATACCATCCAACAACTTTAACCATATTACCAACGACGCTTGTGAGCTCAGCATCAAATATACAGCTGTTTGAATCTCCAATAATATCTATTGAGACAATTGGATCGGATGTATAAGACATTATTCCTTTCAAATAAGTTTCCGATGCTTTTTTCATTGCCTCATTAATTTGTTGTTCAGTCGGTGGGTTTTTTACTACAAACGTCAAATCTGTCATTGAACCGTCTGGAACGGGAACTCGAACTCCACAACCTCCAATGTGTCCTTCTAATTCTGGGAATATTTTAGCCAATGCTTTTGCTGCACCTGTTGAAGTTGGCACAATTGACACTGCGGCTGCTCGAGCGCGACGTAAATCAGAATGTGGTGCATCATGTAGTTTTTGATCAGAAGTATAACTGTGAATCGTTGTAATGAAAGCACTTTCGATTGTACACAGATCTTTCATCACTTGAACCATTGGTGCCGCTGAATTTGTAGTACAAGAAGCGTTCGAAATAATTAAATCTGAGTTTTCAATCAGATCATCGTTAATTCCAATAACAACTGTTCTAATATCATTATCTAAAGCTGGAGCTGACAGTACAACTTTCTTCGCCCCTCCAGCAAGATGTTTGGATGCTAATTCTATTGTTCTAAAAATACCAGTAGACTCTAATACAATCTCAACACCGTATTTTGCCCAAGGAATATTTTCAGGATTCCTTTCTGCCAAAAACACTATTTTTTTTCCATTACTGAATTCGATTGTATTCTCTTTTATTTCAAACTCATGCTTCAACCCACGGTGAATACTGTCGTATTTTAATAAATGTGCCAATGTTTTAACATCAGCTAAATCATTTACAACCGCCACATCTAAAGTTGGGTTGTCCAATGTTAATCGTGTGAAATATCTTCCAATTCTCCCAAACCCATTTACTCCAACTACTTTCATTTCTCCTCAGTTTTATGTACAATGTAAATGTAATGACTAAACATATAGAATCAAAAAAGGGCGACCAAATTGGACGCCCTTTTAACAAAGATTATTTCATCTTATTTCACAACTTGAATAAAGCCATGTTTCTGAATTTCTTCATCTCCTTCAGTTTTCGCGTTGATTAGGTAGAAATAAGTTCCTTCTTCTACATAAGCACCACCTTTGTCTTTTCCATTCCAACCGCACAAATCAATTTTATCATCACAGATGAAAATCACATTCCCCCACCTATTTGTAATTGAAAGTTCGTAGTCCTTAATTCCATCAGAATTTGGATACCATATTGAGTTAAGAGAGCCTGGGGCTAATGAAATAACGTTTGGAGCATCGATGAAACAGTTTTTCGTTCCTAAGTCAAACCCTATCGACGACGTGTGACAAACATTGGTAACGGTGACCTCATAATAACCAGACTCAGTGAATTCCGCATATGTACCGAAAGCACCATTACTCCATGTATATTGAGTTTCATCTACATTCTCGTTAGGCACAGTTAAACTTAAAGTCGACCCTACACAAATGTTGGTGTCATTTACCCAAGTCCAAGGGTAATCCGGATAATAAATCTCAGCCGTGACAGCCGTGTTACATGCATTATCTGTATAGGTTACAGTATAAGTCCCAGGGGTAGATGTTGTTATTAAAGGGTTTTCTAGGTTCGCATTTGGCATGAAGTGAATTGAAGTGTCAGCTGCTGACCAAACTCCACCATTGTATGACGCCGTTCCATTCGCGAAGTAGTTGTAAAAACAACCGATAGTATCAGAAAATATTGTTGGTTGTGGCAAAACAAACAACGAAACAGTTGTATCATACACACATCCAAAATTATCTGTGATAACATATGTGTAATCATTATATCCAGGTGTGTTTGGTTGAACCACAATAAGTGTATCATTTTGTCCTGCTAAAATTGTAGGATCGTCTAACCATTCCTCTTCAGAAATTGTATTTTGATATCCAGCTAAACCTGTGAAAAATGAAGGGTCAAAATATAAGCCCCATTCAAAAATATAACCATCATCTGTACCAAGATTATCTTGAACAATAATCGTCCATTGTCCGTTTACAGGGCAACCGGCAAATCCGGCAAAGGACGTCTCTGGCTCATAAACAACACTTGCATCCATTGAGTTTCCAGCTGATAAAGGCACTGGCTGTGTAGGCGGGTTAGCAGCCATAAATGCTACTGGAACCGTATTCCCTAAGTTTGCCGTCATTGACCCTGCAATCGTATTGAAATCTGAACTGAAACAATATTCCCATCCAATTCCGGCACCACCACCACCAATATCATCATATGGATGACCTAAATAGGTGCCACCTCCACTTGCACCACCGGGAATAAATCCGGGACCATAGGAATTCATTAAAGGAACCTGCGTACCATTTGGACATTGCAAGGCAATTTCCAAATCTCCCATATAGGAATGCTCCATAGTAATGCAAACTTGGTTCAAATCTTGCGAGTTTGTTATTGTACTTCCAGCTGGGAATCCTCCAATTGTAATAGGTGCATTATATTGAGCTCCAGAACCATCTGGTAAATAAGTTAATCCTGCAAAGGAACCTCCCAATTCAAATGTTCCTGCTGGAATATCTACTCCAACGGTATCTGTCAAAGTCGTACCACCTATTAAAAATGTATTTGAACCCAAGCAAACAGTATCTTGATCAGGACCAGTTCCGGTAAAAAATGGCTGTTGAGAAACCCTAACCTTACATAACATACGCATTATTTGAGGGAAGTTATCAGTGATTTTTAAATCAACTAAAAATCCATTTCTTGACGGTGGAGTATACCAAATTGAATCGTTGTTAGGAAAAGTGCCGCCTGAACTAATATACCAATTGTAATTTACGTTGGTTAAATTTTGAGCGTATCCATAACCCGTCGTTTCATATGAATATGGGAAAATCGGTTTTGCAATGAATAAAATACTATCTCCAAAACAAACATCAACATAACCAGTATCAATTGGATTTAATGCGTTAGCACCAACACCATTCACATAAGCCTCAATATGCGAGTCAAACGGTTGATTTGGATTTCCACATTGTGCATTACCAATCCACCCTGTTCCTTCATTAGCTCCATCAGAAATAAACACAACTGTTACACAACCACTCGTGTTATTCCATGATGCTGTATAAGCAAAACCACCTGGGTCGGTCGCTGAATTGTGCGCACCTAATAAAGGTGCACTAGTATTAGGACCATCGTAAACAAAAATAGAATCCGAGGCATCAACATCAAACTCAAAACCTGCGTTAATCGCAAATGTAATTGTCATTTTAGTCCCCTGACTTAGATCAGGACAAAATACGGTTGTATCATTAAAATTAGCGCTGTAATTCACAGCACCACCATCATCATAAAAATTGTTCGCTCCTACACCAAACGTACTGCAATCAGCCGGCGCAAATTCAGGATAACCAACATCACCCATTATTACATTTTGAGAAAAACCAGAAGAAATAAATCCAAAAACGGTTAATAAGGAAAATGCTATTTTATTAAACTTCTTCATATTACTTAATTTTCAACTCATTCATTATTACTCCTTTTGATTTTACAACCAAAAGCTTATCATCTCCTTTAATCTTAAAGTATTGATTTTGAGCTAGAATTTGAAAATTTAAATCAATATACGTTTGATTTTTTTTCGGCGCATCGATTTCAACGAGTACGTCACCCTTTTGCTCAGAATAATTTGCTATATACATCCCATTATCTAGAGCATAAATCATTATCTTTAAATCACTTGGATTTTCAGATTCTATTGCTTTTAATTCTTCAACTGAATACTTAACTAATAAACGTTTGTCGATTTTTTCCTGTGACCAAGTAACACTTGATACCAATAAAAAAAACACTACACTAGAGAGTAATTTCATAAAATAGTTTTTTGTTCTTATTTAGAAGACGAAGATTGTGCATAAATAGTTGCAAATTGGTAATAACCTTACGATTTCTTGAGCCCTAAATCTAATAATATAAATTAATTTTGCCATAAATAAAGATGAATTATTACCGTTTTATGGAGACTCAAGAATTAAAAAAAATCGCATCACAAGTAAGAAGAGATATTGTTAGAATGGTTGCAGCCGTGAGTTCGGGGCACCCAGGAGGCTCGCTTGGATGTGCAGATTTCTTAACTGTTTTGTACTTTGACAAAATGAATCATAACCCTTCTCCATTTTCAATGGATGGAAAAAATGAAGATTTGTTTTTCTTATCGAACGGACATATTTCTCCCGTTTTCTATAGTGTTTTAGCTCGTTCGGGATATTTTCCAGTTGCTGACCTAGACGGCTTTAGAAAATTAGGTTCTAAATTACAGGGACACCCTTCAACCGATAAGAATCTTCCCGGAGTCAGGATGGCTTCAGGGTCCTTAGGGCAAGGATTGTCTGTGGCAATTGGTGCTGCTGAAACTAAAAGATTGAACGGTGATAAGTCAATTGTGTACTGTTTACATGGTGATGGCGAATTACAGGAAGGTCAGATATGGGAAGCTGCTATATACGCAGCTGCAAAGAAAATAGACAATGTGATTGCAACCGTAGATTACAACGGACGACAAATTGATGGAGACTTGGAAGATGTAATGTCTTTAGGTAATCTTTCCCAAAAATGGCATGCTTTTGGTTGGGAGGTTTTAGAAATGGACGGACACAACATAGATGATTTGAAATCGACTTTGGACAAAGCGAAATCAATGACAGGAAACGGTAAGCCAATTATAATCATTATGAAAACAGAAATGGGACAAGGGGTTGATTACATGATGGGGACACACAAATGGCACGGTTCAGCTCCAAACGCAGAGCAACTAGAAAGTGCTTTGAACCAATTAGAAGAAACATTAGGCGATTATTAATTGAAAAAATTTCTTTCCATAGCATTTATTATCCTGTGTTCATTTTCATTTGGACAGGAGCAAATGACGCGAATACTTTTTATTCTTGATGCATCTAACAGCATGAATGCTCGTTGGGGCGCACAAACAAGAATTGATGCTGCAAAGGAATTATTAGCAAAAACAGTTGAGGACATTCGTGGCATCCCCAATTTGGAAATCGGATTACGCGTTTATGGTCATCAATCACCAATAACAGCGACATACCAAGATTGTAACGATACAAAATTGGAAGTGCCTTTTGGGAAAGATAATTTTTCTCAAGTGAAAGCTCGCATTAAGTCAATTCAAGCAAAAGGTACAACTCCTATTGCGCGTTCATTGGAAGCTGCGGCTGGAGATTTTCCTGACAACACATCTCGAAATATTATCATTTTAATTACTGATGGCTTAGAAGCTTGTGACAATGATCCATGTGTAATCGCTAAAAAATTAAAAGACAAAGGAGTCAACGTCACGCCTTTTGTAATTGGATTGGGAATGGACTTGTCCTATTTAGAGAAGTTCAACTGTATCGGTGCGTATGCCGATGCTGAAACCAAAGAAGCTTTTACAAAAGTATTGGAAAACATTGTTGCAAAAGCATTATTAAACACAACCGTTCAAATCAATCTAAACGACATTAATAAAAGTCCAAAAGAAACGGACGTTACTATGTTTTTGTATGAAGCAGGTACTGCAAATTTAAAATATACCTATACGCATACGATCAATAAGTTCGGCAATCCTGACACCTTGATAATTGACCCGAAATTAAAGTATGATTTAGTCGTTAACACAATACCACGAGTCGAAAAGAAAAATATCTCAATTCAACGAAACATTCACAATACAATTATTGTTGATGCGCCTCAAGGCTATTTGAAAATTCGATTTATAAATGCAGACCGTCAATATCAAATTGAGGCTCGTGTTATGCAGGCGGAATCAAATGTCACGCTCAATACGCAGAAAATCAGCGAAACAGACAAGTACATTGTTGGTAAATACGATGTTGAAATTTTAACATTGCCTCGAATTTATATCACCACGGACATTGAACAAAGTAGTACTTCAAACATTAATATTTCAGCACCAGGATTTTTCAATTACTCAACTGGTCAGACAGTTGTTGGGCAGATTTTCGCTCAAAACAGTAATGGAAGTTGGGACTGGGTATGTAATCTTGATGAGAATTCACGAACAGGTGAATTTCAGTTACAACCAGGAGCATATCGCATTGTTTATAGACAATCACAATTAAAATCATCGACCTATACGATGGAACAAAATTTTAGAATTAATTCAAACAAAACATCATCATTAAAGTTATGACAAAGGCAATCAACATTGAAGTTTTAGGAAAAAAGGATACACGCTCTGGATTTGGAGAAGGTCTTTTAGAAGTTGGTGAAAAAAATAAAGACGTTGTAGCTTTATGTGCGGATTTAACTGGTTCATTAAAAATGAATGCCTTTGAAGATGAGTTTCCTGAGCGCTTTTTTCAGGTTGGAATTGCAGAAGCAAATATGATGAGTATGGCTGCTGGAATGACAATTGGCGGGAAAATCCCTTATACTGGGACATTTGCCAACTTCTCAACAGGGCGAGTATATGATCAAATTCGTCAATCAATTGCGTATTCAAAAAAGAATGTAAAAATCTGTGCCTCTCACGCTGGTTTAACTTTAGGTGAAGATGGTGCAACTCACCAAATATTGGAAGATATTGGAATGATGAAAATGTTGCCAAACATGACGGTTATTGTTCCGTGTGATTTTAACCAAACAAAACAAGCTACTATTGCTATTGCTGATTTTGAAGGGCCTGTTTATTTGCGTTTTGGTCGTCCATCAGTTCCAATTTTCGTGAAACCAGATGCTAACTTTCAAATTGGAAAAGCAGATCAAATTATCGAAGGAACAGACGTGACAATCATTGCTTGCGGCCATTTAGTATGGAAATCCATTGAAGCTGCGCAGATATTAGCTGAAAAAGGTATTTCTGCGGAAGTCATCAACATGCACACAATAAAACCATTGGATGAAAAAGCAATTTTAGAATCCATTGCAAAAACAAGATGCGTAGTTACTGCTGAAGAACACATGATTAATGGAGGCCTAGGAGATTCAGTGGCACAAGTTATTACTCGAAACAATCCAACTCCTCAAGAATATGTAGGTGTTGATGATTCGTTCGGTGAAAGCGGAACGCCAGATGAGTTAATGACGAAATACCATATAGATACACAGGATGTTGTTGATGCCGCATTGCGTGTGATTAAACGTAAATAATGTATGAGCCTCGATGATAAAACGATAATTCGACTTTTCAATCGAGGAGGAAAGCACACCAATAAAGCTTTTAATGAAATTGTTGCTGTATACGGCCCAAGATTGTATGCGCAAATTCGAGCAATTGCTAGAAGTCATGAATTAACCAACGATATTCTTCAAAATGTATTAGTAAAAGTCTTTCAGAATCTGACCTATTTTAAGCAAGAATCGACATTATACACATGGTTGTATCGTATTGCGCGGAATGAAACATTGAATTTTCTTGAGAAAGAAAAGAGACGTACTGGAATTGATATCGATCCAGCAATGCTTGAAATTCTCGCTGGCGAAAGTGGCCTCGATCAACTCGACGAAGAAAAAATAAGCGAACTTCTCTTCAAAGCAATTGAAACTTTGCCGGAGAAACAACGCCAAGTTTTTGAATTAAAATACCTTCAAGAATTGCCTTATTCAGAAATATCAAAGCTATTGAACACTTCAGAAGGTGGATTAAAAGCAAGTTTTCATCATGCGCGCCAAAAAATAGAAACTTTTTTACAGGAGCAATTAAACCTTTGATATTCTCATCTATCTAATGCCTGTATGGAAAATCCAAACAACATATTCGACCAAGTTAATCCAAGGAAAGTAGATATTCCTGACGCAGATTATTTCGCGAAAATGGCCAGTTCAATTAGTGCAAGTCAAAATGCAGCCCCAAAGGTAATTCCTTTGTACAAGAAACCTTTATTTTGGGTCTCTTCTGTTGCTGCTGCAGTTGCACTAATATTTGTATTCAATATCGAAGCTAGCACCGAGAAGGCATACAACGTTCAATTGGCTATGAACGATGTTTCTGCAAAAGAAATCCTTTCTTATGTTGACGAAAACATTAATGAATTCGAATTATCGGAAATTGCAGAAATTATTCCCAAAGAAAAAATGGATGCTTTAACGATATCTCAACCAGCTTCAAAAGCAGTTGAAGTCGAATTATCATTTGACAACATCAGCGACGATGAGATTATTGACTATTTATTAGACGAAGGATTCGACTTGGAAGATTTAAATTAACTAAATGAATTTTTAATTAAACGTAAAATTATGAACACAATCATTAAATCAATTAGCGCAGTGGCTCTTGTATTATTTATGATTCCAATTGCCTTTGGACAAGAAAATAAAAGAGAAAATTCTAAGGAGAAGAAAGAGAAAATTGAACAAATGAAAATTACTTTCATCACCAATGAATTAGCATTAACAATAGAGGAATCAGATAAATTTTGGCCGGTCTACAATGAAATGGAATCGAAATTAAAAACTGAAAAAAGAACACAACGTAAATTAGAAAAAGAACTGAGAGAAAATCACTCAACGCTTTCTGACGCTGACAGCAAAAGTAAAGTAACAGCGATTTTTGACAGTGAGCAAAAAGAAATTGCCATCAAGCGTGATTACTACAACAAAATTGGTGATCAAATAGGATACAAAAAATCAACAAAACTATTAAGTTTGGAGCAGAAATTTAAGCGTGAACTGATGCAGCAGCTGAAAGAAAAAAAGCAAGGTGGTCAAGCTCAACCAAATCAAAATAGAAAATAATTAAAATGAATTCAAAAGAAGCGTTTTTACAATACCAAGGACAAACAAATCCATTTCCATATTTATTGGACATCGATCGTGCCGAAGGTATTTTTATTTATGATAAATCAGGAAAACGTTTTTACGATATGATTGCAGGGGTGGCGGTGAACAATATTGGTCACAACCACCCTTTTGTCGTTTCAGCATTGAAAAATCAAATTGATCGACATTTGCACGTTATGGTTTATGGTGAATTTATTCAAGATGCTGCAGTTAATTTTTCTAAACGACTGACTTCTATTCTACCTGAATCACTCAATTGTGTTTACCCAGTGAACTCAGGGACAGAAGCAAATGAAACTGCATTGAAATTGGCTAAACGTGTTACAGGAAGAACTGAACTGATCTCATTTCGTGGATCTTACCATGGAAGTACGCACGGTTCAATGAGTGTTTCGGGAAATGAAACGAAGAAAGAAGCTTTTCGTCCTTTGTTACCTGACGTTCGCTTTTTAACTTTCAATTCAATTGAAGATTTAGCGCACATCAGCGATAAAACAGCAGGAGTAATTATTGAAACTGTTCAAGGTGATGCTGGAGTGCGAATTCCGTCTCAAGAATTCATGACAGCATTGCGCAAGCGTTGCACAGAATTTGGAGCTCAGCTGATTTTTGATGAAATACAATGCGGAATTGGGCGCACCGGAAAAATGTTCGCTTTTGAGCATTTTAACGTATGTCCTGATATTTTAACTTTAGGAAAGGCATTGGGTGGAGGAATGCCAATTGGAGTCGTTGTGTCGACTAAAAGCAAACTAAAAGAATTTACATTCAATCCGATGTTGGGACATATCACAACATTTGGTGGACATCCTGTAATTTGTGCAGCAGCCGACGCTTGTCTTCAAGTAATGCAATCCGAAATTGATTTTGACAGAGTAGAGAAAAACGGACAACTACTTGTCGACCTATTGTCGGAAGAACCCGAGATAACAGAAATTCGTCGCATAGGAATGATGTTCGCATTTGACATGGAATCATTTGAACGCGTTGAAAAAGTGGTCAATCGTTGCTTAGAAAAAGGTTTGATTAGCTTTTGGTTTTTATCTCATCCATATAGTTTTAGACTTTCACCACCGTTGACAATTACGGAAAACGAAATTCGAGATGCTACAAATCTCATTTTGGAGGCGATCAGAGAAACGAAATAAAAATATTTTTCATCATCTAAAACTAAATCGTACCTTTAATCGTTACTAGATTTAAATTACCAACTTATGAAAGCATTATCTGCACTAATTCTATTTATCAGCATTGCCTTTTCAGGATTGTCGCAAGACGCAATAATGAAGCGTGACGGCAGTAAAATCGATGCGAAAGTCATTGAAATCACTTCGTCAACAATTAAATACCGCAATTTTGACCAACCAGACGGACCGCTTCGAAACATTGCGATAAATGATGTACAAGAAATTATTTATGAAAATGGTACATGGGAAAAGTTTGAGAAAACAGAGCAGACTTCTGGTTACCAACCTGTAACAACTGATCCGACTCCAATTCGTGAACCAAAAGATAAGATTTTAGGCAATGGTTTGTTTATCGAAGGAATGTTAGGCATGAATCGAATAACTCAAAACGGAAGTTATTATGGTTATTACTATGATGAATTTGGAAATTATATTGAACAAACATCTCCAGTTACAGAAAATTACGCAAGTCTTAGTATTAGAATGGGCAGCAAGTGGTATTTTGGATCGAATGAAAAATGGAGACCAGGTGTTCAATTGACCTATTTTAAACTTGGGCTCTACATCAATCCAAATTCTAACGGATCATACGGAATTGGAAGAAATTCAATGTCTTTGGCTAATGTAGGATTTGCAAATGCATTTAAATTCAATTATAAAATAGGAATGGAAGCTAATGCAAATGTTGGGTTTTCACTCATCAATTTCCTCCCTCCATGGAACTATAATCCTGCGCCAGGGATAAACTATGGTGCCGAAGTTAAGTTTAGATTCAAGACATTAGCTGTAGGATTGGATTACTCAAGAATGGACGCGAATTTTGGGCAAATTAATGATCGGGTTTCAATGAATGTCTATAGCATCACAATCGGAGCGAAGTTCTAATTCAATTCATTTAGAAAATTCAACAACACCTCTTTAACGTGCTTAAATTCCTCTTCTGTTATGCAATAAGGCGGATTGATAAACACTACGTTTCCTAATGGACGAATAAAAATACCGTTGTCCAAACAGTAATTATACAACTGATCGCGCAAGTCAGAGAAGTACGTTGTTTCCTTTTCTGTATTGACTTCGAATGCTAAAATTGTCCCTTTCTGACGAATGTTTGAAACTGTCGAAACCGTTTCCAGCTCCTTGAAAAATTCAGTGTTCCACTGCACAATAGACTCAATCGATTTCCAAGTTTCGGGTTGTTCGAACAAATCTAAACTCGCACAAGCCACAGCACACGCTAATGGATTTGCAGTAAATGAATGCCCGTGTAAAAATGCTTTTGTTGTATCTGGCGATAGAAAAGCATTGAAAATTTCATTTGATGTAATTGTCAATCCCATTGGTAAAACTCCAGCAGTCAAGCCTTTTGAAAGCGTTACAATGTCAGGGGTTTCTTTACAATAATTCATCGCGAACATCTTTCCTGTTCTACCGAAACCGGTCATTACTTCATCAAAAATGACAATCACTCCATTTTGTTTTGCTACTAACGTCAATTGATCCAAAAACTCAGCCGAGTACATGCGCATACCAGAAGCGCCTTGAACAAGTGGCTCTAAAATCATACAACAAAAGTCTCCTGTTTGAAACAGGCTTTCTGCGTGACGTAACAATTCTGCTTCATTCTCTTGCGCTGGAAAATCAAGGTAATCCACGTCGAAGAAAAACGGTTCAAAAGGTGCGTTAAACTTATCTCGCTCGCCGACCGACATTGCACCAAATGTATCACCGTGATATGCGCCGCTCATTGCTAAAACACGTTTCTTTTCAATTCCTTGATTGTGGAAGTATTGAAACACCATTTTCAACGCGACTTCAGTAGCTGTCGATCCGTTATCTGAAAAGAATACTTTTTGTAAGTTATCTGGTAAAATATGACAAATTCGTTCTGCTAATTCAACCGCTTTTTCGTGTGTTGCACCAGCAAAAATAATGTGATCTACTTTTGAAAACTGTTCACTCAGCGCCTTTCCAATGTGCGGATGTCCGTGACCATGAATGTTTACCCACCACGATGAATTTGCATCAATATAGGTTTGATCACCCATTCCATAAAGCAATGTTCCTTCTGCTTTTTTGACTTGCAACGGAACAACGCCTTTGTAAGTTTGCGTAAACGGATGCCACACAAATGCTTTGTCTCTCGCTTTTAAATCTTCGTCTAAACTTGATTTACTCATAATTGTGATGCGATTTTTAAAGCTTGTTCCGTAACAAATTCCTTGGTGACTTTATCCACCATCGGAATTCTAGCAATCATTGGAATTCCAGTAATTTTTAGAATAATGGACTCCGTAGTTTTGTTTTCATCCCCGACAAAAATCCAACCGGCGATTTTAATTCCACGGTTTTTAAGTACTTCTGCCGTTAATAAACTGTGATTGATACTTCCTAAATAATGTCTTGAAACAATGATTACTGGAAGGTTCCATTTTTGAAATACATCCGCATACAGCAAACCATTTTTATTTATCGGAACGAGTATTCCTCCAGCTCCTTCAATGACCAAATTAGTTGCAACATTAGGGAGAATGAATGAACTAATATTCAATTCAACTCCATCTATTTCAGCAGCAGCATGGGGCGATAAAGGTTCGTTTAGTTGAAATAACTCGGGTAACACACGAACATTTGAAGTTAATCGTTCAACTTTGTGCGAATCAGTATCGTTTAATTCGCCAGCCTGAACTGGTTTCCAATACGTCGCTTGTAATGCCTCAGAAACAATCGCACTTACAACAGTTTTCCCAACTTCGGTTCCGATTCCAGAAATAACATATTGTTTCATTCAGTTGTGTTCTATCTCAATTGAGCGCCTAATTTCGACTCCAATTCGGTTCTAATTTTATCCATGATGGCATCAACCTGCTGATCTTTCAACGTTTGTTCTGCATCTTGAAATTTAAAGGAAACCGCGTACGATTTTTTTCCTTCTTCCAAATTCTTCCCTTCGTAAACGTCAAACAATCCAACTTCTTTCAAGATTTTCTTATCCGCATTTTTTGCAATTTCCTCAATCTCCGAAAAGTTTATTTTGTTGTCTAGTAACAATGAATAATCGCGACGAACAGCAAATGTTTTTGGAAGTTCCGTCTGTTTGATTTTCGTGAATTTCAAACTATCTACAATTGCATCCCAATCTAAATCAGCTAAAAATACATCGTTTTTAATTCCAAAATATTTTTTCATTTTTGGAGAAACCCATCCGATTTCACCGACTTTATTTTTCAATACGTTCAACTGAACTCCGTCGTGTAACAATGAATTTTTCAATGCTTTTTCACTCAACATTCCATCCAATCCTAAACGGCGGAAAACAGCGTTACTAATTCCTTTGACCGTATAATACGTTGATTTATCTTTTGATGAATTCCAGCTTTCTTGTTCTTTATTTCCTGTGATTGCAATGATCAATCGTTTGTTCTCTTGGTATGTTTCGTATTTGTGGTATACTTTTCCAAACTCGTACAATTTCAAATCAGCATTTTGACGATTTTGATTGCGCGAAATCATTTCCAATGAATTGAATAACATCGACTGACGCATTACGTCTAAATCCTGACTCAATGGGTTCAACATGCGTACATTTCGTTCATCCAAAACTACGCCTTCTCCTAACTTGACAGAATATTCTGATTTCGTTAGTGAGTTATTCAATGTTTCAATACATCCCAATCCAACCAACAATTCAGAAATTACATTTTGAACTTTTTCCAAATCTGGTTTCGCTTGGTGTGATAACGATGTCTTCAATTTCGTAGGAAGCACCACATTATTGAATCCGTAGATTCGAAGGACTTCTTCCACTACATCCGCTTCACGAGTAACATCCACGCGGTAAGCTGGAATTTCAAGAACTGCATCATTTCCATTTTCTGAAATTAGTTTGATGTCGAGGTTAGAAAAAATAGCTTTTACCATTTCTTTCGGTACCTCAGTTCCTATCAATCTGTTGCAACGACCGAAGTTAAAATCAACATTCCAGTTTTCTATTGGCTTTGGATTTGTATCCACAACATCCATTGAAATTGTTCCACCGGCAATTCCTTGAATTAACAAAGCTGTTCTTTTCAATGCATATAAGGTCAAGTTCGGATCTACACCTCTTTCAAATCGAAAAGAAGCATCGGTATTCAAACCATGCATTTTTGCTGTTTTACGCACAGATATAGGATTGAAATAGGCAGATTCCAAAAATACATTTGTCGTCGTTTCTTTTATTCCCGAATCAATTCCACCAAAAACACCTGCGATACATAAATGATCTGTTCCATTGGTAATCATCAAATTTGAATCATCCAACTTTCGTTCTACCTCATCCAAGGTGGTAAATTTATCTCCTTTATTAGCTGTTTTCACAACCAATTTTCCGTTCAATTTTGAAGCGTCAAATGCGTGTAGAGGAGTTCCCAATTCATGCATCACAAAATTAGTCGCATCTACAACGTTGTTAATTGGTGAAAGTCCAATTGCCCGTAATCTTTTCTGTAACCAAGCTGGAGAAGGACCAACTTTGACATCTTTAATCGTCGTTGCAACGTACCGTGAACAAACATCATTCGCTTCTACTGAGACATCAATTTTTAAATCGTTGTTGTCAACTTTAAACTCATCTACCGAAGGAATTGTAAGTTTCAAACCAGCGTTATTGTGCACATTTAAAAATGCAACTAAGTCTCGTGCAACTCCAACATGTCCCATTGCATCGGCACGATTTGGCGTCAATCCAATTTCAATTTCATAATCGTCTTCCAACTCAAAATATTCAGCCGCAGTTGTTCCTAAAGGAATTGAATCATCTAAGACAAGAATTCCATCGTGCCCTTTTCCTAGACCAAGTTCATCTTCTGCACACAACATTCCGTAGGAATCAACTCCACGAATTGTTGATTTTTTTATTTTTAATGTTTCTTCAGGTGAAGGATACAGCGTACAACCTACTGTTGCCACAATCACTTTTTGACCGACATCAACATTTGGAGCGCCACACACAATTTGAAGTGTTTCACTTCCAACAGAAACAGTAGTTACCTTTAAACGATCAGCATCTGGATGTTGTTCGCATGTCAATACTTCTCCCACTACAACACCAGCAAGTCCACCTTTTACGGCTTCAATTTTATGGATTCCTTCTACCTCAAGACCAGTATCAGTTAGGATATTCCCTGCGTCTTCAGGACTTAAATCAATTGCAACGTATTGCTTTAACCAATTGTATGAAATTTTCATTCGTTCTTCTGTTGTATCATGGATGCAAATTTAATGAAACTTAGTCGATTTTACTTGGTTGTGAAGAGAGTTTTAGGTCTGTAGAATAATTATCCTACAATTTGTAATGTTTGAGCGCGTTATTCGTCCTATGTAACGAATATCACAGTTGAATTTGATTGATTCGACTATTTTTGACAAAACTTGAAATATGAAATTTATAAAAAAGCACAAATTTACGTTCATCGGGATCGGAGTTGGATTAATTGGTGGATACGCCTATTACCATTTCATTGGTTGCGCGAGTGGAACCTGTGCCATAACTTCGAAACCATTGAACAGCACGATTTACGGTGGAATGATGGGCGGCTTGCTGTTCAATATGCTGGATGGAAGGAAGAAGAAGACAATTGATAATTGATAATTGGTAATTAGCTTCGCTTCTGCCTTCGGCGGTGACAATTAATAATGGACAATTAGTTTCGTTTCTGTCTTTAGGGGTGATAATTGTTGCAATTGCTAGTAATATTTCCTAACTTAAGAGATAACTCAAACAATCAAAACAATTGGATATTTCACAATTTTCAAATCAGATAAAAACGACGATTACTATTTCAACTTAAAAGGGCCGAACCATGAGATAATTTTGGCGAGTCACGGATACATTTCAAAAGCTGCGGCAGAAAACGGAATTGAATCTGTTAAAACTAATTCACCTGAAGACGATAATTTTGAACGAAAAATTGCCAATTAGAACTTGCTTTTCGAGCTCTAAATGATTCATAAATGTTCTGTAACACTTTATGATAAGACCCACATAGTTATCAAAAAAATGCAATTCGTCGTACAAGTAATCTGTGAATTCTTTATAGAATTTAATGTAACATAAATTAGCATTGTTTTGCTTCTTGACAGACAAATTGGCTGCAATGTAAACGCGCAATTCGTGTTTTTTCGCTTTGCAAAACTGAAGTTGACTTCGTTGCAGTTGAAGGTAATTGATCACCGAACCATCTGCTAATCGAGTTCCCTTAATTGTTAACCTTCTGCCCGAGTATGAATCGTTAATGAATTCTTGAATTAGTTTTGATGTCGTTTGGTGGTTGACATAAATCACACCATTTAATTTTAGATTTATATCGTTTGAACCTCCTAATATTTAAATATTTGAGCAATTATCAAACTCATTCCTAACCCAAGGAATAAAATAATACCTATTGCGCCAATACTCACAGTTCCAAAATCGGAATAACTAGTTGCAACAATTGAAACAAGGAATGCAAGGAAACCGATTAATGTTCTTATTAATTGAGAAGAAGACTTATTGACTATTTTATCAATAATGAGTGCCGAAATAATTCCAACAATAAGAAAGAACAAGAGTGCATATCCGCTCATGTTTCCTAAACCAAAATAGTTGTTGTGTTCTAAAATAAAAAGTAGGATAGCTCCGATTAATCCACCGGCAATTCCGCTTAGAATATTCTTAATTGTCATATTTTTAAAAAAGAGTCAGGATAAAAGACTGCAAGAGTCAAGGCTTATTTTTACTTAAAGTCATTATTTCTTTCGTTGGTCACGGATTCGAAAATCTGCGACAGTGTTTAATTGAACTTGGAACTTCTTACATTTTGAACTGCTTAATTTGCCATTTCACTCATAAACTTGATTCTTACTAAGCGTAATTCTTCTTCAGAATAATCGCCGTCAAACTCATCGTAGGCTGCTTGTAAATCGTCTGTTTCAGCTTCCGAGAAATACTCATAAATATCTTCTTGTGTTTCTTGATCCAAGATGTCATCGATGTAATAATTGATGTTCACACGTGTACCGGACGTTACAATTTGCTCTATTTCATCTATAACTTCATCCACGGTTTTTCCTTGGCCACCAGCAATATCGTCTAAAGGAAGTTTACGGTCAATGTTTTGTATCAATTGCACCTTTAATCCCGATTTATTCACCACAGACTTCATCACCAAATCTTGCGGGCGATCAATATCATTGTCTTCAACATAACGTTTAATTAAAGCAATAAATGGCTGTCCATAACGACTCGCTTTCCCATGTCCAACACCTTGAATATTGGTTAACTCTTCAACAGTTATTGGATATTGAAAGCACATATCTTTCAATGAAGGTTCCTGGAAAATCACAAATGGAGGTATGTCTTTTTGCTTGGATAAACTTTTTCTTAAATCGAGCAATTGATCGTAAAGCGCTTCGTCGAAAACACCTCCGCCACTAGAAGAAGCAACACTATCATCGTCATCCACAAGATAATCATGTTCTTTTATCAACATGAATGATTTGGGACTTTTCAAAAACTCTTTTCCAGAAGCAGTTAGTTTGAGTACGCCATAAGTTTCAATGTCTTTCGAAACTAATCCAGCTACAACGCTTTGGCGAATTACCGCATTCCAAAAATGTTCGTCTTTTTCTTTCCCGATACCAAATAATGGTAACTCATGATGTTTGTATGAAGTGATATCTGAAGTAACAGTGCCCGACAAAAACAAGCAATAGTGTTTTGAACGTTGTGTTTCTTTTAATGCTTCAATTGATTGCAATAAATGGGAAACATATTTTTTCCCTTCTTGTCTTTCCTTTGGATTACGACAATTATCGCACAAAGCATTGCAATTTTTCTCGTCGTATTCTTCGCCAAAATAATGCAATATCATCTTTCTTCTACATACAGATGTTTCTGAGTACGATGCAATTTCATTCAATAATTGTCGACCAATTTCTTGCTCTGCAATTGGTTTCCCTTGAAGAAATTTCTCCAATTTCTCCACATCCTTATACCTGTAGAAAGAAACACATTCTCCCTCTCCACCATCACGACCTGCGCGACCTGTTTCTTGGTAATAACTTTCGAGTGATTTTGGAATATCATGGTGAATGACAAAGCGCACATCTGGCTTGTCTATTCCCATTCCAAAAGCTATCGTTGCTACAATCACATCCACATCTTCCATCAAGAACATGTCTTGATGCCTTCCACGTGTATTTCCATCCAATCCAGCGTGATAGGGAAGCGCATTGATTCCATTCACTTGTAATAATTCAGCAAGCTCTTCCACTTTTTTTCGACTTAAACAGTAAATAATTCCGCTTTTGCCCGGTCGTGTTCGTATGTATTTAATGATTTGTTTTTCAACGTCTTTTTTAGGTAAAATTTGATAATACAAATTATCCCGATTGAAGGAGGATTTAAACACTTTTGCATCCAACATATTCAAGTTCTTTTGGATGTCGTGCTGCACTTTAGGTGTTGCAGTAGCTGTTAAGGCAATAATTGCAACGTTTGAAATCTCCTCGAATATTTCTCTTAAACGACGGTATTCCGGTCTAAAATCATGTCCCCATTCTGAAATACAATGGGCCTCATCAATAGCGAAAAAGGAAATGTCTATTCCTTTTAAAAATTGAATATTTTCTGTTTTCGTTAACGACTCAGGTGCAACGTATAATAATTTCGTTTTGCCTTCACTTACATCGCTTTTTACCTTGGTGATTTCTGTTTTGGTTAATGATGAATTCAAAAAGTGAGCAATTGATTCATCATCGCTTACGCTGCGTATGGCATCCACTTGGTTTTTCATCAAAGCAATCAACGGAGAAACGATTATTGCTGTTCCATTTGACAAAATGGCTGGGAGTTGATAGCACATGGACTTCCCTCCGCCTGTCGGCATAATAACAAATGTGTTGTTACCGTCCAAAACATTGTGAATAATCTCTTCTTGTTCTCCTTTAAAACTGCTAAATCCGAAATACTTTTTCAGAGCATCTTGCAAGTTAATCTTCACCATGCTTATATTGAATAGAATACTGTAATGTATAATCTAAGATACTAAAATTTATTCATGCTGAGGTTTTATTAAAAAAATAAAGCCTTTTGTTAAAATTTAAGGAAATGAATATCCCGTAAGATTTTTTGTTTTTCGTTCAAGGCTGTTTTGTACTTTTGACCTTGATATGGAGAACGATCAACAAATGAGCTTCTTAAACCATCTTGAAGAACTAAGATGGCGTTTGGTTAGAATTGCAATAGCAATTGTTACAGTTTCCACCGTTCTCTGGTTTTATCAGGAATGGATAATGGATAACCTATTTCTTTCCATGAAAGATCCAACCTTCATTACTTTCCAATTCATGTGTGATCATTTTGGAGTTTGCGTAGAGGCAATTCCTCTGAAAATGCAAAGTATGACAGTTTCAGGTCAATTTTCTTATGCCTTGATGACTAGCATCATGGGAGGAATTGTACTAGCGTTTCCTTTTATCTTTTACCAAATTTGGAGATTTGTAAAGCCTGGTCTTAAGAAAAACGAACAAACTGTTACGAAAGGAATAGTATTCTACGTGAGTCTATTGTTTTTTATTGGAATAGCATTTGGTTATTTTATCGTTGCACCGCTTTGTGTTCAATTCTTTGGTTCCTACCAAATCAGTGCTAAAATTGAAAACATATTTACGATCAACTCATACATGAGTACGATTATATCTACTGTTTTTTACTCTGGCCTATTATTTCTACTACCTGTAGTATCTTATTTATTCACGAAACTAGGTGTTATAACTCCTGAATTTCTTCGCAAATATCGAAAACATGCAATTGTTGGGATTTTAGTGCTATCTGCAATTATTACTCCGCCAGATTTAATAAGTCAAGTTATTGTCGGTATACCAATCGTGTTATTATACGAAATAGGAATTTTAGTCGCTGCAAGAGTTGAAAATAATAAGAATAAAGAACAAGATTAGTTCAAATGAAGAACTTATTGAAATTCTTCCTTACATTTAGATTCTAGAATGAATAAATGAATTTTAAAGTATTATTTTTTTTCTTTCTATTTCCACTTTTTCCCTATAGCCAAACGACTAAAGTGGAAGGAACTGTAGCAGACGCAATTACGGGTGAAGTAATGCCATTTGTTACTGTTCGTTTTCAGAGTGCCAAGGTTGGAGCAATTACGGACACCCTTGGGAAATATTCTATTGTAACTTATTACGCTACCGATTCTTTAACCTTTTCTTTTTCTGGATATCTTAAAGTCTCGAGGTACGTAGAATTGGACAAGGAACAAATCATTGACGTGATGCTACCTGTTTTAACCGTAAACTATGAGGAAGTAGTTGCAACAGCACCAGATGAACTCCCTTCAACGACGTTGCATAAAAAAGTCATTGCCAACAAGCCCATCAATAATAAGGAAAAACTTGAAGCGTACGAATACGAGGTCTACAATAAAATTCAACTCGACATCAATAATATAAACGACAAATTTCAAGATCGTGGAATGGTGAAGCGATTGGATTTAATAACGAATTACTTGGACTCCGCTGAAGATGGAACAAATTTTTTACCTGTGATTTTAAGTGAATCAGTTTCGGATTATTACTTTAAAAAGAATCCTAAAAAGAAAAGAGAAATTGTAAAAGCAAGTCGTATTACAGGCATTGAAAACCTAGAGCTAAACCAGTTCATGGGAGACATGTATTTGGATATTAATATTTACGACAACAGCATCGATATGTTCAACAAATCGTTCATAAGTCCTGTTGCTAATTACGCTCGAAATTTTTACAGATTTTACTTGGAAGATTCGATGTTCATTGATAATTATTGGTGTTACAAACTAACATTTACTCCTAAAAGAACGGGTGACATGACCTTTGCAGGGGAAATGTGGATTCACGACACCACCTACGCTGTCAAAAGTTTTAAAGCGAATATCTCCCCATGGACGAATATCAATTACATCCAGGATTTATACATTCATCATGAATTTGACCAAGTGGAACCAGAAGTTTGGATGTTGACAAGTGAAAAAATGTTTGCTGACATAAAATTAACCAGAAAGACAGGCTTTTTGGGGCTTTTTGGGCGAAGGCACTCCACGAGGCAAAACTATATCATAAATACCGAAAAAGAACCCGAATTTTACAATTCAAATACAACAGTTGAAGTGCTCGACAGTGCAGGATTTCGTTCCGACGAATATTGGGCGAAAATGAGACACCAACCGCTTGCGCCAAAAGAAATTGGCATCAATAATATGGTTGATTCTTTGAATAACTTGCGTTTTTTCAAATCATTGAAAAATTTGGTTTATTTCGTTTCAACAGGATACTTTCCCTTGAACAAGGTAGAGTTGGGAGATGCTTTTTCCTTATTTAGCTTTAACCCAGTTGAAAGATTCCGATTAGGTCTAGCTTTACGGACTTCAAATAAATTTAGTAAAAGACTGGAGCTTGGAGGGCGTATAGCCTTCGGTTTCAGGGATGAAAAATTCAAGTATGGCGCTTCAATAAGGTTCAATATTAGTCCAAAAAAGAGGGGAATGCTAACTGCTTACTATAACTATGATTTAGAGCAAATTGGCACGTCTTCAACTGCAGCTTCGGTAGGTTCCACTTTCGGAACGCTCTTTAGAACAGGTCCAATGGATAAATTAACCTTTGTAGAAAAGGTTGGAATAAATTTGGAAAAAGATATCCGCAAGGATGTAATATTGTTTGGGGGATTTGAATGGAAAGAATATACTGCACTGGGAAAGGCAAATTATATTCGTCCCAATACAATAAGTGGTATTGGCGACACAATTTCGCGTATTCAGACGACTGAATTTACTTTGCGCTATAGATGGGCAAAAAATGAAGAGTTCATCTCAGGAGCGTTTGATCGAAAGTCGTTACGATCCAAATTTCCAATCATCTCGGTACAAGGAATTTTTGGGGTAAAAGGCTTACTTGGAGCTGATTACAACTATCAAAAGTTTGATTTATTCATCGAACACATCGCAAAATTTGGTGTTATGGGCCGTTTAAAATACCAAGTAAACTTCGGCTATATCCATGGACGAGCTGCTTATCCATTTTTAAAAGTGCATGAAGGAAATCAATCGTATTGGTTAGCGACAAATGCTTTCAATAAAATGAACTTTTTCGAGTTTGTATCCGACCGCTACGTTTCGTTATTACTTGAACATCATTTTGACGGGGTTATTTTTGATAGAATTCCTTTGGTGAAAAAAGCGAAGTTGAGACTAGTTGTCACTGGAAGAGGATTATTCGGCGCAATTAGCGACAGACATTCAAGAGAAATGATTTTACCTTCTTTTACCAAAAAATTTGGAGACACTCCTTATGTTGAAGTTGGAATGGGGATAGAAAATTTACTAAAAGTTATACGAGTTGATGTATTTTGGCGTTTAACACATTTGGACCCAGGAATTAAATTAACAGACATTAAGGCATTCGGTGTTCGGGCCAAATATTATATCAATTTCTAAAGCGGATTCATGAAACTATATACGAAAGAAATACGAAAGTCATACAAAGGTAGAGATGTTGTAAAAGGCGTTACTGTAGAAGTAAATCAAGGAGAAATTGTTGGACTACTCGGCCCAAACGGCGCTGGAAAAACAACTTCATTTTATATGATTGTTGGACTTGTTAAACCTGATAGTGGAAAAGTCTTTTTAGACGACGTTGATATTACGAATGCTCCAATGTACAAGCGCTCTCAAATGGGAATTGGTTATTTACCCCAAGAAGTCTCTGTTTTCCGTAAACTTAGTGTTGAGGACAATATTATGGCAATACTAGAATTAACAGATTTAAATAAGGAAGATCGTAAAAAAAGATTGGAGCAACTGTTGAACGAGTTTAGTTTACAGCATGTTAGAAAGAATCTAGGCAACAGACTTTCTGGAGGAGAAAAAAGAAGAACTGAAATTGCGCGAGCACTTGCTACCAATCCGAAATTTGTGCTTTTAGATGAACCTTTTGCGGGAGTTGATCCAATTGCGGTAGAAGATATACAAAGTATTGTGTCCGAATTAAAACAACGTAACATTGGTATATTGATTACCGATCATAATGTGCAAGAGACTTTATCCATTACGGATCGCGCCTATTTACTTTTTGAGGGGAACATCTTAAAGTCTGGAACAGCGTCTGAATTAGCCGAAGACGAGCAAGTTAGAAAGGTATATCTTGGACAAAATTTTGAATTAAGAAAGAAATAATTTTTTTTAAAGGTAATAAAACTATAAATTTACGATGCGTATTAATAAGAAACTTAACTATGATTACTAGAACAACACTTTTTACTGGAGCATTATTATCGATTCTATTTGTATTCAGTACAACTTCGTGCAAAAAATGCAAGCTTTCGGAAGGAAATCAAAATAATGGATTGATCGTTAAAGATGTAATTATTTATCCACAATCTGGATACCTCACAAGTAATTTAGGAGCAACGATGCATATTACTGGTAGTCACGCATACGCTGACCAATTTGAAGTTAGTTTTGATGGAGGAGCGACAAGAGTTCCAGTGAATTACGGGCAATATAGCATTTTGTCAAATGCAGTCAGCGTTCCTTGTGAAGCATCATTAAATAGAGATGTTTCATATAACTCCGCTTTAGATTTTTATATATATGATTTATCAGGTGAAACGTGTAAAGGTTGCAATACTGAACGATTACTTGAAAATTATGTGTTAGTTCCTGCGATTCCAAATGGTACGCAAATTGTCTTCGAACAAAATGTAGTTGCGAAGTGAAAATATTTAACAAAAAAAAGCCGTCCGAAATTATCGGACGGCTTTTTTTTGTCCTATTTTAAGATTGAAACATGGCCTACAAATATCTTTGTGTCAGCTGAATCTTTTAGCTGTGCTTCTATTTCCAGCGTGAATAATCCATCTTGTACCTGGGTGTTATTATTGCGAAACGTTTCGTCCCAGCCTACTTGCATAGGATCATTACCAAAAGTTGGGAGGTAATTAAATAAGTATTCCGATTTTTGACAAAAAAAAGATTGGAAACATATTTAGATTTGTTGAAATTGGTTCTGCCTGAGTTGCTGGTTGAACATTTTGAATTGTTACGTTCAAGACAAGAAACAGAAATACTTCATTTGTATTTTGAGGAAAAAGGGATTCCACCGATTGAGTATGCATCTAGAGTTTTGGTGTCGAAGGGGTTTCATAAAGAAATCGTTATATAGGAGTTTCCTTTAAGGGGTAAGCGTGTATTCTTGCAGATAAGACGTAGAAGGTGGACGTATAAAAACACAAATGAAATTATTCAACGAGATTGGAATATTGTAGCAAAAGGGAGTCGTTTAACTGAGAATTTTGCGGATTTTTTAAAAGAATTCGGTCGACACCAAAGCCCATATTTGCAAGACTATGGGCTCATTTTATGGTGTTAGTGGAAGAAAACTTCAGCGGCAATATAAAGAATGATTAAGAGACTTTGAACAATGAGAACAACTCGAACATGCCATGCGCTTTTTAATTTTCCCTAAAAATATAGGAAAGTATCTTTCTTTAGATGAAACGGTCCTTTCACGCGGTGAATTATATACTGGACGAAGCCATGAAACTTAATGTTGTGTGTGCATATACTTAAGTGTCCCGAATAAATGAAATTGTTCTAACAATGAACATATCCAGTGTACCATTTAATATTTTTGATCGATTCAATTGAATAAAAGGATTCATTTAATCAAAAAGTGTGTGCTTTTTTAAATAGCTTTGTGAAAAATTAGAATAATGAGTGAAAACAGAACGGAATTAGAAAGTTTGGGTGAATTTGGGTTGATCGATCATTTAACAAAACGATTTAAAAACCGAAATTCATCTACATTGCTAGGAATTGGAGACGATTCAGCTGTTATTTCTATTTCGGAAAATGAAGCTCAACTAATTTCTACTGATTTATTAATTGAAGGTGTACATTTTAACTTAATGTACATGCCACTGAAGCATCTAGGTTACAAGGCTGTTGCCGTTAACGTTTCGGATATTTGCGCAATGAACGGAGTAGCAGAGCAAATCACAGTTTCGTTAGCAATTTCAAATCGTTTCCCAATTGAAGCTTTAGAAGAATTGTACGAAGGTATTAATACCGCTTGTAAAGCGTATAATGTTGATTTAATCGGTGGTGACACATCTACTTCAATGTCGGGGTTAACAATTAGCGTTACCGCTATTGGTAGAATAGATAAATCAAAAATCACTTATCGTTCTGGCGCAAAAGAAAATGACCTGTTAATTGCAACTGGTGATTTAGGAGCTGCCTACATGGGCTTGCAAGTATTAGAGCGAGAGAAAGAGGTTTACAATTCGAATCCAGCTATTCAACCGGACTTAGACGGACACGATTACATCATTGAACGCCAACTTAAACCAGAAGCGCGCGTGGACGTTATTCGCTTCCTAAAGGAGTTAGATGTCGTGCCTACATCGATGATTGATATATCAGATGGTCTGGCTTCAGAAATAATGCATATTTGCAAATCAAGCAAAGTCGGTTGTCACGTTTACGATGAAAAAATTCCAATCGATGCCAAAACCTCTATGACGGCGCTTGATTTTAATCTAGACCCAATAATTTGTGCTTTGAACGGAGGAGAAGATTATGAATTACTTTTCACTATTGATCAAGGTGATTTCGATAAAATAAAAGGCAATCCGCACATGACTCCAATTGGGCATATCACTCATAAAGACGACGGTATCTATTACGTTGATAAAAGTGGTTCAGCTATAGAATTGCAGGCGCAAGGTTGGAATCACTTTAAAAGTTAAGAGGCAGACCGAATACTTTTTGAATATTTTTCCTGGACCACAGTATTGAATGATTTTCGTGTCATTTTTGATTCAGCCCACGATTTGAAGTCGAAATACTCCAGTACGATGCTCTCAAATGTATTGTCAGTTATTGTTGCTAAATCCTTATATAATTCTTCCCAAAGCGATTCAATTTCGAACTTATCTTCAGATTTAATAAGTTTACCAATAAATTGAAGGAACATCTTTTCGAAGTCATATAGTCGATTGCGCGTTTTGAAAAAACGCATTGTACTTTTCAATGAATACGGTAAAAGCTTATTGTGATTTAATTCGATGTGAATTAATAAGTCTAGCAACTGCGTGAACCCAACGATGTCTTCTGTCTTATCCAATTCAGCATTGTTTAGGATTTGATTGACCCAATAAAGTGCTTTTGAGTATTCTTGACTTCCAAAAGCTGTTACAGCCAATTTAAACTCAAGAAATGCCTTGCGAAGTGGTGTTACCTTATCTCCAAATTGGCCCAATTGAAATTCTACTTTTTCTGCAATCATTTGCGCACCAGAAAAGTCACCTTTTCGAATAAACAAACTGAATTCAATACTGCTAATACTAGAAAATAGTTTAATCGTTAAGTCTTCATTCGGCTCTATTAGATTCGCGAACTTTTTAAGTTGAACTAAGTATTTCATGGACTCTTTATGAAAACCAAGTCGATCAGAAACATAAATTGCGTTCGTAAAAACCGAAACTTGTTTATTCGCATCAATATTTAGAATTCCCTTCTCTCTTTCAAAAAGCAACAAGTTCAATTCCAATTGTTCCAATGATTTCTCCATATCACCAATTGCATAATAATACGCACTAAGGGTATGAAATAATAAGTATTGAATTTCGATACTTGATTCAGCATCAATCTTAATTTCACCCAGTATTGGAATACAGATGGCTTTATAAACTTGAATTTCTTCGTTGTTACGTGCAATTCCCTTTTTTGAAAGCAGCACAAACAATTGACTTTTCAGACACCAAACGGCATCCAATAAGGAAACTTCCGAAATTGATTTATTCAACTTTACCGATAGCTGCTCAATTCTTTCGTTGGAAATTAATTCATTTCCCTCTGTTTCTATTAATTTCCTTTCTTTCTTCGCTATTAACAATAAGATCTCGTGCATTTCATTTTTTGACGCCAATTTCCCTGCACTTCGGAGTATTCTCCTGCTTTGATCATATAAAGATTTTTCAAATAAAATCTCAAAAGAGTGCAGCATTTTATGCAGTTGGGCTTCCGTCGAATTAATACTATGAAAAGCATCTAAAGAGGAAAGAATGTGGTCGTAAAGTCTTTTTTTAGTAATTGAAAAACGATTCAAGAAAGCCTCTCCTTTAAATGTCTTGAAGATTTTGTCTTCGTCATATGCAGTTTGCTTATCAATAGCATCAAATAAAACAATGTAATTATTTTCACCGCCAATTGCATGACGTGAAGACATGAGTTTAAAGTATCTTTTTTCAGACTTTGTAAGAGAATGAATCAAATCAAATAAGGCGTTATTTACTTTGCTAGACATGTATAATTGTTTCTTGAGAATACAATTTAGTAAAAGGACAATAACAATAATTAAAAAAGATTTGAACTGTATCTTTTATTTAGTTAAATGCAAAAAAAATCCTGTATGAAATTCATACAGGATTTTTTACAATTTATAATTAATTATAACTTTTTCTTTTTTCCGTCCGGATCATTGTTTGGATCCGTAATATCACCGTCTGATGGAACAACATCACCACTGCCATCAGGTTCTCCTTGAGATTCTCCTTCTGCAGCTGGACCACCTTTGTTTTCAAAAGATGAATTATCCCATGTAGGAACAGCGTCAACATTAGCATTAGACATCACCACTTCCTCTTTTGTACAAGAAGTAGCAAAAAGACCTAACATCAATAACGATATGTAAATAAAATTCTTCATTTCTATATACTTACTATCAAATATATAACCTTTCTCCTAATTTTCCAAATCAAATACGGGTATTTTGATTAAAACCCTTGTTCCATTGATTAAACCGTCATTATCAAAGATTTGGATGGGGCCCTCAAGTGAAATGTCATCTTTTGAAATCTTTTGAATTAACTCAATTCGTTTTGAAGTGATTTCCATTCCTTGAGAACGATGGTCGCCTATATTGTGTATTTTACTTTTTAAACTTTCCTTTATTCCAATACCGTTGTCTTCTATTAAAATGATCAAATAACCATTTTCAATATGTGCATCGATTTTTATCAATCCCTTTTTCTCCTCTCTCGGGAGAATCCCATGTATTATACTGTTTTCAATAAATGGTTGCATAATCATTGACGGAATCATTATGGACTCGGCATCTACATTATCAGATACACTGAATTGGTAGTCAAACTTATCCTTAAATCGCATTGACTCAAGCGACAAATACAACCGTAAACGGTCAAGTTCTTCTTCTAGTGATACAACATTGCCTTTGGTCGTTGCGGAATCCAAGTTTTTACGAATTAGTTGGGCAAAATTGGTTAAGTACTTATTTGCAGATAACTTGTCTTGTGTATTGATAAAATACTGAATTGAATTCAATGAGTTAAAAATAAAATGGCGATTCATACTGGCATTCATTGACTGCTGCTCAAGTGCTAGTAAACGCGATTTAAAGTCGAGTTTCTCTTTTTCATTTTGCTCTGCAATTCGCTTAATTCTAAATCTAAAAAACAATATAATTATACCCGCAAATGCCAAAATTTCCAATGTTATAAACCACCAGGTTTTGTAAAAAACCTCGTTGATTACAAAAGGAAACAGAATTTCTTTAGACAATCTTCCGTCTATATCTACAACGCGAACATGCAGTCGGTATTCTCCTGGGGGTAAGCTGGTAAACGTAATTATAGGACTTTCGGAAATAGTGGACCAATCATCTCTTAAACCTTCCATTTTATACTGAAACCCTAACCCTTTCTGATTTACTAAAGAGACACCATCCAGTTCAAAAATCAAATTATTTTTAAAACTAGGTAAGTTTAGACTATTTGGGAGTCCTTCTCCGTTCCAGGAGTCTGCGTAATTTTTATATTCAAATTTTTGATAATTCAATAGAATAGACAACAAATGAACTCTAGGATTAGCATCTTTAAAGTCGCTATTATCAAGGTGATAGCTCACAAGACCAGAGGCAGTTCCGAACCAAAATTGATTTTTAGAATCGAAAAAACCAGAATTTAGATTCGTTTCCAAGTCAATAATTCCTTCACTTATTCCATACCTTTTAAAGGTAGGTTTATCGGATCCCAAATTTGACAAAATAAAGAGACCGTTATTCGTTCCTACATGCATTTTTCCGCTGTGGTAGTTGAGGAAATTCGTGCAGTTGGAAGCCAAGTCATTTAATAAATCTACTTTTTTTACTTTTCCATTCTTGAAACGAAATAGGCCGCTTTCAGTTCCGTACCACAAAACATTAAATTGATCAATCTCAATATTATAAACGACTTGGTTAGAAGGAGAGATTAATTTAAACTGATTATTTACATATATGAACAGCCCTAAATTTGATGCACAATAAAGTGTATCTTTTAAAAATGCAAAATCTCGCACAGTACCAATGTCTGCGTTACTATTATCACCAAGTGATTTAAACTTTCCATTCTGAAAAATTGATACACCTTCATTTCCACCAACGAACATGCTATTCTTAGAGCGCTTAAGCAAGGCCGTAATCTTTGATCCAGGAATTCCGTCGCAGTTTTCTTCATTGACTAAACTGATAATCCCATTCATATCTAAAGAAATCAACCCTCCACTAGCTCCGAACCAGTGCTTTCCGTCACAATCGGCTAAAGAAGACCAAATCTCCGTTAATTCAGCCTTGGAAAGATGTGTAACAATGCCTTGTTTAGATTTTTTAACTATTCCTTTATCGTACGTCCCGAAATAATAGTCCCCTAATTTATCTTCAAAACCCGTGATAAATAAATCACTCGGAAAGCCAGTAGATTGGTCGTAATATTTAAAATCGGAAGACGGAAATCGAAATACACCTTTTCCTTGCGTCCCAACCCAGATATTGTTTGCATTATCATTGTAAATGCAGCTTGTCATATTTACCGGCATTCCATTTTGCTCATCAAAAAAGAACAATTCTCCCTTTTCATCAATTCTAATTACGCCGTCTAAGGTATTCAGCCATATTTGATTTGAGCGGTCCAAATAGCATCCGTAAACGCTATATTTTAACTTTTCGGCATTGTAATAGGTTTGGCTAAATGTTTTCATGTCTCTAATGAAAAGACCATCGTTATAAGTTGCAAAAACTAATTTATCACCTCTACCATCAATTCCAGAGAAACTTCCTTTTCCTAAACCTTGAACAATACTAAAGTTTCGTAAATCCTTGGTGGCCAAAACCCCGCCTTTTGTGGCCAAATACAATTGATTATTATATATATAGGCGTCTCTAACTCGTTCGAAATCTTGATTTTTAAGATCAATTTTCACGAGTCTATTATTCATGATTTTAAAAAGTCCTCCACCATTGGAGCAAACAACTATTTCACCATCGAACTTAATGATTTTTGAAACACTTCTGAATCGTTCATTCCCGGTTCCGATGAACGAAATACTTTTGATTACTCCGTCCTTAATGTATGACACTCCTCCATCATGTCCCACCCAAAGCGTTTCTTCAAAAAAATCGAGTGATTCTACTCGATTACTCAGTAATCCATCCGTCGATGAATAAGTAATAAATTTGCTTCCACTGAATTTAGCCAATCCACCCAACGTTCCAACCCATAAATATCCTTTATGATCTTGATTGATAGAAGTAACTTGAGATTGAGGAAGTCCCTGCTCAGTGCTATAGGTAACAAAGGCATATTTTTGACCAAAACTGAAACTTTGTGCTAAAAAAATGAAAAAGAATACTAGACGTTTTAACATTAATGTGATTTTAACATCTTTACGAATTCTGTTACCCTGTTTCGTGCTACCGGCACTCTAATTCCACCTTCTAAAACAGCAAAATGACCATCTTCGTTTAAATACTCCTTAAGTATTCCTAGGTTAATAATATGCGACTTATGAATTCTACAAAACTTAGACGGGTTTAGAAGATTTTCGTAGGTTTTAAGCGTTCGAGTGTCCAAATAACGCGTTCCATCCTTAAAATAAATGGTTGTACAATTGCCGCTAGCCTCAAGATGAGTAATTGTCGTGTCCTCAATTACTTTTAAACCTTTTGTATGACTTATAGCAATTCTACTGCTATGTTCATTATTTAATAGATTCGTCGATAGATCTTTTAATGATTCAAAGTATGTTTGATAACTACCAGGAGCTTCAGTGTATAGTGTTTTAGTTTCAACCAATCTCTTCGTTGCTTGAATCAATTCTTCGATGTCAATTGGTTTCAAAAGATAATAAACTGCACTAGCGTTAAAAGCACGTACTGCATAATCTTTAAAGGCAGTTACAAAAACAACCAAAAAGTTTTTATTCTCAATTTCGTCTAACAATTCGAAACCTTCCGCACCAGAAGGCATTCTAATATCTAAAAAAACAACATCGGGATTTGTGTCTTGAATCACCTTTTTGGCTTCATTTTTTCCTGAAGCCTCTCCTACAACTTCAATTTCAGGACAGAATTCATTCAACAACATTGTTAAATTTTTACGAGCGAACTCCTCGTCATCTACTACTATGGCTTTCAGTTTCATATAATGTGCATTTTAGTTTGGTTCATTTCAATTCTAATATAGAAATAATAAATTCATTCGTTGGTTGTCATTATTAGACTCAAGTAAATTAACATCACTTAACATTCCAATAATAACAGTTTAATACATTTGAAATGCAGTTTACATGTTTTTTTTATTTCGTTGGAACAATGGCCGTATCTTAGAGGTGAACAACACTTAAACAGCATACTTATGATCGCAAAATTACACTCTAATATCCAATACATTTGGATATTTAACGACAACGGAAACTAACAAGTTTCCGTTTTTTTTATCCATTATTCAAAAATTTCAATATGACGTCTTGCGCAATTTCAGTTTCTTCAATGTGCGCCATATGTCCACTATTCAAATACTGCACTTCAATAGTTGGGTGTAACTTAAGTGCTTCATCCATTTTATCTTTTGGAACAATTGAGTCAAATTCTCCTTGAACGATTAATAACCGTTCATTAAAACCTGACAAAACGTGCTCAAACCCATTTCGATCTGCCATCGCCATGGAAACAAGACCAATTGTTTCGGCTTGCATACTTTTAGCAGTCTTAATAATGCTCTTTATTTCCGAATCGTGGTTTTCAGGATTACTAAACAAGTTTGGTATTGCCTCATATAGAAATAGGTTTTTATTTTTATTCACAATTGACACCACTCGTTTTCTATCCTCTTTCTTCAAATCTGAGTCTTGCCAAAAATTAGAATTCAATAATACTAGCTTTTCACAGCGTTGATCCAATTTTAGTAATTCAAGTCCTACATAACCTCCCATTGAATGGCCGACGAGAGCGCATTCAGTTATTTCTAATGCATCTATGACTTTCTGCACCTGCTTTGCCATTGACATCATGGATTTAGAAGCAACTGCAAACTCTGCTGACTTTCCGTGTCCAGGCAGGTCTAACAAAATACATTGAAAATGATTTTCAAATGAAAAGTGCCTCCACATTTCTAGGGACTCCAAAAAACCGTGTAAAAAAAGAACAGGATAGCCATTTCCCACTATCCTGTAATTTAAAATTCTTGAATTATCCATTCATAAAATCTTCAATTTCTTCTGCTTCAATTGGAATATCACCCATTAAATTATACGGCTCTCCGCTCTTTTGAACGATCAAATCATCCTCTAATCGTATTCCTAATCCTTCCTCGGGAATATAAATTCCAGGTTCACATGTAAACGCCATTCCGGCCTGAATAGGCTCGCTCCACAATCCAACATCGTGCGTATCCAACCCAATAAAATGAGATGTTCCGTGCATAAAGTACTTTTTATATGCCGGCCAATCCGCTTTTTGATTTTTAATATCTGTTGAATCAATCAATTTTAATTTTAACAATTCAGCTTCCATTATGCGCCCAACTTCCTTGTGGTACTCATTCATTATTGTCCCTGGAACCAATAGTTTTTGCGCTTCATTCTTAACGTGTAATACAGAATTATAAACCGCTTTTTGACGATCCGTAAATCTACCATTCACCGGAATTGCACGTGTTAAGTCTGATGCGTAATTGGCATACTCAGCACCGACATCTAGAAGAATTACATCTCCATCTTTACATTCGCAATTGTTTTCTATGTAATGTAAAACACAAGCGTTTGCACCAGATGCTACAATTGGTGTATAAGCGAATCCTTTCGAGCGATTTTTGATGAACTCATGGATTAATTCCGCTTCAATTTCGTATTCAAAAACACCCGGCTTCACGAATTTCAATAAGCGCTCAACTCCCAGTTTAGTTATTGAACATGCTTTTTGCATTAATTCAATTTCAATCGGGTTTTTTATTGATCGTATCTGGTGCATAATTGGTGCACTTCGTTTAACTTGGTGAGATAAATAATTGTTTTTTAATTTTTTAATAAAACGATCCTCTCTAGTCTCGACTTCAGTATTCGCACGAAGGTGTTCGTTTGTATTTAAATATACGGCGTCAACTTCGCACATCATTTGCTTGAAAATGCTGTCAAATTGATTCAGCCAGTACACGGTTTTGATTCCAGAAACCTCGAATGCAGACTCTTTTGTTAATTTCTCTCCCTCCCAAACAGCAATATGCTCGTTGGTTTCTTTCAAGAATAGAACTTCTTTATGTGCTTCATTTTTTGAATTCGGCGAAATCACCAAAATACTCTCTTCTTGGTCCACTCCCGAAAGGTAAAAAATATCTCTATGCTGCTGAAACGGCATTGCGCTATCTGCACTAATTGGATAAAAATCGTTTGAATTAAAAACCGCGAGTGCCGATCCTTCCATTTTATTTGTGAAATTCTTTCTATTGGAGATAAACAGCTCCTTGTCAATTTTTGTGTACTTCATTCAAGTTTATTTTTCAAAAGAATGAAAGTACATTTTTTCAGCACAATCAGCGAATTAAATCAAATTAATTCTTTCAAAAGAAACAACGTAATTACTTTACGTAGTTAAGTGTAATCTTTGTAGTGTACAATAAATTTAATGTTATGATTACAGGAAGAAAAATTTTAAAAGTCAGTGAAGTATTATTTGAAACAAATGATAACGAGGTTCTAGTAAAAGGCGAAATTCAAAAAGGTCACATGAAATTTACAACAGACTTGATATTCACACACACGCAATTAAATCAATTGCTGAATCAGTTAAAAAAAACCAATCAGTACTTTGATTTTTGTAAATTATTCAAAACAGAGAAAATGTACGATGGTGAAACGTTGTTTTCTGCAATTTTCACTGATGAAACAAACAACAAAATCGACATGAATTTATTGTCGATTTCAACACCATTGCGACAAATTAGAGCATAATTAAAATTAATTGGCAACCATTTAGTATTTTTTTACGTACTTTTAGATATAAAGTATTTACATTTGAGAGTACTAATTTTACATTTTGACACTTAAAATCTACTAAAATATGAAACGCAGCAATCTTTTTATCGTCGGAGTTCTTGTTTTGACATTGGCTTCATGTATTGATCATGAAGTTATCCCAGCACCTGAACCAATGGTTGAATTGAAAGCAAGCTTTGAAGGTAATGTTGGAGGACAGTTTACTCAATACACTCAATATGTTGGTGGTTACGTCGGTGTTTCTGATATTTCAATTCAATCTTCTGGAGGAACGAGTAAAGCTCAATATACATTCGGATTAATTTCTAATCAAAGTAGTGCAATGGTAAGAATTGGAGTTGGAAGTATTTCTTGGAGCTCTTCACTTGGGACTTATCGCCCGGAATTGACACCATTTAATGCATTCTTCATAGCAAATACTACCCCGACTTATCAAGAATTTTCTTTTGATGGCTTTGAAGTAGTATGCCGCACGCAAAGTGATTCAATCTTCGTTTCTCGAGCCAATAGCACATATGCCCAAACAGTAGAGTTTGTACCTTCAAGTATTATTCAAGGATCTGATTCTTCAGGAGATTATTCTAAGTTTATCTGCAACTTCAGTTGCTATGTTTATAACGATTGGACAGATATGTCAGGTGGTGCTCCAGGTGTGCCAATGACTGACTCAATTTTGATTAGCAACGCTACTTACGAAGGCTGGTTTCAACGATAAAATTAGCGGTAAACACAGTGTTAGTTCATGAGCCAAAGTTTAAAGATAGCCATTATTGGTGATTACAATTTCATGTATAACTCTCATCATGCGACAAATTTGGCGATTGATCATTCAGCACAATTCCTAGATATTGACGTAAATTATTACTGGATTAAACTCAGTGAAGTAATTGGATTTCGTCCGCAACAATTTCAACAATACGATGGCTTCTGGATTGCGCCAGGACCAATACAAAACCAATTCTTTCTTCATGGCATAATGAAAGAAATTATTGGGAAAAATATTCCTGCGCTTATAACTGGTGATGCTTACAAGACGTTGTTAGATGTGTTAATTAGCACCTACCAATTAAACAGTAGAAACGAAAAACTAATTTCAGATAATTTGGTCGATGGGGAACAGTTTGAAAAACTAATTATTTCACCCCATTCTGCTGCGTTCAGGAAATTGTACGAAAATTACTCCAATATTGAACTTACTGCAACTCGATACAGTTTATACCCTCAACTGATACAACAATTGCAAGATAATATCGCGGATGTTGAGGCATACAATCAGTTTGAAGACCCCGAAATTATCAGTTTAAAAAATAAAAAGTTCTTCGTTGGTTGTGGCTTCTGTCCTCAAATTTCATCAACTCGAGAAATTCCGCACCCTGTTATTTACACGTTCATGAAGGCCTGTTTGATTAAAAATGGTGAGTGATTTGAGCATCATGCTAATTGGAAAATTAATATGGCGGACTTTTAATAATGTCGTTAATTTTTTAATTAATCTTGCCGGACATATTGCAACAATGCAATGAAAAGTAAACTGTCACTTATTGCAGTTATTCTAATATCTCTGATTTATTTTCAGTTTCGTTTTTCATATACTGATTTTCAGAAAGGCGACCCATTAAAAGTAACCACTTGGGATGCTTTCGGTTATTACATGTATTTACCCGGAATGATTATTTACAACGACGTAACCGAGCTAAAGTGGGTTCCAGAAATTGAAAAAGAATACCAATTAACAGGCGGTTACTTATACCAAGCTGATGCAGTTGCAAATGGCAACTATGTTTTCAAATATCTAGGAGGAGTAGCAATAATGCAGACTCCATTTTTTCTAATTGGGCATACCATTGCAAGTTTCAGTGATTACAAGGCAGATGGATTTTCAGCACCATATCAATACAGCATTGCTTTGGGAGCAATTGTCTATTTCATGTTAGCACTTTATTTGTTACGAAATATCCTACTTCGGTATTTCAGCGATAGGGCTACTGCAATAACTTTGCTTTACTTGACCCTAGCAACAAATTTAATCCAATACATTTCCATTGACGGGGCTCAAAGTCACGCATTTATTTTCCCATTATATGTGTTAATTCTTTACGCTACAATCAAATGGCACGAGAGCCCAAAGGTAAAATGCGCGGCATTAATTGGATTAATTATTGGTCTAGCAACAATATCTAGGCCAACAGAGGCAATTATGTTGTTTATTCCATTGTTATGGGAAACCCAAACAAAAGAATCAAAAAAACTCAAATGGCAAAAAGTTAAGCTACACCTGAAGCACATTTGGGTTGTCATTTTATTCGCAATCATTGGTGCACTTCCTCAGCTCATCTATTGGAAAATTACTTCTGGCTCGTTTGTTTATGATGTTGGGAGCAAATGGTTTTTCTTGAATCCTTGGTTTCGGGTGTTATTTGGATTTGAAAACGGGTGGTTCATTTACACTCCAATTACTATTTTCTTTGTACTTGGTTTTTTCTTTATGAAAAACCTGGTTTTTAAAAAGTCTGTTATCGTTTTTTGCTTGCTAAACATTTGGATAATCATTGCCTGGTCTGACTATAAATACGGCGCTACTTTCTCCACACGAGCAATGGTTCAAAGTTATCCAGTGTTTGCATTGGCTTTTGGAGCATTAATACATCGAATAGAACAACGGAAATGGAAATATGCATTCTACGTAGTTGGATTGTATTTGATTGCCGTAAATTTCTTCCAAATCGGTCAATACAACACTAATGTGATACATTACAAAGGCATGAATGCTCTTTATTACAGTAGAATATACCTTGACAGCGATCCAACTCCATTGGACATGAGTTTATTAGATACCGACGAAATTTTAGATGATGTATCCAATTTTAAAAAGAAAAAATTATCTTCCTCTACTGAGTTACAAAAATTGACAATTTCCCCTAATTTACCTGCAGTAATTTCAGAAACGACGATTGGAAAAGGAAAAAAAGGATGGGTTAAAATAGAAGCAAACTTAAAAGCCACTGATGGATTCAATTCAGCTAATTTACACGGTAAAATACTTAGTGGCATAGAAGTAAAAGAAATACTCTTTCGAGCAAGAAACCCAATTTGTATAGCAAATCAAAACAATCGTTACGAGTTCTTTGTGAAGGTTCCTTATTCGACGGAGGAAGCTTCTGTAATTTTTCTAATTACTTCTGGCGAAGAATTTAACACTACTTTAAAGTCTTACTCTGTGAGTTATTTGGAGGAAAAATAAAAAAGAAAATGCTTTTAATTTACCTAATCATTTAAGGTAAATATTAGGCCTAACTATAAAATAACTTAGGCTTCTTTACTTTGTACTTCCTCGAAATAAGTGTCGACCAATTGGTTTTTTGATTCAGCCCCACTCACAGCTAACAAATCGCAACGCTCGTTTTCTGGGTGACCGTTATGTCCTTTCACCCAATGATAGTTGATACTGAATTTGGGATGCAAAAGCAGATAGCGCTTCCACAAGTCAGAATTCTTTTTTCCTTTAAAGTTTTTCTTTTCCCAGCCAAACAACCATTCTTTTGTAATAGAGTCAATCACGTATTTTGAATCTGAATATACGTGGATCTCGTGCTTGTTGGTCTTAAGACTTTCCAAAGCAACAATAATCGCCATCAATTCCATACGGTTATTGGTAGTCAACCTGAAGCCTTGCGAAACTTCCTTTTCTTTATCGCCAAATCGCATGACAATTCCATAGCCTCCTGGACCTGGATTTCCCTTTGCAGAACCGTCTGTGTAAATTTTTATAGTTGACATTTTCAACGAAGATAGTAAGAAAAATAAGGAGAAAAAATCTCACACAGAAAACTTTGGATACATTTTTTGTTATTTTTGTTTCCAACGTTTAAAATATCTATATATTTGCATCATGGACAAGAAAAAGCTAGACATTATTGAGCGTTCCTCCTTAATTTACCTAAAGTATGGGATCAAAAGTGTGACCATGGATGACTTGGCAAATCATTTAAGTATTTCTAAGAAAACGATTTATAAATACTTTGAAGACAAAAATGACCTCATTGTTACGATGATCAAACGCACCTTGGATTTTGAAGAAAAGATGTGCTTTAAAATTCAAACCCATTCTGACAACGCTCTTGAAGCATTGATACGGATTAGCAAATTGGTAATTGAACGATTGAACAACGTGAATCCTGCCATATTTTATGACTTACAAAAGCACCACAATGAGGCCTGGCAAATACTAGAGAAGCATAAGTGGGACTTTGTGTTATCAGCGATAAGCGCCAATATAAATCGAGGAATTGCAGAAAAATATTACCGTGACGATCTAAACGTAGAAATTATTTCACGCTTGTACATAGCGACGATTGATACTGTCATGAATTCCGAAATATATAAATGGCCAGAATTTCAATTTCACGAACTTTTCAAAGAAGTAATGCGCTTCCAATTCCATGGACTCGTTAACGAAAATGGCAAAAACTACTTAAAAATTAATTTTAAAGATGAATACAATGTATAAGAATATGAGTATGTGGGTGATTGGAATTCTATCCTTTTCAACCATAGCACAAGAAACAAAGTCCTTTTCTCTAGAAGAGGCAAAGTCTTTTGCATTAGAGAATCACATCACGATATTAAATTCGCAACATGACATAGAGATTGCGCGACAACAAATAGTTGAAACAAGAGGAATTGGATTACCACAAGTGGGAATCACAGGTTCATTTAACCAGTTTATAAACCTACCAGTGCAAGTTTTAGGGGCTAATTTCATCGATCCAAATGCTGCAGAAGGAGAAACAATCTCATTTAAAGCCGGAACAAACTTCACTTCGGATGCGGCCTTACAAGTCAATCAGATGCTTTTCGATGGTTCGTATATTATTGGATTAAAAGCCGCAAATTTCTTTTTGAATTTCCAGAAAACAGTTGCAAATCTCTCTAATGAGGACATTGCTTTTAATGTAATTCAAGCGTATGAAATGGCTGCTGTTGCAAAAACAAATAAAGCGTTTATTGATTCTCTCGTGTTTACAACAGAAAAACTGATTGAAAAACAACAAAATTATTTGGAGCTGGGAATGATTCTACAAGAGGACATGGATCAATTGAATTATTCACTTTTATCTGTGAAAAGCTCGCAAACTGTTGCAACAATAAATTATGAGAATTCAATGAACATGTTGAAGTTATCCATGGGTTATCCGATTAACGGTTCTGTTGAAATTACAAATACACCAGAACAGTTAATCACTAAATCTTCTTTAAGCGATGGAAACGATATTTATCAAAATATTCAATACCAAATATCGGAGCAACAAGTGCGGCTTTCCCAATTTAATGTTAAGCTTTATCAGTACAAAAATCTACCATCATTGAATGCCTTTTTCAAGCAGACTTATTCAGCGTTTAGAAATGAGTTTAACTTTTTCGCAAATGAAAAATGGTATCCACAAACATTGTGGGGACTTAGCTTAAATATTCCAGTTTTTTCAGGACTTTCGCGTTATGCAAGAACGTCTCAGGCTAAAGTAACGTTAATGAAAAATGAAAACAATTTAAAACAGTTGGAACAAAACCTACAATTCCAAGAGTTACAGTTTAGAAACAATGTGCGCGGAGCCAAAAACAAATTAGAACTTCAAGAAAAGAATATTGCATTAGCTAAATCAATTTATGAGAATGAAATCATAAAAGAACAAATTGGAAAAGGAAATAGCATTACAATCACACAAAAGCACAATCAACTCATGATGGCTCAATCGCAATACATTGGATCGATGGTTGAATTGTTCCAATCTCAATTATCACTAGACAAATTATACAACAAAATTTCACCAAATAATTAATAACAATGAAACGACAATTAATCGGAATACTTGCCATTTTACCGCTTACATTAACAATCGCATCTTGCGGTGGTGAACCTGAAGTAAAAGAGAACAAAGTCAATGCTTTACCACTGGTTAAAATCAGTAAAGTAGAGCAAAAACGCTTCACTCATGAAATCAGAATTCAAGGAAGTGTCGAAACTGACAAAGACGTTCTTTTAGGAGCTGAAATGGGCGGACTTATCACTACTGTGAATGTAAAAGAAGGGCAAAAAGTAAGTGCAGGACAAGTAATAGCTGTTGTTGACGCATCTATTCTAGCTTCTAACTACGAAGAAATGAAAACTCAACTGGAGTACGCTGAATACATGTACAACAAGCAAAAAGAGTTAAATAAACGAGGTGTTGGTTCAGAGTTTGATTTAGAAACAGCCAAAAATAGAGTTGCTTCATTAAAAGCAAGTATGAATTCACTAAACACACAACGTAGCAAGGCAATTATCAGAGCACCATTTTCAGGTGTTGTTGATGCTGTATATGCAAAAATTGGCCAAATGGTTGGACCTCAATCACCAATTGTTCGTTTGGTAAACAATACCAACGTAGATATTGTAGCAACACTTTCTGAAAAACATCTACCAAATGTAAGGGTCGGAACCGATATTACTGTTCGGTTACCTAATTATTCAGACACCGTATTTGACTTGAAGATAACGAATGTTGGAAACTATATTGAAGAGACAAATAGAACATTTCGAATTATGTCTTCAATTAAAAACAATACACTACTACTTCCAAACATGTTAACCGAAATTAGTGTAACTGATCTAGAAGTAGAAAATGGACTTGTAGTTCCTTCAATCAGTATTTCTAAAGACCAGAATAACAACGACTACATCTATATCGCTAAAAAAACTTCTAAGGGCTTAAAAGCAATAAAGGTAAATATTGAAGTTATTGACAAGTCAAATGGTGAAGCATTAATCGTTTCTGACAAAATAAAAGTAGGTCAAAATGTTATTGTAGAAGGTGCCCGAGGAATTGCCGAAAATGATATCGTTAGAACGAAATAATACGAAAATCTAAACAAAATGGAAAAAGAAAAAAAAGGGTTTGCCCTTTCGACACTTGCGGTCAATAACCGTAAAACAGTATTCTTAATCGCTGCAATTATTCTTTTAGGAGGTTTTCTATCGTACAACTCAATGCCAAAGGAAAATTTCCCAGAATTACAAATTCCAGAAATCTATGTTGGAATTGCAAAACCAGGATCTTCGCCAAAATATATGGCAGAAAAAATTGCAAAATCGATTGAAAAAGAAATCGGTGGAATTAAACTTTTGGATGAAGTAAACTCCAATGCAGTAAACGGATACGTTACGATTCGCGCGAAATTTGACTTTAAAATGAGTGTTGACAAGGCACTTCAAAAAGTGAAAGATGCAGTTGATAAGGCGCGTACGAAAAGTGATTTTCCTGAATTACCAGTTGAGCCCAGTATTTTCGAAGTCGATCCTTCACAAATGCCGATAATGAACATCAACCTTCGTGGAAACAATGCGGCTTTATTGAAAGATATTGCAGAAGAGCTGGAAGATGAAATTGAAGACTTAGTAGAAATTAGTGAGGTAGATATTCGCGGTGTTCAAGAACAAGAAATGCGCATCGAAGTAGATCCGATCAAAGCACAAGGTGTAAATGTGACATTAAGTGACATTCAAAACGCTGTAGGTTCAGAAAATCAGACAATTCCAGGTGGTGAAATTCTCATGGATGGTGTTCGAAAAACAATTCGAATTGAAGGTGAATTCAGAAACGCAGCAGAATTAGGAAGAATCATTGTAAAACAAGACGACTATTTCCCTGTTAAATTAGAAGACATTGCCAAAGTAGAGTTTGGAAACGGAGACACAACTTCTTATGCAAGGGAATTTGGTGAGCCAGTTGTAATGTTGGACGTTAAAAAAATGGGTGGAAAAAATCTATTGGACGCCTCAGATAAAATCTCTGAAATTATTGAAAACGCCAAAGAATCCGGACTTATTCCACGAAGTGTTGCCGTTTCGATTACTAATGATCAATCGAACAATACACGTGAAATGGTTTCCAACTTAGAAAACTCAATTATCCTAGGAATTATTCTAGTAGTTGGAGTTTTACTCTTTTTCTTAGGACTAAGAAATGCAATGTTTGTAGGTATTGCAATACCACTTTCTATGCTAATGTCCTTTATGATTCTACAAGTAATGGGAGTTACCCTCAATGTAATGGTTCTTTTCTCCCTCGTACTTGCACTTGGAATGCTCGTGGATAACGGGATTGTAATTGTAGAGAATATATACCGACACATGGATGAAGGTCTTTCATCTACAAAAGCTGTAATTACAGGAGTTGGTGAAGTTGCAATGCCAATTATTGCGTCCACAGCAACAACGTTAGCTGCATTCCTGCCGTTGGCGATATGGCCCGGAATAATGGGAGAGTTTATGAAGTACCTTCCGATCACTTTAATGATTGTACTCGGTTCATCACTATTTGTAGCATTGGTAATTAATCCAGTCTTAGCTGTTGTTTACATGAAAGTAACCGAGGACAAGCCGAACCGTAAAAAAGTAGTTCGAAATGCTTTAATCATTAGTGGAATAGGTGTAATTGCTTTAATCATGGGTGGAATCGGACTTGGCAATCTATTGATTTTCGTAGGTCTAATTATGCTACTCAACTTTTTCGTTCTTTACCCAGGAACAATTCGTTTTCAGACTAAGTTTTTACCTAAGTTAGAAAGTGGTTACGCGAAACTATTGAAATTTGCATTAACAGGAAAAAGACCTCGCAAATTCCTACTTGGAACATTTGGTTTGCTTATCCTATCTTTCGTTTTGATGGCGGCATTTCCTCCAAAAATTGACTTTTTCCCTGTAAACCAACCAAATTATGTCAATGTATTTATATCACATCCAATTGGAACAGATATCACTGTAACAAACCAAACTACACTGGAAGTAGAAGAAAGAGTTAATGCCATTCTAGCTGAGTACATGGCCGAAGACGATACTGCTGGCGTTCCTTTGGACGAAAGGTTAATTCAATCAATCATAGCACAAGTTGGTGAAGGAACAAGTGACCCTTCTCAAGGAGTGTCAATGAACAGTACCCCAAACAAAGGTCGTGTTTCAGTAAACTTTGTAGAATCCCAATTTAGAAATGGAATCGAAACGTCTGATATTTTACGTAAAATTCAAGCTGGATTGAAGGGAAAATTTACTGCAGACATAGAAATCACTGCATCAAAGGATGAGCAAGGTCCACCACAAGGAGCGCCAATTAGTATTGACGTTACAGGTAGAGGGGAATACAGTAAAATAATTGCAGAAGCTGAGAAAATTAAAACTTTTTTGGACAAACAAAATATAAAAGGTGTTGAAAAGTTAAAGCTAAATGTTGAATCAGACCGCCCTGAAATTCCAATTTTAGTAAACCGCGAACAAGTTCGAAAGTTAAACGCATCAACTTCACAAGTGGGAAATTCAATTCGTGCGGCTCTTTTAGGTCAAGACATTTCAACCTACACACAAAATGAAGAAACCTATGATATCGTTGTAAAATTTGACAAGAAAAACAGAGAAAATTTAGATGCACTTTTAGATCAACGTCTAATTTTTAGAAACAATAAGGGAGTTTTGTTAAACATTCCTATTCGTTCTGTAATTGAGGAACCTAAAGAAGTAAGTTCTTATACTGCTGTTGTGCGGAAAGATCAAATTCCATTGGTAAATATCTCTTCTAATGTTAATGAGGGATTTAATCCAACTCAGTTAGTCGATAGCTTAAGAACAAAACTGGAGAAATTTCAAGAGGAAGGACATCTTTCTGATGGCGTTTCGTTTAAATTTTCCGGTCAACAAGAAGAACAAGAAAAGGAAATGGCCTTTTTAAGTAAGGCGTTGATGATTGCTGTTTTCCTAATTCTACTGATTATTGTGGCGCAGTTTAATTCATACTCTATGCCAACTGTAATTATGATAACCGTAGTTTTATCACTAATAGGCGTCTTACTAGGACTGCTAATAACGCGACAAAATTTCGTAGTAATGATGACAATGATTGGTATTATTTCGCTGGCAGGTGTTGTAGTGAACAATGCGATTGTATTGATTGATTACACCAACTTATTAAGGAAAAAACGTCGAGAAGAGTTAGGCATGGGTGAATATGATGTACTACCATTTGAAGATATTGTTCAAGCAACAATTGAAAGTGGAAAGACGCGTTTACGTCCCGTATTATTAACAGCCATAACAACTGTTTTGGGATTGATACCACTTGCTGTTGGATTCAATATTGATTTTTTCAGTTTCTTCACGACGTATGATCCGAAGATATATATTGGTGGAGACAACAATGTTTTCTTTTCTCCAATGTCATGGGCAATTATTTATGGATTGACTTTTGCAACTTTCTTAACGTTGATCATCATACCAGTGCTCTACTTACTGATGTTTAAATTAAAAGTATGGATTTACAAAATGTTTAAATGGCAAATGAAAAGTAATATCTAATAGAGTTAGATATAATTTAAGTTAGAGAAGGAGGGTAATATTGTCCTCCTTTTTGTTGTGTAGACATCCAGTATCTAGCAATTCCTCCCATTGAAGCTTATAGAATGCCTATCATTCATCGTTGATCTTAACCTTTATGTCGAAAATAGATGAAAACCATTAACTGTTAGGAATCCAAGTGTAAAATCGTAAATATTCTATGAATACATAATTTTCACCTATGAAACTAACTATTTTAATCTTGAAGTGGTATTATTCAAATTCTCTGAAAAATGAACATCTTAGAATTGACAAAATAAAGTTTTTTAAACTTTTCTAATCTGAAAATAGCAATTATATTTGTAGCGTAAAGATTGATTCTAGTCTTGTTTTATCAAGCTAGAAATCTTTTTAGTGAATAGTGGTTAGGTTAGGTTATGATAAAGCAGCTCTCCCGAGCTGCTTTATCTTTTTAATGTAGATTCGAAGATAACCATCGTTCCATTCTTCCCAATTCAATTCCTTTTCGAATTGATAGAGATTTGACTTGATCCATTCCAATTTTACCTACTCCGAAATATTTCGATTGAGGATTTGCAAAATACCAGCCCGAGACACTTGCTGCAGGAAGCATTGCTAAACTTTCAGTCAAACTAACTCCTGTTAACTCTGTTGCGTTTAACAAAGTAAATAAACCCGTTTTTTCTGTGTGATCTGGACAGGCTGGATAACCCGGTGCAGGACGTATGCCTTTATAATTTTCTTTGATTAACTCTTCATTTGTCAATGATTCTGAAACATCATAACCCCAAATTTCCTTACGCACTTTTTCATGTAAGAACTCTGCAAATGCTTCTGCCAATCGATCGGCCATTGCCTTTAATAAAATAGAATTGTAATCGTCATGGTCATTTTCAAACTCCTTGACTTTTTTTTCTATGTTTAATCCTGAAGTCACAACAAAACCTCCAATAAAATCCTTCTTTCCAGAATTTTTTGGTGCAATGAAATCAGACAAAGCAAGGCTTGGGATTCCTTGAGCTTTTTTGGTTTGTTGACGAATAGTGCGTTGAATGTAACTCACTTTTGATCTCGCTGCATCAGAATAAATTTCAATGTCATCGTCAACAGAAGAGGCAGGAAAAATTCCAACTACACCTTTATAGTCAAGCCAAGATTCACTGTGAATTTTGCTTAGCATTTCTTTTGCATCATCGAACAACTTAGTTGCTGCCTCACCAACAACTTCATCTGATAAGATTGCTGGATATTTCCCGTGCAATTCCCATGTTCTGAAAAATGGTAACCAATCAATATACTCTATTAGGTCAGTAGCCTGAACCGAAATCTCTTTTATTCCTGTAAAATTTGGTGTTTTAATTTCTTCTTTATCCCAATCAATTTGAAATTTATTTTCTCTCGCGACTTCAATCGGTAAAATTTCTTTTTGAGATCGGTGTTTTGCATGATGTTCTCTTAACTTCAAATAATCTGCTTTTACTTCTGCCACAAAATCTACCTTTCGTTGCCCCATCAGTTTTTCAACGACCGTAACTGATCTGGAGGCATCTAATACGTGAATGGTTTGATCACGTTTGTAATGTTCTTCAATTTTCACTGCAGTATGCACTCGAGAGGTTGTTGCGCCTCCAATAATCAATGGAATATTCAAGTTGGCACGTTCCATTTCCTTCGCAACAGTAACCATTTCATCCAAAGAAGGCGTAATCAATCCACTCAATCCTATAATATCAACCTTCTGTTTGATGGCCTCTTCAATGATGCGCTCCGGCGCAACCATTACGCCTAAATCAACAATTTCATAATTATTACAACCCAAAACAACCCCAACGATGTTCTTACCAATATCGTGGACATCTCCTTTCACGGTTGCCATCAATATTTTTCCGTTAAATGAACTTACGCCACCCTTCTCTTCTTCAATAAAAGGCAATAAATAGGCAACCGCTTTTTTCATAACACGAGCAGATTTTACAACTTGCGGAAGGAACATTTTTCCGCTTCCAAACAAATCTCCAACGACGTTCATCCCATCCATCAAAGGGCCTTCTATAATTTCAATAGGACGACTATATAGATGTCGACATTCTTCTGCGTCAATTTCCGCATAATCGGCAATACCTTTTACCAAAGAATAAGTCAACCGTTCTTGAACAGTTTTATCACGCCAAGACAAATCAACTACACGCTTTTTACCTTCTCCTGAAACTGTTTCTGCATGTTCTAATAATCGTTCTGTTGCATCTTCTCTTCGATTCAGTAATACGTCTTCAATTAGTTCCAATAAGGTTTTCTCGATATCGTCATAGACTTCTAACATCGATGGATTTACAATTCCCATGTCCATTCCATTCTGAATAGCGTGGTATAAGAATGCTGCATTCATCGATTCTCTAACAATATTATTCCCTCTAAATGAAAAGGAAACATTGGAAACACCTCCGCTTACATGCGCTCCAGGTAGGCTTTGACGAATCCATTTTGTAGCGCGGAAAAAATCAACAGCATTGTTATTATGCTCAGACATTCCAGTTGCAACAGGAAAAATATTTGGATCAAAAATGATATCACTCGGATTGAAATTCACCTCATCTACTAAAATGCGGTACGATCGTTCACAAATTTCAACTCGGCGTTCATACGAATCTGCTTGTCCGTCTTCATCAAACGCCATCACAATCACCGCAGCACCGTAGCGCTTTACCTTTTTCGCTTGAGCGACGAATATCTCCTTCCCTTCTTTCAGCGAAATAGAGTTGACAACTCCTTTTCCTTGAACACATTGTAATCCAGCTTCGATGATTTCCCATTTAGAACTATCAATCATCACAGGAACGCGTGCAATATCTGGTTCTGCCGCAATTAAGTTTAAAAACTTAACCATTGCCGCCTTACCGTCAATCATTCCTTCGTCCATGTTGACGTCAATAATTTGTGCTCCACCTTCTACTTGCTCACGCGCGACACTTATTGCTTCGTCAAATTTCTCCTCACGAATTAATCTTAAAAACATGCGAGAACCTGTAACATTCGTTCGTTCTCCAATATTTACGAAGTTGCTTTCAGGCGTAACAATTAAAGGTTCTAGTCCCGAAAGTTTTAGAGTAATATTACTAGACATTTGCAGGAATTTTACGTGGTGAATATTTTTTTGCTAATTCAGCGATGGCGAAGATATGATCGGGGGTCGTTCCACAACATCCGCCGATAATATTTACTAGATTTTCATCCAAGTAAGCTTTTATCTGTTCAGCCATCAAATCGGCAGTTTCATCGTATTCTCCAAATTCATTTGGCAATCCAGCGTTCGGATGAGCACTTACTCCAAATTCGCACTGTTTATCTAATATCTGCAGATAAGGTCGCATCATTGAAGCCCCCAATGCACAATTCAATCCAACAGACAGTAAATCCATATGAGCGATAGAAATCAAAAAAGCATCGGTAGTTTGTCCTGTTAAAGTTCTACCACTTTGGTCTGTAATCGTACCAGAAACCATAATTGGTAACTTTACATTTCTTTCTTCAAAGACACAATCTATTGCATAAAGTGCCGCTTTCGCATTTAATGTATCGAAGACAGTTTCGACAAGTAAAATGTCTACTCCTCCATCCATTAAAGCATTGACTTGCAAGGTATATGCTTCGACCAATTCATTAAATGTGATTCCTCTAAAACCTGGGTCATTTACATCAGGAGAAATGGAAGCTGTTCTGTTAGTCGGACCGATTGAACCAGCCACAAATCTTGGCTTATTTGGCTCTTTAGCGGTGAATTCATCCGCAACCTCTCGTGCTATTTTTGCGCTTTGAAAATTAATATCATACACCACCGATTCTAAATCATAATCTGCTTGAGCGATTGTAGTTCCTGAAAACGTGTTTGTTTCAGCAATGTCCGCACCAGCTGAATAATAAGCCGTGTGAATTTCTTTGATTATTTCAGGTCGTGTGAGCGACAATAAATCATTGTTCCCTTTCAAAGGTTTTTGATGGTCTTCAAACCACCCTTTACGGAAATCTTGTTCTTCTAATTGATAGCGCTGAATCATGGTTCCCATGGCTCCATCAAGTACTAATATTCTTTCTTTTAATATGGATTTTATATCCTTCATAATTGCATCATTTTTTGACTTTGAAGCTTGAAGGATATCGAGCTAAACTTATCTTTTCCCATTAACCGGGATCGGATTTGGCACCTTTTTCTGTACGAACAGGTTGCCAAGGTTTCAAAGGGCCTATCCCTCCACCTTTCTTCATAAGTCTATTTGAATGAACTGATACAAAGATAATTTAAATTTTATGGGAACAAAAAAACCACAGACAATTTCTTACTTCATACTTTGCTCTACAAAATTGAGATTGTGCTTCATTATCCTTCGCTGGCTGGATATAATTTAGACCTTCCAATAAGATTTCCTTCCGTTTTTTTATAATCCTTTAATTGAAAGTATCCGCGAGCAAGTCCTCCATATGATTTTTCGTTTTCGTTTAATTTGAATCATTTTTCGGCATGTTTCAAATAGGTTTCAAAGTAACCTGTGCGTTCAAGTAGACTCAATGAATAATAGAATTTTTTTGTTTACCGCGATTGTAGAAAAAACGCAAAAAAAAAGACGCTCTAGCTATAGAACGTCTTTTTTTGTGGTGATTGCCGGGTTCGAACCAGCGACACATGGATTTTCAGTCCATTGCTCTACCAACTGAGCTATATCACCAACATAAATTGTGGGGGCAAAGATATAAACTTCTTTTTATTAACAACTCCATTCGTATATTTTTTTTCTTCTATTATCTTTGTTGCTATGGCGAATGACAAAAAAGTATTCGGAATTGATGCCGGAAACACTTCTGTGAAAGCAGGTTACTTTGAAAATGACCGTATTATCGAGGTACAACGTTTTTCTCTAAATGAGCTGGAAAAACTTTCGTTATGGGCAAAATCACTTAATATTTCTCAAACAGTTCTGTCTTCAGTGCTCAATAAAGTCGAAACAAAACGTGTTCGTGACTTATTTGAAAACTGTCTTTTAATTACAAAAAATATCTCATTACCCATTCAATTAAACTATTCAAGTCCCGAAACACTTGGCATCGACCGAATTTGCAATGCCTGTTATTCATTGCAGCAGTCGAAAACACAATTCGCCGTTGCCATTGATATTGGCACCTGTATCAAGTTTGATGTTGTCGATAAAAACAAAGGCTACTTGGGCGGTACAATTTCGCCGGGAATTAACTTGAGATATAAATCATTGAACGATTACACAGGAAATCTTCCACTACTTTCAAATAAAACCATCCCAAATCTCGTTGGTACATCAACCGAATTAAGTATAAATTCTGGAGTTATGAACGGAATAAAAAATGAGATAATCAGCATGATGGAACAATATCGCCTCGATTTTAAGGACTTAACTTTTTTTATGACAGGTGGAGACGCTTCTTTCTTTGATTTCGAGCCAAAAAATGACATCTTTGCAGACGAAAATTTAACCGTCAAAGGGTTATATGAAATATATAAGCACAATGCGTAATCTATCCTTACTAATTATAACGCTGTTTTCTGGGCTTCTTGCGAACGCTCAAAACACGTCAAACTCTCCCTTCAGTTCTTTTGGGCTAGGTGAAGTGGGTGGGATGGATCATGCGATTTTTTCAAGTTTAGGTAACACAAATATTACACTTTCGGATTCCACAGTGCTTAATTTTTACAATCCATCTTCGTACAGTACAATTGGAAAAGGGCAACCTATATTCTCACTTGGCGTTTCATCACGACTTTCTACTTTTTCCGAGAACGGTGTTGAGAAGCAAAGTAACATAACTGGGGTTCAGCATTTCGCGATTGGTTTTTCTTTCGCAAAACGTTTTGGATTGGCATTTGGATTAAAACCCTACAGCCGTCGTGGGTACGATTTTAACACGAGTACTGTAATTAGCGGTGATTCATTGCTTCATTTTTATTCAGGAACTGGAGGGGTTAATGAAGTGTTTTTAGGATTATCAGCAACTGTATTAGATTACAAAGGAGCGAAACTATCCATTGGAGGTAATCTTGGATATCTTTTTGGGAAAGTGACAAATACGCGTAAAAGTGGCTTGGTTGCTAGCGGTTCGACGGTATACAATGGCGGTGTTAGCCAACAGGAATTAAAAGTGAACTCCTTTCATTACGAATTAGGATTCAACTATACACAACGAATTAGAGAAAATCATGCAATTTCGCTCTCTGCAACGTATGACCCATTTCAAAAAATCAAAGGTTCATACGAAGAAGGTCAATACTATACATCCGACATTCATAACCTATCATTGTACGATACTTTAACATTTAACGACACAGCATCTGGCAACGTTACTACAATTCCAACCTATACCGTTGGTGTTAATTATAATTTAAACTTCAAAGGAAGAAAAGGCTCAACGAACGAGTTAAATTCAACAATTGGATTTCATTTATCCTACAGCGGTTCAGATTGGACGAAGTACGAAAATCGCTACGATGCCAATTACGCCAATATATTTTTAAATACAAGCAAGTATACTTTTGGAATTCAATACATTCCGGAAACTAGCTTTTTAGCAAGTAAAGTGAAAACAAAATTTTTAGCTCGAATTCGTTATCGTGCTGGTACTTATTACTATACACTCCCTTATGAGACAAATGGTGAACAAGTCACTGACTTTGGCACAACTTTTGGTTTTGGTATACCGATTGTTATTCAAAACTCTCTTTCTTCCATTAATCTTGGATTTGCAATTGGAAAAAGAGGAATTGGCGACGATAACGCATTAAAAGAACGTTATTATGGTATCAACTTCGGGATTTCTATAGCACCAGGAACCGATCGTTGGTTTGTAAAGCGAAAATTGAACTAAAACAAAATAGAATAAAGATGAAATTAGAAAGACTTTTACTCGGAACATTAATTTTAATCGGATTTGCGTCTTACGCGCAAGATAGCGATGAAGATAGAGAATGCACTCGTATGCGTTTTCTTGCCGGTGAAGAATTAAAAATAAAAAATTACGCAGGAGCTTCAATGTATTACCTTAAAGGTGAAAAAATTTGTGGTGGATACGATGCTGCAAATTACGGACGATTAATCGGTAGTTTGAGAAACGCCATTAACGGTGTGACAGATCCTGCTGCAAAAACAGCTTATACTGATACATTGGTTGAAGTATACCAAAGAGCTGAAGATGCTGGTGTTTATGATCAAGCGGATGATTTATTGAGAGCTTCATACATTTTACAAGCTTCTTCTCCGAATCGTAAAAAAGCTGATTCATTGTTTCAACGAGGAATTAAAACACAAGGGGTAAAAACGAACGAAGCTTATGTTTCTTACTTTTATTACAACACTTACGCAATGTATGCTGCAGCTCCAAGTGATACAGAATTGAAAAAACGTATGATCTCTGACTACTTTGAATTATCTGCATTGGTAAGCAAAGCGGGAATGTCTGTAAAAACACAAGAAACAATCACTGAGTATTTCAATGCAGTAGTTCGTAGTTGTGATGATATTCTTCCAGACTTAAAAGGATACATGGAAAATTTACCTACAGATCCTGAAATGAAAAAAGCAACAGTAATGAATTTCCTTAATTTGTTGGAAAATAAAAGCTGTACTGAAAGTCCTGAGTATTTCAAGTTAGTTGAAATTATTGTTGAGCTTGATCCGAATTCATTTGATGCTCAAATGATGAAAGCAAAAGCCTTGATTGGACAAAACAAATATTCAGATGCAATTTCAACCTTGAGAAAAGCAAAAGAGTTAGCTCCTGACGATGCTAAAGCACAAGAAATCAATTACGAAATAGCACGTGCACAATACAGTTCTGGTTCATATACTGCGGCATACAATACAGCAATGTCGGTATCTGGAGCAATGAAAGGAAAAGCATTAGTAATTGCCGGACAGTGTGTTGGTAAAAACGCTAACAATTGTGGTTCAACTACAATGGAACGTAAATCAAATTACGTCTATGCTGTACAATTATTAGAGCAAGCTCGTAGTTTAGGTGAATCAACTGGAGGAACTATCTCAAGTTACAAAGCAATGTATCCAACGGATCAAGAAAAATTTGAAAATGGTAACCCATCTACAATGTTTCTTTCTTGTTACAATGTTACTGTGAACATCTAAGATGATAAAATCATTCTTACATACATATCGAATTCCTGTCATGCTCTGCATGGCAGGAATTCTTTTTTTTGCTTGTGAGAATGATCTGGATTCTATTCAGAAAGTCACATATGACCCAAATGCTCCGTCGGAGATTACACGCAATTTAACACTCTTTTATAACGACTCTGGTTATGCTAAGGTTCGAATATTTGCAACATTAGCAGAAACTTATCGTTCTCCGCGACATATCACCAAGTTAAAAGACGGGCTAAAAGTTGAATTTTTCTCGGAAGAAGGAGTCATCGTTTCTCAGCTAACTGCCTTGTATGGCGAAATAAACTATGAGACAGGAATTATAATAGTAAGAGATTCTGTTGGCTTATTGAATATTGAAAAGAAACAGCGTTTAGAGACAGAAGAATTGTTTTGGAATCAAAAAGACAGCACCATTTACACGGATAAGAATGTCATTGTCAAATCAGATGACAATTCAATTAAAGGACGCGGACGTGGCTTGAAAACAACACAAAGTTTCAGTAGTTATAAAATTCTGCAACCTGTAGGGACGTTTAATACATCTAAGTAATATTTGGAGTTTTTACTTGAAAATGTAAGACTAGAAGTTTTGTCCATCCGAAGAAATAAATTAAATACTCCGAATTATCAATTGTCAATTGTCAATTATCAATTACATTTGCCTTAAATACCAAGTCTATGAAATTTTACAATAAAATAATGCTTTACTTTTGGTTGTTCGCGGCTATTTTAATTTTCATTGTAATCACATATCTTTCTATATCAGAAGGATTTAAAAAATGGGCTTTCTATTATGTCTTCGCGTTTTTGGCGTTTTTAGCGTTCATTACACGTAAATGGATGATGAAAAGAATGGAAAAGCACATTCAATTTCTTGAAGAACAAAAAAAAGCTGAAAACAAATAACCGTTTGTCCCGCTTTATAAGCTTTAATCACAATTAGTTGCCAAAATCAAACGGATTCAATAATTTTAACGTGATAGTGTAACAAATACATCGCGTTAATTGTCTTATAATCAATGAAACCTTTTGGTGCTTTTCTTGTCCTGATATTCTTCCTTTTTGGAACTCAGGTGCATGGACAGCAATTACTAAAAGGAGTTATTTCCGATGAACATGGTATTTCTATTCCTTATGCAAAGTTGTATGTAAAAAATGCTGCTGAAAATAGAACAATCGCCGACGCAAGTGGTTATTACGAAATGCGTCTTTTCCAAGGCGAGTACTTTTTAGTTATTACTGCAGAAGGTTTTGATAACTCACAGGCCTACGTAACAATAAACGATGTTACTGTTACAAAAGACTACCAACTTTTCCCTACAAAATTTATGGATATGGAAGATGTAGAAGCATCTGCTAAAAAATCCAATCCAGGGAGAGACATAATGCTCAAAGTTGTACAAAAAAGAGATTCGATTAATCCATGGAACTATTCGCATACTGTTCAAGGTTATACAAAAGCAACCGAAAACATTGAACGTTTCGAAAGTAAAAGCGACAAACGTAAACGAGATAAAAAAGAAAACGAGGTAGAACAAAATACAGATCCAAGCGGCATTGAAGATCCATTTGCAGAACAGCGCAAGGAAAATGAAGAGTTTTCTAACAATATGAACCTTATTGAAGTTGATTTTACGCGGCATTATGGAGGTAGATTTGACATCAAAGAAATTAGAAATGCCTTCAAAGAACGCGTTGGAAAACAGCACAGCTTGTATTATACAACAACCGTAAAGTCGAACTTTAATTTTTTTGAGAATTTACTGCATTTAGATGATTTACATCAAACGCCAGTGAGTTCACCGATTTCTGTTCCTGGTATTTTATCATACAAATATCGACTAGAGGATCAGTACGAAGAAAACGGACAGAAGATTCACAAAATAAAAATTATCCCGCGTACCATTTCAACTACGACGTTGGAAGGATATGTTTACGTAATTGATTCCATTTGGCTCATCCAAAAACTCGACTTGACGATGGAAAAGGGAAATTTATTGGTTTACGATTACTTTTCCATACATCAAGAGTTTGATCATCCAGGTGATAGCATTTGTGTTTTATCTAATCAAGTATTGGAATACGGTGTTAAATACAAAGACCAAGCTTCTGCATGTACTACGGTAACTAATTTTTCAGATTATAATTTCAACCCTAAATTTCCCGCTAAATTTTTCAACAACGAACTTTCGATAACAGAAAAATCGGCATATGATAAAGATTCTATTTATTGGAAAGGGAAACGAAAAGCAGAACTTTCACCCGAGGAAGCAAAATACATCGCGGTAAGGGATAGCATTTATGATTATCAACACCGCACTGAATATCTGGATTCAGTAGATAAAGTGTTTAACAAAGTAACAGCATTAAAAGTCCTTTGGTTTGGTATCGACCATAGAAATAGGTCAAAGAAAACACAATGGTCCATCAGTTCAGTTGCTGGACTTTTACGACCAATTTATATTGCTGGTCCGCGGGTTGCACCAAGTTTTTCATATTTCAAAAAATGGAACAGTGAACGTACTTTTGATAGTGATTACGAAGCTTCAATTGGTATTCTTAATGCCGATATTAAAGGAAGTATGGGGCTTCATTTTCGATATGATCCTTACCATTTTGGAACAGCACATCTCAAATTTTCCCATGATTTTGACGCGATCAGAGGTTACGATGCGATTACACAAATTTACAAACGCGACAATTTTATTGAAGTGACGAATATCTCTGTCGGCAATGATTATGAGTTAGTCAACGGTCTTTATTTAGATGCAGAATATTCATTTACAGAACGTAGAAGCATAAAAGGATATAAATTTTTGGATACAGATGATTTTTTACCGAATAATGATCCAACTGAGTTTGAAAGCTATCAAGCATCTATTTTTGAAGTCACCTTAAGTTATATTCCGAATCAGAAATTTATGCGGGAACCTAAACGTAAGGTTATTTTAGGTTCGAAATGGCCAACCTTTTACCTTTATTATGAAAAGGGCATTCCGAAACTTTTTGGAAGTGATGTGAATCATGATTATTTAGCCGCTGGAATTTTACACACCTTCAAAATTGGGACTATTGGAACATCTAGTTACCATATTAAAGGAGGACAATTTTTAAATAACAAAACAGTGAGGGATGCGGATCAAAAGTTCCAACGAAGAAGTGACCCAATTTGGTTTTCTAACCCACTTTATTCCTTTCAAGGATTAGATTCTACGCTGCCAACACAAAAACTCTACGGAGAAGCGCATTTTGTGCATCACGACAATGGTGCAATCATCAATAAGATTCCTTTCATGAAAAAAACGCGCATTGGATTGGTTATTGGTGCTGGAATATTGTACGTCCCAGAGCGTGACTGGCTGCATTATGAAGCGCTAGTTGGTCTAGAGCGGAATTTTAAGTTTTCGAAACGAATGCTGCGTGTTGGTATTTACGGTACACTTTCCGATAGCAATCACACCAAGCCACGAGCAGATTTTAAAATTTCATTTGCTGTGTTAGACAATCGAAATTTAAAATGGAATTTTTAATTCATTGAATTAATCTTAGAATTGACTGTCTTAGGTTAAGATCTCAATCTTATGAAGTTTTTAGTTACCCTTTCCGTTTTATTTTTGAGTTTATACGCAACAGCACAAAATGATATTTTTGAAGCCATCCGACAAGGTGATTCTAATCCAGTCCAAGATATTCTTAGATATGACGCAACAGCATCGAATAGTATAAATTCAATTGGTTACTCTCCTTTGATAGTAGCGTCGTACAGTGGTAAAAAAGAAATCGTTTCACTTCTAATTGCCTTTGGTGCAGATGTGAATTTTGACACTGATTATGGTGATGCATTGATGGCTGCGGTGAAAAACAATCATACTGAAATTGTAGAAATTTTGCTTACGAATAGTGCAGACCCGAATGAATCTGATTTACGCAGAAAAACACCTTTATTAATAGCGGTTTTGAATGAAAATTTTGCTATCGTTGACTTACTTATGAAAACTGGAGCAGACCAATTTAAAAAAGATGATCTTGGAACATCAGCCTTTGATTATTCAAAAGATAATAAGCTCAAAGAAATACTCGCCATTTTTAAGAAATATCAATAGATCTTAAATTATTAATATCCTTCTTCTCGTTATTTGGATTCGTATTATTCCTTTATCTTTGTTCAAAATCTTAGCATATGTACGGAAAAATGAAAGGCTTTCTTCAAACAGAATTAAAGTCAATAGAAGCAGCAGGAATTTACAAACGAGAACGTATTATTACAACTCCGCAAGGTGCGAACGTACATGTTAGTTCTGGAGAAGACGTTGTCATCATGTGTGCAAATAATTACTTGGGACTTTCCTCTCACCCTGACGTTATTCAAGCGTCAAAAGATGCCTTAGATTCACACGGATTTGGAATGTCATCGGTTCGTTTTATCTGTGGTACGCAAGATATTCATAAAGAATTAGAAGCTAAGATTGCAAAGTTTTACGGAACAGAAGATACTATTTTATATGCTGCTGCTTTTGATGCGAATGGTGGGGTTTTTGAACCACTTTTCGGAGTGGAAGACGCTATTATTTCAGATGAATTGAACCATGCATCTATCATTGATGGAATTCGTTTGTGCAAAGCGCAACGTTACCGTTACAAGCATTCGGATATGAACGATTTAGAAGATCAATTGAAAAAAGCACAGGATCAACGTTTTCGAGTAATCGTAACGGATGGTGTTTTCTCGATGGATGGTGATATTGCTAAAATGGATCAAATTTGCGCATTAGCAGATAAATACGATGCTTTAGTAATGACTGATGAATGTCACTCAGCTGGATTTATTGGAAAGACAGGTCGTGGTGTCCCAGAACATTGTGGTGTACTAGACCGCGTTGACATCATTACAGGAACGCTAGGAAAAGCGCTTGGTGGAGCAATGGGTGGTTATACAACTGGAAAAAAAGAAATTATTGACATGTTACGTCAACGCTCTCGACCATATCTATTTTCAAATTCACTAGCTCCTTCTATTGTTGGCGCGTCAATTAAAGTCTTTGATATACTTAGTGCAAACACCGATTTACGTGATACTTTAGAAGTAAACACAAAATACTTCAAAGATCGTATTATTGCTGCAGGGTTTGATATCAAGCCTGGGGATTCTCCAATAGTTCCAGTGATGTTGTACGATGCAGCGTTGTCTCAACAGTTCGCTGATTTATTATTAAAAGAAGGCGTTTATGCAATTGGTTTCTTTTACCCCGTTGTAGCAAAAGGTGCGGCGCGAATTAGAACTCAAATTTCAGCCGCTCATTCGCAAGCAGATTTAGACAAAGCTATTGCAGCATTTATTAAAGTTGGAAAAGAATTGAAGGTGATTTCTTAATCAACGCATTATAAAAGATTAACAACTGAAATTATTGTAGTCTAACCTAAAAGGTTATTTTTGCTAGGAATGAGAACTATAGCTTTTTCTTTTCTGCTTTTATTTACAACATTAACCGTTGTGGTATCTGCCTATTTTCTTTGGCAGGATACTGACTTTGAAGTTTCAATGTCGATTGAAGAAGAGGAGGAAGAAGGTAAAACAACCGAATCTTCAGTTTCATTTCAGGTATTCTTCAATGCTGACAATTTATTGCTTGATTTACTTTCTAATGAAGAAACAAAAGCAATTTCGAAAATTGATATCAAAAAGCATTACGAAGATGTATCTCTAAATAGACTGTTTTCCCCTCCTGATGTGATGTAAATATTGAATTTATTCTCAATTATTTACTTTTTATCACATTTAAAATGAAAAAATTTATTGCCAATTGGCGGAGTGACTTGCCGTCTAGTTTAGTTGTCTTTTTAGTCGCATTACCTTTATGTTTAGGCGTTGGTTTAGCATCAACAAACATTGAAGGAATCAATGGAATGCCTAATGTTTTTTCGGGTATTATTGCAGGAGTTATCGGTGGAATTGTCGTTGGAACACTCAGCGGAAGTAGAGCCGGGGTTTCTGGCCCTGCCGCTGGATTAATTACTATAATTCTAGCAGCAATTGTAACCCTTGGAAGTTTTGAAGCTTTACTAGTTGCAGTTGTAATAGCAGGAGTAATTCAAGTAATCGCAGGTTTTTCAGGCTTAGGAATTATCGGGAATTATTTCCCTTCTTCCGTTATTAAAGGTATGCTTGCAGCTATTGGGATTACGCTAATTTTAAAAGAAATTCCACATGCCGTTGGTTATGACAAAGATTTCTTTGGTGATGAAGCATTCTTCCAAGCTGATGGACATAATACCTTTTCAGAATTAATTTATGCAATGGGGGCTTTGAATACTACCGCCATCCTAATTGCTGCCATTTCAATTGCAATCATGGTTCTTTTTGAACGCAAATTCATAAAAAAAATCAAACTCTTTCAATTTATTCCTTCAGCACTTATTGTAGTTCTAGTTGGTATTGGAATCAACCTAGGGTTTAAGATTTCCGAATCAAATTGGACATTGGCAAGTGAACATATGGTCAGCCTTCCAAGAGCAGCGAACTTGGATGAATTTATTGGGTTTTTGAGCTTTCCTGACTTTAGCTTTCTTTCGAATCCAGATGTATATGTCATCGCATTGACGATAGCTTTAATTGGAAGTTTAGAGACACTTCTTAGCGTTGAAGCAACTGATAAACTCGACCCTGAAAAACACATGACCCCAACGAATCGTGAATTAAAAGCACAAGGAGTTGGAAATATCATTTCTGGGTTAATTGGAGGATTACCAATAACTCAAGTAATTGTTAGAAGCTCGGCGAATATAAACGCCGGTGCTAAGTCAAAAGTTTCGGCGATCGTTCATGGCGTTTTACTTATGATAACTGTGGTTTTTATTCCGCATATCTTAAATTTAATTCCACTTGCATCTTTGGCTGCAATCTTAATTATGATTGGGTACAAATTGGCTAAAGCCAAATTGTTTCAACAATTATACAAACAAGGATGGGATCAATTTCTACCTTTTTGTGCAACAATAATTGGTGTTTTATTAACTGATTTGTTGATGGGAATCGGAATCGGAATTACCGTAGCCGTATTCTTTATATTGAAGAAAAACTACCACAATAATTTTGTCGAACTTGAAAGTGATATCGACGGAAAACGTGAAAAAATTCTAGCGCTTTCTGAAGAAGTATCTTTTTTGAATAAAGCTGGATTGGTGCATACATTTGCGCATCTCGAAGAAGGTTCAACACTAATCATTGATGGAACTAAATCTAAAAGTATTGATTTTGACGTTCTTGAATTAATCCATGAATTCAATCAATTTGGCGCCAAGGAGAAGTCAATTGATTGTCGCTTGATCAACATTCCTGGTATCAACCAACAGGTTAAAAAAGTAGTTTTAGCACCCGCATTTACAACTTGGAAACAAACTAAATCATCTGAAAAGTGGGCTGATTTAATAAATCTTCCTGCTGATTTAGAAGATCATATTGTAATCCATCAGGTTAGACAAGACAATGTTGAGGGGATATTGGCAACCTTGAATGAGTTAATAACTATAATACCGTTAACTCAGATCGTAATATTACGAATGGAGAATATTCATTTGATTAACGATAAACAAATTGCTTCCTTCAAGGAGGGTATTGCTCTTTTAAAATCAAAAAATATTCATGTCAATATCGTTGGGTTGAAGAAAAAAACAAAAAATCAATTACTAGAAATCAATCTAATTCCTAAATTAGTAGAGGAAAAAGATACTTTCAATGCATTTAACAACTGTATTTTAAATATCACATTTGAAATACAAAACGAAACTTTATCTTAAACAAAAAAAATGGAAAATTATTATAAATCACTCTTAGACAACAATAAAGCATGGGTTGCTGCAACTCTTGAAAAAGATCCTCAATATTTTGAAAACCTAGCGAAAGGTCAACAACCTCCTATTTTATGGATTGGTTGTGCCGATAGTCGTGTTCCTGCCAACCAAATTATTGGAGCGCAACCAGGTGAAGTTTTCGTACATCGAAATATTGCCAATATGGTTATTCACTCTGACATGAATATGTTGAGTGTATTGGATTATGCTGTAAACGTTTTGAAAGTGAAACACGTAATCGTTTGTGGACATTATGGATGTGGTGGTGTTCAAACAGCCATGACAAACAAACAAGTTGGTATTATCGACAACTGGATTAGACACATCAAAGATGTTTATCGTTTTCACAAGAACGAATTGGACTCAATTCCAAATGAACAAGTCCGTTTCGATCGTTTTGTAGAATTAAATGTGTACGAACAAGTTCAAGGTTTAGCTAAAACCTCCATCATTCAAAATGCATGGGCAAGAAAGCAAGACATTCACTTGCACGGATGGGTATACGCAATTAACAATGGAATTATCAAAGATTTAGACATTACACTAAAAGATAATGGTTCACTCGAAACGGTAGATCAAGTAGGAATGTAATTGATTTCATTAGATTTAATTACTTTAGTCCCGATGCAAATCATCGGGACTTTTTTATGAATACAACTTCTCTCATTTCCAGTATTAAATCGGATTTTGAATCTGCCAGAAATCCAAATCACACAATTCAAATGGAAAATTACATGAGAAATAATTTTACGTTTTTAGAAATTCAATCACCTGAACGAAAATCAATTCAGTAACCATTTTCTCTCTGAAATTCAAGGATAATTAACCTCAAAATAAAAATGGGAAGTCATTTTTGAATTGTAAAAAAAGGAAGATCGAGAATATCAATTGACGGCGATGGATCTCTTAAATAAATTCAAATAGACTGAATTTATCCAAAGCAATATTGAAAAAATTTGAGTGATTAATTATCACCAAATAGTGCTGGGATTCAGCAGATACAATTGCTTCGAATGTGCAGGGTGTTTATTTTAAAAAAAATCCTAATCAGCAAAAAATCGTTAATGATCAATGGAGCGATTCGGGCAATATTTGGCTCATGCGTTCTTTTTTTATATTCCAATTGAAATACAAATCAGAAGTTGATTTTGAGTTTTCTTCAACTTTAATAAGCAAATTTCAATCGAATAACGAGTTTTTCATACAAAAAGCGATAGGATGGTGTTTACGTCAATATTCAAAATACAATCCGGAAGCTGTGTATGATTTTCTTAATGAAAACAAACTATCTGGTCTGACTAAAAGGGAAGTTTCATAGTACCTCGGTTGAATTTTGTAATTTTGATGAACAAAAAAATAAAGAATGGCACTAATAAAATCATGTCGAGGTAATACTCCTGAATTCGGAAAAGATTGTTGGTTTGCTGAAAACGCAACAATTGTAGGTGATGTAAAAATGGGAGACGATTGTTCCGTTTGGTTCAGTGCTGTTATTCGTGGTGATGTTAATTCTATCGTTATGGGAAACAAGGTCAATGTTCAAGATGGCGCTGTAATTCATTGCACCTACGAAAAGACAAAAACAATTCTTGGAAATAACGTTTCAATCGGCCACAATGCCTTAGTTCATGGCTGTACGGTTGAAGATAACGTATTGATTGGAATGGGTTCAATCGTTATGGATGATTGTTACATTGAATCGGGCAGTATTATTGCCGCAGGAGCCGTTCTGCTAGAAGGAACACACGTTGAAGCTGGTTCTATTTGGGCAGGAGTTCCAGCCAAAAAAGTAAAAAACATTTCACCTGAACTTTTTGAAGGGGAAGTAATGCGAATTGCTAATAACTACAAGAAATATGCAAGTTGGTTTAAGGAGGAGAAATGACCATCGTTTAATCATCCATCGAAAAAATAATCATCCCAAATGGCCATCATCATTTCACTCTTATTAATTGTATTGGTTTATTTTGGTTGGTCTAATTATAACAAATTAGCCATTCCGAAATGGGTTACAGCAACAGGAAGGTTTTCCAGTTAATGGAAAAACCTGCTATTGAAACACGTTCAATTCTATCGTTCACTCGATGAATTTGAATAACAAAAGTTTGAATTCCAAGTACAAGGGTTCCTTTTAAATTGTAAGGTAACAGGGGGCAAAACATAAATCACTTTGTTAAATAAGCTACTGGCGATACCTCTCTGGATAATGAAAAGTTGGCAAAACTTGAAAACAGCATGCTTATCAAGTGATATGAATTACTACACTTCTTCGTATAGTAATCAAAGTTGTGTCCGTTGATTACGTGTCTCACTAATCCAGAGTCTGTCAAAGAAATCAGCTGTTCGAAAACGGACTACCCAAAAAAAGTAACTACTTTTATTCATGTAATTTTGTTCAGAAAACCAAGTTACATTATGGTGGGAAATCCTTTAGAGGAAATCCTGCTTTTCAAAAAGTTTATTGGACATTAGTGATTTTAAGCGCATATTATGTGTGAAACTTAACTAAACCATTCGGCCAATCTAAACCTTAAAGGATAGCGTTTCTTTAAAGCGCAGGTGTCAATAAAGACTTTTTCCGAAAACGATTCGCTCATTTTTAACTGTGTTTTTGTGGCTCTCCTTACAGATTGCTGAATTGAATAATACATACATGTATCTTTCAAAACATAATCCGATACACCTTGTTTGATTAGACCTAAGATGTGATTAAAATTTATGTTATTAGATAAATAAATAACATGACAATAATTATTCAGTTTTATTTTATTTAGTATACCAGTCGATTTTTCGGATTCCTCAATTATTAATATATGTGGTGGTAGCTTAACTAATAAATCATTTTGAATTTCGTCTTTAAAATGATGAACATTCACGTATTTTCTGCTCAAAGACCGATACACAGCTAATGCTTTAATACTGCCTACAACATATATTATTGTTTCCTTGTTTTGCACAACGTAAGTTTTAAGTTATTGAATAATTATTTTTCTAGTTAGCGCGGGATTCTATTTCTCACCCAATCACTAAAATCAAGCCAATAAACTTAAACTATTGATTTACAATACACTAATAATTAATTAGACGCCAAGAGGTCAATTAATTCCCCTTTTTGGGGGTTTTATTTTCATTTTGGGACAATGCATTTCAGATGATAATCATTTTTATTTTAATACTCGAAAGAGTTTTAATACTGCTAAATCTTTGATTGCTGCATTCAAGCATCTAATGACAATTCATTTAATATTGAGAAAGTCCAATTTTGGTTCCTACTAGATGTACTTTAAAATTTTTAGTTTTTGAAACGATTTGGTCGATAACGTTGTTAATTACGTTGGCTGAATTGCTGGTTTTCTCAACATATGTTACAGCACCCTCTTTCAAAGCCTTTACTGCGATATGCATATATTCTTGCCCAGATAGATATATAACCTGAACTTTTCCTTTAAATTTCCTGTTTACTTCGTCTAAAATTTCGAGACCTGTCGTATACTTTAAAGTATGATCGAGAATTAATACATCAGGAGCGTCCTCTAGTGCCGCTAAACAATCTTGTTCCGCTTGAAAATATTCAATAGAATAATTTGGTGAATTTAGAGCATTTTTCAAAAAAATTCCATAATACCTATCGTCGTCAAGAATAAAAATTTTTACTTTTTCACTATAATGTTGCATAATTCTTTTTTAGAAAAGATATAACAAAAAACAATCCAAAACACTTAATACCAACATTTACATAGTTTTAGCCGAATTAATGAAAAATAAATTTCCCGATTTGGGTCAATTTAAAGAATTTATAAAATCACACTTTTTAATTCTTCCACGAGAATCAATATGCATAGTTCAAATGATCTAACTGCAGGCAACAACGAAATGTCATCAAACTCCTCAATTTCCAATGCCCTAATCAGCTCCACTAAATTCTGAGACCCCAATTGTTGAATCGCTGGTTTCATGCTATGCGCAATCATTCCAACGTCATAACGTCTTGCTTCTGACGCTGCTAAATTCATGTTTGCGATACGGAGTAACGAATCTTCAATAAAAATAGTCCTTAGTGTTTCTGCAAAGCCAAAATCACCCTGAGATGCAGCCAATAGCTTTTTCCTCAACTCAATATTTCTATTAATTGAAAAATGAACAAGCATATTAAATAAATCCTCTTGTTGAAAAGGTTTTAATAACACATCGTTAAATCCCATACTCAAATACTCAGACTTATCATCTCCAATAGAATTAGCAGTTAGCGCAATTATCGGAATAAAGTAATTCTTTAGATTTGTGCGAATAATTGCTGTAGCGTCAAGACCATTCATAATTGGCATTCGAATATCCATTAATACGATGTCAAAATCTTTATCCTCCATCAATTTTATTGCATTCTGACCATCTTTCGCTATTTCAAAATTAACCCCCCAACTGTCTAGAATTTTCCCAATCAATAACTGGTTCACGTCATTATCCTCCGCCACTAGAACACTAAGTCCTTCTAATTTTGTGCTATCGTATTCCAATTCAGAATTAATCAATTGATTCGTTTGATGAACTTCAACCGGAAATTTAAAACTAAGTGTAAAACGAGTTCCCTGATTTAAGCGTTCCACATGAATACTACCATCCATGAGTTTAACGATATTATTCACAATCGACAATCCCAGGCCTGTTCCTCCGTATATTTCAGGGTTATTGTTCTTTGCCTGTGTAAAATCTTCGAATACAGTTAATAATTCATCTTCTGGAATTCCTATCCCTGAATCTTCTATTATTATTTCAATATCACTCGCATCAATTGGATTGGAAGCAGATAATTTAACATATCCCTCATTCGTAAATTTGAGTGCATTCGAAATTAAATTTTGAATGACCTGAGTAAATCTTAGTTTATCGAAACTATGCAAATAACCTTCCTGAACGTTCAACTTCAACTCAAAGTTCACCCCCTTCTCTTTGGCCTGATACGCAAGCATGAAAGCGATTTCTTCCAACGTGTTTTTTATTACATTTAAACTTGGCTTTAATTTAATTCCCATCGCTTCTGTTTTAGACAAAAGTAAAATGTCATTAATTAAATTAAGTAAGTTGTTAGATGCTAAGGAAACTTGTTTTATCATTTCCCTTTGATCTTCATTCAATTCACTCGTCTTTAAAATTTGAGACAAACCAATGACCGCATTAAGCGGCGTCCGAATTTCATGACTTATATTTGCTAAAAAAACTTCTTTGGCACGAAGAGATTCTTCAGCCACGTTCTTTGCTTCAATTAATTGAGCCTCAATAATTTTTCTTTCCGAAATATCTAAATGAATCCCAATTGATCCTGCAAAACGATTATTTTGATCATAAAATGGTGCACCGCTAATCATCACCCATTTTTTTGTTTGATCTTTACAAATAAGTTGAATTTCGTATACGCCTATTTCGCCGCTCCTTCTATTACCTTGCTCTTTGGCCATTATTTCCATCGCTTCATCTGTTAGGAGGAATTCACCGTAATTCCCTTCTAACTCTTCCGGCGAATAGCCGACTATTGCGCAAAAACTTTTGTAAGCTTTCACAATTTTTCCATCCCTGTCTGTTTCTAATAAACCCAACTCCATGTTCTCAATAATCGAACGGAACTTGTCTTCACTTCTTAATAATGCTTTTTCAAATATTTTTCGTTCAGTTATAACTCGAGCGATGACAGAGATTTCGGTTAATCCAGATTCATTTTGTGATAAATTTACGTTTTGTCCAAGCCAAATCTCTAACCCATCTTTGGATATGATTGGAAACTCTGTATATGTAGTTTCTGTTGCGCTTTCCAATTGAAATTTATAAAAATTAACTACGCGTTTTTGATAATCTGGTCGTATTAACTCACTAAAATTCTTCAATTGAAGTTCGCGCTCGGAAAAGCCAGTTAATGCGCATGTCACATTATTAACAAAAGAAAAATTACCTTCCGGTGACATTCCAAAAATTAAGTCACTCGATTTATCAATTAAGTCAATGTATTTTTTCTGCTGCAGCGCATTCGTTTCTTCCAACAGCATACGTTGAGTAATATCCTCAACTACAACAACTCTAGCTTGTTCATTTTCAAATTCGATAGAAACACCTGTAATTTTAACCATTGAAATACTTCCATCCTTTTTTACGTGGTTCCAAACCCTTGTGTTATTCACCCCTGATTTTATTAAATCAATCTGGTTCAGTACCGATTTCTTATCGTCATCATTGTATAAATCAGTTATCAATAATTTATAAAACTCTTCTTTGGAATAACCATATTCACGGACTGCCGTGTTATTTGCATTTAATATTTTTAAGGATTTAAGAGAATAGGTAAAAATAGAAAACGGGTGAGCCTCAAACACTTCTTGCTGAATAAGCTGAGTTCTGTTAATTTCTAAATATTTACGATTTGTTTCCTCATTTAATTTTTTGCGTAGCGCTTCAATTTCCAATTTTTGCTCATATATTTCCAAACTTTTTGTTTCCAAAATACGTTCGGATTCTTTTCGAGCCAGTCGCTCTCTTTCCAATACCCGCAATATTTTACTTTCAGAACTCATTCAGTTGACTTAATTGTAAATAGAACGGTATCATTCCCTTTATCTTTCATATTGATGGAGAAATTGATGGCAAAGTACTCCATTCTTCGCTTTGAACTATAAAGCATTTTCATTATATCCGAACCTATTCTTTTTGTTCCAAAACGAGGAAGCTCTGCGTCTGGATATATTTTTTTGACATCTCCATGAATCTGCGAATCTACTTGCTCTAACAGCTGAAAAGGGTGTTCGATGTTCGCTAAACAATCACCATAATTCTTATAAAATGTATCAAAAACATAATCACCATATTTTTTCAATAATTCATTCTCTTTCAGATCTGTAACAAGAGATAGCTGTTTGACCAATTGATCAAACTCTTTAAATTCATGCGTTCCTACCCCAGAATAAATCCCATTAGATTCCAGTTTCGATTTGTCTATGATACGATTCAATATTTCAGAACTGCAATCTTTTTCTACCATTTCAAGAAATTCGTTGAAAATTATTCCCTGCATACATTTATTTTAATAGTCTGTAAATAGTCGACTTCCCTATTCCTAATTTCTTCGCTACCAATCGCACATTATTATTGTGTCGGTCAAGCATATTTTCGATTAATCGTTTGTTTCGATCTTTTAGCGTAAGGTCCAAATCACTCATTTCAACGTATCCATTTGATAAATCATTGAAAATTATATGCTCTGGTCCTATATACCCATCATCAGTAAGAACGCAAGCTAGATCTATAATTGATTTTAACTCACGAATATTGCCTGGATAATGATAAGCAATCAATTTATTTGTAGCTTCTTCACGCAACACTCTTCGTCCCAAATTATTTTTTTTTGTGTAAGCGGCAGAAAAATGATGTGCGAGCACCAAAATGTCGTTATCACGTTCCATCAGCTTAGGCAAATGGATAGACAACCCCATCAATCTATAGTATAAATCTTGTCGGAAATTGCCTTTTCTCACTTCTTCAGCAAGATCCTTATTTGTAGCACTTATTATTCTACAATTTATCGAAATAACCTTGCTAGAGCCTACTCTGCTAATTTCCATTTCCTGTAAAACCCTTAAAAGTTTTACTTGGATACCTTCATTTATTTCGGCTATTTCATCCAAAAATATTGTCCCTTTTCCCGATTCTTCAAACTTCCCGTTTCTATCTTCATTCGCCCCTGTAAAAGCACCTTTAACATAGCCAAACAGCTCGCTTTCTAAAAGGGATTCAGACAAAGCTGAAAGATTAACAGCTACAAACGGATGTTTTCCTCTGTTCGAGTTGAAATGAATTGCTCGTGCAACCAACTCCTTCCCTGTTCCAGTTGCTCCAAATACGGATACATTAATATTACTCGTTGATGCTTTTTCAATAAGGTTGTAAATACCATCGAACTTTTTAGAATTACTAATCAAGATGTCTTTAAATGAATACTTCGCGCGGACTTCTCTTTCCAACTCTACAATCTGATTTTTAAGCCCCTGATTTTCATTAATGTTACGCATTATTTGAAAAATTCGATTGCGTGATTCATCATTTTTAACCACATAGTCAAGTGCACCTTTACTCAAGAGATTAACGGCAATTTGCACATCTTCTTGACCAGAGATAATTATCACTTTACTCTCAGGACATTTTTTTTTAATCCGTTCTAAAATCTTTTCGCCCTTAGCATCAGGTAAATTAAAATCCAATGTTACAATGTCCGGTTGAGCATTCAATTTCGCCATAAGCTGCTCGGCAGTATGGACTATTTGAATATTGTAATCGCCTGTCAAAGAAAGTGTATGCTTTATAAACTCAGCATACCATTTATCGTCCTCAGTAATAATAATCGATAATTTTTCCATACGGTTTTAAGTTAACAGAAAAAACAATATCTGCATAATTAAATTAGCATATCATTACTGAGATTGAATATTTGCCACGTTTTGAAGGTTATTTATTATTAAAAGTTCGAATTTACCATCTAAAAATTTGTCCCTTTTTGAGAAAACTTGTCCCTTATTAAAGAAAATTGATTCATGTTGAAAAGTTTATAGCCTAACTATCAGGTAATTATGTAATTGGCAATACTATTGATTAACGTGTGCTGAATATAAAAACAATCAATTATGAAAATGAAAACTTTTAATGCAGTTTTATTTGTTTCACTAGGCCTCGTTTCTTTTGGTCAGAGCACTAATAAAGATGAAATAAAGCGCGCAAAAATTTTAGAAAACCCTGAAAACTACATTCAACAAGGTGGAGTTTTATCTGATGAATTATTAAAAGATAAACTGCCAGAGAAAACTCTAAGGGCAGATTTTGTGATTCACCCTGAGATGAAGGTTAGCAATGATCAAGGGCTTGAGAAAATAAAAAGTGCAGGTGAAGACTACGATAGTGCTAAGGCTGAATGGATTGAGCAAAATAAAAATCTATACAATGAAATGCAGAAAAGTGCTCCGGAAAAGTATTTAACGCCTGAAGAAAGAATGTCTATTCACAAAAAATAAAAACTGCCCCAACAACTAAATAACTAAATAACTAAAAATGAAAACTTATATAAATTTACTCAAAACGACATTTGCATTAATTTGGATTACATCCAATGTTATGGCGCAGTGTCCCAATAATAACAGCCCTTACGGCACCATTAGTAGTCTTGCCCCTGGACAAACATCTACTGTTTACTGTATGTATGGCGGAGAATACGCCACTGTATCTGTTGTAAGTGGCGCTCAGTACACATTCTCCACATGCGGAGGAAGCTGGGACTCACAACTCACCTTGCGTACTACTACCGGAACCTACCTAGCATACAACGATGACTATTGTGGGCTTCAATCCCAAATTAACTGGACTGCCACCTTTTCAGGTCAAGTCCGAGTTCTTTTAGATAAATACTCTTGTAGCAATTATAATAGCTGCATGAATTTAAATGTAACTCGTGGGGCAGCAGCACCGCCTCCTGCAGCAAATCCATGTAACTCTA
>CAWUSK010000020.1:0-27374 GCA_963925035.1 uncultured Flavobacteriales bacterium
CAGTCCCGCCGAATACTGGGCTAGTTTTCATTTACATAAAGACAAAAAAAGGGTTTTTCTAACCATTCGATTTTCCATAACACACTTTAAACAAAAGGCAAAAAAAAATGATTTTCAGAAGCGGGCAGAGTGGTGCACAACAAAGTCTCTAAACTCCATATGCTGCTTAGCGGCTATATATATTTACCACCAAAATAATCAAAAAACCTTTTCAGACCTACAACTAGCCGATAATAACCGTTTGTAAACGCTTGTGCACCGATTAAACTTTTTATTGGCTATTTACGGCGAAGTAACTCAACCAAACGCTCAGTTGAAGTTATCCAGCTGAAGTTTTTTTGAACGAATTCTTTGGCGTTGTTGCCAATTTCTATTCTCAGCGCTTCGTTGTTTAGAAGTTCTTGAGCGGTTTTGATAAATTCTTCCTTGGTGTTTGCAACAAAAATTTGCTTTCCATTGGTTGCTTTAATAGCATCATTGGCCAATGGAGTAGTGATGCACGGAAGGCCCATTGCCATTGCTTCCAATAACTTGTTTTGCATTCCAGTTCCTATAAACATTGGTGCAACGAATATTTTTCCGCGAGCGTAAGAAGTTCGAATATCGTCCACCCAGCCAGTTAGTTCTATTGCTGAATTTTCATTTGCCAGGTCTTTTACACTGTTGGAAGGTGACGATCCAGAGATCAATAGCTTGCAACCCAGAAGTTCAGGTAGAATTTGTTCTGCAATGTATTTTGATGCTTCAATATTTGGAGGATAACTCATGTTGCCCGTAAAAACAAGATCGGCGTCTTTTTCAATGGCTGGGAAATTAAAAAAGGACGCGTCAATTCCGTTGGGAATGCAAAGGATGTTTTGTGATTCCGGGTGTTTAATGAGTTTCTTCTCCTGCTCGCTAATGATGATTGAATGTTCAAAGTAATCAAATATTTCGCGCTCATAGTTGGTCAATCGGTTTGCTTCAATTTTGAAAAGCCATTTCTTGTAGAAAGGTTGTAATTCAATGCGTCTTTTTATTCCAACACTCAATGCATCCATGTAATCCAATGTTTTTGGAATGTGGTGAATATGCTTCGTGTACTCCGAAGTTCTAATTAACTGATTGTAAATGGTTTTATAATCATTTTCTTTAATCAGGACTTTAATCTTATTTTTTGCTTTTACACGAAAGAAGTAGCCGATTTGAAACGGTTTACTTGAGAAAATACAAAGTATCATTTGACTGATTTTTGAAAACCATGTTAACGGGGTAATTTCTATTTTTTCGCAATATTTTTTAACATGTTCGAGTGATTCATCACTCACTTTAGCATCTGTTAATGCAACAAGTGTGACACGAAAATTCTCACTCAATTTACGCAATTGATAGTACGCACGAAGCTTATCTCCTTTATCCAGAGGATAAGGAAAACGTGATACAATCATCAATAGTTGTTCTTTATTTGAATTGGAGGAATTCATTTAGTTGTTGGGAAACAATTGAAGGTGAGTGATATGTCGCAATGGATTTTCTTGCATTTGTTCCAATTTCTTTACGGAGCTTGGCATCTGAAGAGAGTTTGATACACGCCTCAATGATTTCTTCGTCCGAGTTTGCTATAAAAATACAATTCTTTCCATTATAATGAATTCCTTGTGCGCCTTTACTTGTTGTGATGACTGGTATTCCAAGTGCCATCATTTCTAAAATTTTGATTCTAATTCCTGATCCAGAAGTTAGAGGACAAGCCAGTATTCCCGCTGAAACACAGAATTGAGGTAAATCCGTTACAAATCCTTGCAAGTGAATTGAAGTATTATTTGTGTTTAACTTTTTGGTTCCTTTTCCAATGAGCGTGAGTTCTATTTCCGATTTCTGTTCCTTGAGCAATGGAAACAGACCGATTAATCGCTTTGCAGCTAGTTTATTAGGTTCCCAGTCCATACCACCAAGGAGGAAGATGTTGGATGCCGAATAATCGTTGGTAAGTTGCTCATCAAGCTCAACGGTGAATGGTATCGTTTTTATAAGCACAGATGATGTGTTTTTCCTGAAGAATTCTGCGTCGTCTTCTGAAATGGTCATTGTTCCATCAACTTGGGCAATCGTTTCAAGTTCGAAGTGTTTTAAGTCATTTGCCAACTTTTTGAAATAGCTACGCTTAAGCCAATTACGGCAGTTTAGCGCGAGGTCTTCCCAGATTTGATGTTCAACATTGTGCGAACGGATATAGACTTTGCCTTTGAAATTGGCTCTAATTGAAGCTAAACAAGCAGTAGAGAAGAGGCTTTCGAGAATAATTACATCAAAAGAGTTGTCTTTCAGTGTTGTAATCAGCTTTGCATTCATTTCTTCACTATAGAAGCGGCTAACGTTGTATGAGTTAGACTTAAAAAGAGCGAACAAAGCTTTTAGTGGTTTTACGTCTGTATTGATGTAAACAGCTTCTAAATGCGTTGCATCAACAATTGCTTTTGGATAGCTTGCTGAATCAAATGGATGCTTATTAGTTGAAATGGTAAGGTGCTTGACTTCGTTGTTACTTGAAAGTAATAACTCTAGGAAGTTTGCCATAGCAACACAACCGCCATCCGTTTTTGGGTAAATAGGTTTATGTGAGACGTATAAAATTCTCACGATTTACGCTTAAAAATTCGTTTGACAAAAGAAAAATTAAATACAGGGCGATCTGCAGCGGCCGCGCGCATTAAAATGATTGCAACGGGCGATAGCGCCATTGAAGGAAACCACATTCCCATAAAAGGACTTAATGTTGCATTTCCAGCGAGATTGTCGCCAACTGAAATCAAAATAAAATAAACCATGAACAACAAGGCTGCAATGACGACAGGTGCTCCAAATCCACCTTTCCGAACAATGGCGCCAAGCGGGGCTCCAACAAAAAACAATACAATAATAGCAAAGGTTAATGCAAATTTCCGATGAAACTCAATTAAGTATTTGTCCACGTTTCGTCCAATAACTTTTACAAACTCTATTTGGGAATCGATGTTTTTCGTTTTGTTTCTAAGTCTTGTTTGTGCTGATGTAATTGCGGATATCTTTTGAGTGTTATTCAGTTGCGCAAAAACGATAGTCGAATCGGGCGTTAGAATTGTGTGCGACTGATCCTTGTCTTTACTTTCCTTTTGATAGCTTTTTGCCATAAAATACGGATGATCATTTTTGACGCTCTGCAGGAAATTATTTACAATTCCAGCACTGTTATCTCGAATAGAATCCAGGGCATGATTGATTTGAAAGACATTCAACATTTCGAACTTGTCTTTGAATAGATCTTCCTGACTTCGACTCAAGTCAAATCCAGTCAAGTCAATTTTATAAGTCGCTTGATCGAAAGTTGAACGTCGCGAAGGTCGATTGCTATTTGGACTATGCGCTGCGCCGTCGTTACTGTAAGTAGGAGCTGTGGTAGAAAGCTCTTCCATAATTGAACCGTCCTTTAGCTCAAAAAACAAATCTTTCCCATTTTCAGATTTGTAAAGTTTACCTTCTTTCGCACGAATTGTTTTCACCTCGTTTTGATCGGTATGATCATGAATTAAGACCCCTTGGAATTCATTTCCTGAACCTTTATCTACTTTTATGGCGTATCCTTCTAATTCTCCACTGTATGCTCCGGGAGTTATTATTGTCGCGATTTTAGTGTTCTGAATATCGTAAATCAAAGAATGCCATTTTAAGTTGGCGACCGGTATGACGTAGTTTGCGAACAGAAATGTTCCTAATGCGATGACCAATACAATCGAGGTGAGAGGTCGTATAATACGATAGAGTGACAATCCGCTTGATTTTAAAGCAGTTAATTCGTTATTTTCGGCAAGATTACCCAAGGTCATAATGGAAGAAAGTAAAATAGCCAATGGAAGTGCCAATGGAATTAAACTTGCAGATACATAAAACAACAATTCAGAAACGACAAGGATTGACAATCCTTTCCCCATCAAATCGTCGATGTATTTCCAAAAAAATTGCATGACCAATATGAACATGGAAATTGCAAACGTGACTATGAAAGGCCCGATAAATGATTTGATACTAAAGTAAAAGAGTCGTTTCAATGGAATTTGTATTGTTTATAAATCTTCCAAAAGTATAAACGTAAAAGCGTGGGAAATGGTATAATTAAGCTCCTAAAGTTCGTTTTAATTCACCAATTTGATTTTCCCAAAATCGTTTTGATTCTTCAGTTTCGTCTGGTTCAGCGTGATCTGTAACAGTAAGTACGACCATTTTAGTCATTGGGTCAATTTCATAACGCAACTCGAAAAAAACATCAAAACTTTCGTCTTCGTCTTCAACCCACTGAAATTTTATTCTTGAATTTGCTTTTTTACTTACTAAGCGCGCGTCTTCCTCACTGCCATCCCAAAAAAAAGTATAAATTTCATCTTTGATATTGACATCATCCGCAAACCACTCACTTAATCCACTTGGAGTGGAAATCATGCTATCCAATACCTTAGGTGATGTTTTTAATAAGAATTCGAGTTCAAAACGTTCTTTTTCAGCCATAGTTAAGTTAAATTTTATTTACCATTATAAATAATGCTGCAAATATACGGATTCTTTTTTTGAATTCTGCAAATTACTGAGAACTTGAATTTCAATGTGAAATGGCTTATTTTGTAATTATTATTAACTCTAATTACTTGATTAACTTACAGTTAGTTATTTTTTATTTTAAAGCATCTACAATGATGAAATGGTGCGTGTTTCTAGCTTTTTTCTTGTTCACTTTTAATGGAATTAGTCAAACAACAATTAAAAGTGTAAATGAAGTAAAATTGGAGCATTACAAATGCTACAAATCTAACTGATGCTTATTATTATGAGGCGCAACCAACTGAACTCGTTTCATTTCAAAAAGTGTTGATTGACCTTGATAAAATAGTTTACGGTTTGCCAACCGTGGGGCCAGGATTTCTTGCAAATTACGCGTGTAATTCAATTCCAGTTCCAACAGCCGATTTGAGCGCTCCAACTACGACGATTTGTTTAAAAGATTCTATTTTATTGAGTTCAAACTCACTTTATGTCGACAGTTACTCTTGGAGTGCATCGGGCGGAAGATTTTCCAGTTCAACTGCAGAAAACCTGTATTTATTTTCCTAATATACGTTCTTTGGATTTCTAATTTCAAAATTAACTCTATTTACACGAATGAATAGTTAATTTTTTCTATAAAGTAATACCAATGATTGTTACATCATCTGTTTGTTCTTCGTCTCCTTTCCAAAGCTCAAAAGAATTTCTCAATTCAACTCCTTGTTGTTTAATTTCTAGATCCTGTATCGATAATAATAGTCTTTTTAAATTCATAGAATTGAATTTTTTTGATTTGTTGCCCCCAAACTGGGATACGTATCCATCCGAAAAGAGGTATAAATTATCACCTTGCTTGAAGTTAAATGAAGATTCCTCAATTTCAAAGTCGTCACTGCCTATAGAATAGGCTCCACCTTTGAATTCGATAAGCTTATCACCTTTGGTATTCTGATGTGTTTTTATATTTCCTTCTTCACTTTTATAAGACGCTCCTACTTTTGGAATAAAATACAATGGACGTTTCGCTCCTGCATAAGTGACAAGATTATTTTCAGTATCAATAGCACATAGAGAAATATCCATTCCGTCGCCACTGTATTGAAGGTTATTTTCACGCATGAATTCTGAAATAAGATCGTTGACTTTATATAATGCTTGAGCAGGGCTCGTGATTTCAAATAAATCAAATGCCACGTTCAACATTGTTGCACAAGCCATCGAAAGGAGTGCTGCTGGAACACCATGCCCTGTGCAATCGGCTACTGCAATTAGTTTTATGCCCTTTAATTGCTTTGTCCAATAAAAATCGCCTGAAATTGTTTCCAACGGATTATAATAAAGAAAATGATTTTCGAAAATCCCTTTCATTTTCGCTTCGGAAGGCAAAATTCCCTCTTGAACTATTTTTGCTCGATTTAAACTATCTTGATGATCTTTCTCCTTGCTTTTAATTTCCCCCTCGAAAGTATTAAGCGCATTTATAACACGCGCATCATTTGCCAGTGACATCTTAATACTTTTTGAAATTAATCGGTCTACAATATCTAAAAGCTCGCATGTCTCAATTGGCTTAACTAAGTAGTCATCTGCCCCTCTATTCATGCCAAGTCTATAATTTGGGGTTAATGACATACCGCTCAAAAAAACAAATGGAGTGTTCTCAAACTTTTCAATACTTCTAAAGAGTTCTATTGTTTTCCAACCATCAAGAACGGGCATCATAATATCACAGATTACCAAATCTGGGATAACTTTCTTTGCCTCATTTATTCCAATTAATCCGTTTTCTGCAGTCGTCACGTCATATCCACTCTGCTGCAATATTTCATAAACAGTCTCACGAATATTCTTGTCGTCCTCTATCAATAATACTTTATTCATTAGAATTCATTTTAGATTATAAGGTGTAAATCTATTTACAAAAAGTCGGGTAGCATATAAAGAGTTTTCCAACGGAGCGATTTTCTTTTCCAACGGATATTATTACAGAACCAACGGTGTCTAATAATATTGAATTATCAGAAAGTATCTAAAATTTTATATTCAGTGGGTTAAAACCGTTCAGAGTATCTAATGTATCCGCACTAAAAGGAATAATTAAAAGAATAAAAAAGGTTTCATTTACTTGCTTTACTTAACCTTGATATTTCCGTATTTTTTTTATCATAAACGAAAAAAACATCCACCTTTTAAGTGAATGTTTACTTGTAGCGAGAGGGAGATTTGAACTCCCGACCTCCGGGTTATGAATCCGGCGCTCTAACCAACTGAGCTACCTCGCCATAAAAAATGCATGCCTAAATGCGGGTGCAAATATAGCAGTAATTTTATTTCTTACAAGTGTTTTTTAATAGAATTGCCATTAGAGTTCATTTAATTTCATTTCCACGAAGTCAGCTAGTTTCGCAATGTGCGCAGAAGTAAAATCAAATTTAACGCCTGCAATTTCGTAGATCTCTGGTATTGAACGTGTATACGCCAATTTTAAGGCTTCCTTGTAGTCTGTAATGGCTTTTGTTTTGTTTTCCAAACTATTTTTCCAAACGCCCAACGCACCCAATTGTGCAATTCCATATTCGATATAATAAAAAGGAACTTCAAAAATGTGCAATTGTCGCTGCCATGATGTTGAAGCTACGTTTTCAAATCCAGTCCAATCTGTTAATCCTGTTCCGTATTCTTTTCCTAAAGAAACCCATTTGGCAGTGCGTTCTGTTTTTGAGTGAGTATGATTTTCATACAACCAGTGCTGAAATTCATCGACTTGTGCAATCCATGGAAGAATTTTTATAATAGATTCCAATTGTTCTTTTTTCGCTCGTTTGAAATCATCTTCGTTGGTGTAAAAATGATTCCATTTCTCCATAGAAAGCAATTCCATCGACATAGAAGCCAATTCTGCTACTTCAGAAGGTAAGTTTTTAAATCCTGTCAATGCTAAGTCACGACTTAGAAAAGAATGAATAGCGTGCCCGCCTTCGTGAACCATTGTTACTAAATCATTCGCTGAACCAACAGAATTCATAAAAATAAATGGAACTCCGATTTCGTAAAGCGGGTAATTGTAACCACCAGGAGATTTTCCATCTTTCGATTCAAGGTCCAAATGCTTCATTGTATCCATTGTTTGAATACAATCACCAAAATAAGGATCAATCTCATTGAACATTTTTACTGTTCCATCTAACAACTCCTTACTAGTTTTAAAAGGCTTCAATGGTTTTTTACCTTCTGGGTCAACATCTAGATCCCACGGTTTAAACTTGTCTTTTCCGAGCAATACCAAGCGTTCTTCTTGAATTCGTTTAACAATTGGAACAATAACAGATTTTACTGAAGTGTGAAAGTCGTAACAATCTTGCACAGAGTAGTCAAAACGACCTAATGACTCCATTTTATAATCTCGGAAGTTTTTAAATCCCGCATTCAAAGCAATTTCGTGGCGCTTTTTCAAAAGAGAATCGAATAAATCGTCAAATGCATCGACATCTTTCATTCTGCGTTCTGTAATCTTCAAAAATGCTTCTTTACGCACATTTTCGTCTGTTTCTTTTAAAAGTTGAGACGCTTTTTGCATTGTCATTTTTTCGCTTTTGTATTCAATGCTTTGCGCTGCAGCAATTGCTCCGTACTTTTGGCATTCTTCATCTACAGCGGAAATGATAGGAATATTTTTTTCTTGGTACAATTCCAACGATTTACGCACGCTACGAAATAGAATAGAGTAGGCTGGATCGTTTTCCAACTCAGTAGCAAAAGAAACGTCATTCAATTTCCTATTCAATTGGTCTTCAAAAGGAGCAATTTTTGGTTGAATTTCTGAAACGAAAAACGAATAAGATTTACTCAACTCCTCACTTGTTGTATCAATTGACATTTTAATGTAACGCCAAGCAGAATCTTCTTCCAATATTGCTTCTAGTTCACTCTGATCAGAAAGCCATTGAAGAAAATCTTCTTTGGAGTTCAATGTTCTATTAAGTAAGTCTGCAAAATAAGGTTCAATGGACGACCAATCACTAATTACAAGTTGGTTGTCAATAAAATTTCGAGATGGGCGTTCTATTTTCATATCAAAAAAAAAGTCGGCTAAACCGACTTTCAATATTATTTGTTTGTTGTATTCTTTTTCGGTGCTGCTTTTTTAGCAGGAGCCTTTTTAGCGGCTGGTGCTTTTTTCGCTGCGGGTGTAGCTTTTTTCTCAGCTGGTTTTTTTGCTGCTGGTTTCTTTTCAGTTGTTTCTTCAGATTTAACTGCTTTTTCTTTCTTGGCAGGTTTTTCTTCTTCAACTGGCTTCAAGTTATTTGAAGCGTGAAGAATGTTATACCATTGAAATAATTTCTTAATGTCAGAAGGATAAACACGTTCTTCGTCATAATTTGGCAGAATATCTATCAAAAATGCTTGAAGTGCTGTAATGTCTTCTTTGTGAGAAGGAGCAGTTCCTTTCGCTTGTTTCTTGTATATGTCAGCAAAGATATCTCTCAATGGTTTGTCACCTTCAACAGTATAAATACTGATATCATCCAACGCTGAAATACGATCGCTAGCATATGCTGGAAATCGTTTATTTTCCGTTAATGAGTCAACAATAATGCTGTTTTTTCCTTGCGCCACAACTTTAAAAAGTCCCGGTCGACCTGAAATTGAAATAATACCTGATAAATCCATTTAATAAATTTTAAAACTCCAAAATTAGAAACTTCTTTGAGTTATTGATTATAATCGAATGATTTTTGAAAAGAATATTCCTTTTGCAGTCGCAACTTTGAGCGTATAAACACCTTGTGCGATTCCGTTCAATGAGAAATTGTTTCCGTTATTTCGGTTCAATTGTGTTTGATTTCCGTTCAAGTCAAACAAAAATGCAGTCTCAACATTTTCATCAACTAAGACTTGAATGTTACTTTCTGCAGGATTTGGATACACGTTTATTATAACAGAGTTATGTTCATCTATACCAGCGGTAACAATTTCATTCGCAGAAACAGCTGAACAACCATCTGTATTATACACTTCAACGGTATAAGTTCCATACGGAGGAGTAATAATTAATGTCTGGTCGTTTTCACCATTAATAGGAGCTCCGTTCAATGTCCAATCAAAGTATGTTCCTGCTGACGTAACGAGACTGCTTGAAGTTACTTGTTGGTCAATAGTCGGAACGCTAGGTATAGTTTGTTCTAATAGTGTGTTTAACGCATGTGCTTTACCAAATCCGTAGACATTATTTGGCACAGTCCCTGTGAAGGCATCTGAATAAGCTGAGTTTTGTAAATCTGTCATAAAGTCTTGGTAAGTTGCTCTACTGCATCTTTCTAAGTATAATGCAGCAATTCCAGCAACTACTGGTGACGCTAGCGATGTACCTCCATTTCTACCGTGCCATCCATTCGAGTCAATAGAGTTGTACAAACCTGGACTTGCTAATAATGCAAGTGGGTAAGCACTAAGCGACATGTCTCCAGCTGCCGAAATGTTTGGTTTTTGAAGGTCATGTCTATTTGGACCTTTGCTTGAATTGGGACTTAAATTACCAACAGGATTAGGGTAAGATATTTCAACTAAATTTTTATTGATGTGGCCACGTCTATTTTGAAAATTTCCTACAGAAACAACTTTTTCTGAGCAATTCCAAGATGAAACGATACTCTGATTCAAGTCAGGTGCAACATAATATATAGAGTCTGGGAAATTTGCCAATGGCGCAGCGGCAGGGTAGATTGCGTTTAACTGAAAATTCAAACCACTCCATAAATCATATTTTCCGCTTCCTTTTGTTTCAAATCGATAGCGGTAAGCCGTTGAGTCAATACTTGCCAGTAATTGAAACTGTAAATCTGTCCCGATTTGATCTAGATAAACCTCAATTGTAGCAATACGGTTTCCATTGTTCCAAATTGTATCGTAGATAACACCACCCAAAGCAGAAGTTGCTCCGTGAAAAGCTGTTCTTCCTCTAAAGTCCCAGCTTGGTCCTTCAGTATCTGCTCCAAAGGCAAAATCAAAAGTAGCATCTGATAAATCTGTCCAAAGTTCAAAGAATATTTTATTTGCCCCAAGTTGGTTTGTAGGATTATTCTGAAACCAAACAAAATTTGTATCTGCTGTTACTATGCTTTTTTGATGATAAGGATTGAAGGCGCCAGAGTTACCAGCAGCGGATACAACAATTCGTCCTGGCTTTTGATCTAATAAATCTTCTATTATTTCTGATGCAGGGTCATTTCCGTCGTGACTTCCTAAATAGCTGCCTAAACTTAAATTCACGACTGCAGGCATTCCAAGCGAATCAGCAACTTTAAAAATATAGTCACAAGCATCAGCAACGGTCAATGTCCAGTTTTGACGGTTAAAATCTGTTTTTACAGCTATTATTGTTGCTTCAGGAGCCATTCCTTTATTTTGACCACATGCCAAACCATTCCCGGCTGCTTGTCCGGCAACAGTTGTTCCGTGACCTTGTGTATCGTTACTTGTGCATGTTCCATTGCTAATTGATAAACTATCCCAAACAAAACCATAACCATAAGGTTGCGGTGAGCTTGCATTATCAGGCATAGTTTGATCCCAAAAGCGAACAGTTCTCAGAACGCCACTCGAATCAATGAAGTCAGGATGATTGAAGTCGATTCCAGTATCCACAATGCCTATTACAACTCCCTTACCTGTAAAACCAGATTCTAATCCACCTGTTCCTGCATGCACTTCATTTACAAAGTGATGAGCTCTAGCTGAATCACTCATAAGACTTGGTGGAGCGAATTCGAAATAATAATTAGTTAATTCCTTAGAATCATGCTTGTGATTGATCCATTCAGGAGTGGTTGTAATAAATATCCAATTTTCGGAACTGTATTTGATTGTTACGTTTTCCCGTTCAAGCAATTCTAAATTCTGAATGTTATTAGGGACACAGAAAGTTGTGTTTTCATTTGGATTATTTTCCAATAACGCTTTAAAACCTAGCTTTTGGCTGAAGTTCAGATTAGACATGAAAAGGAATGATACTACTAGTAGAATAGAGTTAATTTTGTTTGCCATTGGTCATTGATTTATACCTTATAGACGTAAATATACACCGAATGGCTAATTTTTTGGCAACCATTCACAGAATAGTTTTAATTTTACCCAAGAAATTTTAGAAAACCTGAATATTATGAATAAAATCGTTATCAAATTATCATTAAGCCTTTTTGCATTTGGTATTACTAATGTAGTTTCAGCACAACAAGTTGATAAAAAGGTGTTAAACTGGTACAATGGTGCTGCAGGTATGCAAACTGAGAAAGCATACAAAAAAGTTAAGAAGAAAGAATCAACTACTGTTGTCGTTGCAATTATCGATTCAGGAATGGATATCGAGCACGAAGACTTGCAAGGTAAGATCTGGACAAATACTAAGGAAATTGCAGGAAATGGAATTGATGATGATAACAACGGCTATATCGATGACATTCACGGATGGAATTTCTTAGGAAATAGTAAAGGTGAAAACGCAAACGATATGCGTTTAGAAAAAACGAGAATTTTAGCTAACCTTTCTAAAAAAGCAGCTTCTGAATTGTTAACTGCTGATGAACAAACACTTTTAGAAGAAGTTAAAAAATCTGTAGAGGAAGATAGAGGAGAATACGAAGGTTATTTGGCTCAAATGGATATGATGGGACCAATGATTGCAAATATCCCAGCTATGGTTGCCTCAGAGATTGGTAAAGAAGACTATAGCATGAAGGATCTTCAAAAATGGAAAGCACCAGCTGAAAAAGCACAAATGAAACAATTTGCAATTGCTATATTGAATGGTGACTTGTCAGAAGAATCAATGGTGAAGCAAAAAGAGCAAATTCAAGGAATGTTGGATACACATTTAAATCCTGATTTTGACGGGCGTGCTTTAGTAGGTGATAATCCAGATGATTTTAACGATAAAACTTACGGTAACAATGATGTTGAAGGTCCAGATGCATTGCACGGAACGCACGTTGGTGGAATTGTTGGTGCTGTTAGAGGGAATAAATTAGGTGGTAACGGTGTTGCTAACAATGTTTTATTGATGTCATTAAGAGCTGTTCCTAATGGAGATGAGTTCGATAAAGATATCGCATTGGCTATTCGTTATGCAGTTGATAATGGAGCTTCTATTATTAATATGTCATTTGGTAAAGCATACTCTCCGCATCAAACAGAAGTATTTGAAGCATTTAAATATGCTGATTCAAAAGGAGTTTTATGTGTGCATGCTGCAGGTAACGACCATAAAGACATCGATACTGAACCAAATTTCCCGACTTCAGTATATTCTTTTCAAACTAAAAAGTTAGATCACTTTTTAACAATTGGTTCAAGTTCGAAAGATACTGAGGAACACTTAGCTTCTTCGTTCTCTAACTTCGGACAAAAATCAGTTGACGTTTTTGCTCCAGGTTCTGAAATATACAATTCGGTACCTCAAAGTGATTACGCTGTGCTTCAAGGAACTTCAATGGCTTGTCCAATGGTTGCTGGTGCTGCTGCATTTTTAAAATCATATTTTCCGAATAAATCAATGAAAGAGATTGCTGATGTAATGTTAAAATCTTCTCGTTCTTACAAAGGTGTTCAACAAACTCATCCAGGAACGAAAAAAATGGCTGATTTCGGAACATTATCTGTAACAGGTGGTGTTGTAGATTTATACAGCGCTGTTTTAATGTTAATGGCTGAAGAAAGCGGAAAATAATAGAATTAGTATTCTTTTAAAGAAAGGTTGTTAACTTTGGTTAGCAACCTTTTTTATTTATAAAAAGTATGAAAAACAGAATTTTACTCGTTGTTTTGTTGATTGTTTTTAACGGTACGGCGCAATTAGATCAATTTATAGACGATTGGCATTTAGCCGCAACGAACGCTGACTATACTCTTTATTTTGGCGCAATGGATGAGTCCTTTGTGTTTTTGGGAACAGCCCCAGGTGAGCGATGGGAGAAAGAAGCTTTTTCGGCATTTTCAAAACCTTACTTTGACAAAGGTAAAGCTTGGGACTTCAAAGCATCGAACCGTCTTTGGATGTTTTCTAGTAATAAGAAAATGGCCTGGTTTGATGAAGATTTAAACACATGGATGGAAGGTTGTCGCGGAAGTGGAATAGTGGTTAAGAAAAAAGGAGAATGGAAACTCGTTTATTATAATTTAACTATTCTTATCGAAAACGAGAAAATAGATGAGTTTATAGCGATTAGAAAAAAATAAAACAGGAGATGAATACTCACCTCCTTTCTAACTTAAATTATTTAATTATTTCCTTTTGCGTGATCCGCTAAGAATTGTTCTAAGCCAGAAGTAGTTAATGGATGACCAGCCAATGCTTTAATTGCTTTTAAAGGTCCCGTCATAACGTCAGAACCTAGTTCGGCACAATTAATAATATGCATCGGGTGTCGAACAGAAGCGGCTAATATTTGAGTGTCAAAGCAATAATTGTCATAAATCAATCGAATTTGTGCGATTAAATCCAAACCATTCGTTGAAATGTCATCCAATCTCCCTAAAAATGGAGAAATGTATGTTGCGCCTGCTTTTGCTGCTAATAAAGCCTGGCCAGCTGAGAAAATAAGCGTGCAATTGGTTTTAATTTCCTTCGAAGAGAAATATTTAATTGCTTTAATTCCTTCAATTATCATCGGAACCTTAACTACAATGTTTTTATGCAATGCTGCCAATTGCTCTCCCTCACGAATGATTCCTTCATAATCAGTAGAAATAACTTCAGCACTAACTGGTCCATCAACTATATTGCAAATCTCGACATAATGATTTAGGATGTTTTGAGCTCCTGCAATTCCTTCTTTCGCCATTAAAGTTGGATTGGTTGTTACACCATCCAATATCCCCATGTCGTTGGCTTCTTTAATTTCTTGTAGGTTGGCTGTATCAATGAAGAATTTCATAATTATTGTTTTTTTTCAAATTTAAGGTTAATTAAAGAGGATAAATTGAAGTTTTAAAAATTGATTTCAACAAATCATTAACATTTTTATTCTTAATTTAAAAGACTTATCTTTATTTAAAATTTAAAACAAAATGAAACAAATACTAATAACCCTAGCTTTGGTTTGCGGATTTCAATTCGCAATTAGTGCTCAATCAGTGTTTTCATCAAGTAGCAAGTACGATGCTGATGTGAAAGTGTATGTTGCAAGCAGTAAATACGACGCCCATTTGGTTGTTTATAAATGCAGTTCAAAGTACGATGCAACAGATAACAAAGGACTTTGGTTTTTTGCTTCAAGTAAATATGATGCTAAAAAAGTCATCTATTTTGTAGATAGTAAATACGATGCTGATTTGATTATCTATTTCTCTGACAGTAAATATGATGCTGAGTGGCGTGATAGTAGTAGAAAGCAATTAATGTACTAATCCCACCAAACAGCAAAACTTTTCGAAAGATTACCTTTTTTGTCTTTTGACCAGAACATTGGTGATCGCTCATTTTGTAATTGAGATGTAATTTCATTAGTGAATAAATCAAAATTCATCCATTCGACATGTTGATGTGGAATTACCGCCCATTCTAGCTTTTGAGGGATAAAAAAAGTTTGATCTTTCAATTCCTTCAATTGACGCTCTGTATAATAATATCCTTGGATGCATTCAGGGTTAATAGACTGGTAAATCTCTTTCTTAAATAAATACGGGACAAACAACTGTGCCTTAAAACAAACTTTTTGTTGAAAGTATTCGATAGAAATTCCCAATTCAGATAATCTCTCAGCAGTTTGTCGGTGAAATAAAAGCGGGAATTGTTTTTTCTTTATTTTTTGAATTTTCTCTGCAAGCGAATCTTTTTTGTTCGGGCCAATCCAACAATTAAGTTCTGTTTGACTGCGTTTTGGTTCAAAAAGATAGAATTTATAAGCAATTTCTAAGTGAATATTCTCCTCATTTTGATGTATAATACAATCGATTTCACCCAACGTAATCGTGTTCTCAATGATTTGAATGTTTTTGGCTAAAACCTGCATGTTTTGTTTGTTTTCTAGTGATTGAAAAATGCATTGTTCAACAAAAATTCCCAGGCGCAGTTTGGTCGGAATAGATTCTAATTTGAAGGAATAATCATTGATTTCTATTTGTAAAATTCCGCCAATAGCAGATTCTTTCCAAAGGTTCGGAGTAAGAAGAATTCCTTTATGTATTACTGATAAATTCAATTGAAAAGGTGCGAGAAAAATGATGAATTATTGGATAATTAGTAAACTTAGGCAATTGAAAAATTACAAAAAAGAGCTCAAATTAGTTTGGATCTCTTTTTCTATTTGTTTTTTATTTTTTTTAATTGTTTCTTTTCTTTTTTCCTTTTTTTATAGACTTCTCGGATGTCTTTTTTACTTTGGCGATAATCGCCCATACTTTCTTTGTAACCTTCCTTATTAAGCTTTTTCACTTCTTTATCAAAAGAAATTCTGCCACTTTCAATGTCTTGAATTACAAGTTCCGTAATCCAATCATCACCACTTGCATCATATGTATCATTCAAATTTTGCCCCCAAAGCATAGCTAAACCAGAATAAAGATTGTTTTGGATTCCACCGCGGTACTTTTTAATGATTTCATTTACAGTCATTCCTGTTTCTCGATAAACTAGTTTCATTAACAAATCTCCCTCACTACTATAAAGATCACGGATATTAAACACAAATTCATCTTTTAGATCAGAATGCGCATTTCTACCATACTTTTTCTTTTGACGTGTTTTTTCAATTTCCGATAAGTCAGCTTCATACTCATCGATTAACTTTTTTGCTTTTAAGGCCATCGGATATGTTCGCTTAAGAAGTCGTAATTGACGGTTGTATTTTGCGTTGAAGTTCTTGTCAACACGCATTTCAATGATTTCTTGTTGTTTTTCTACATAAGCAGTTTCCTGGCCAGAAACAAGGAACGAAAAACTCGCTGTAAACAGGGGTATGATAATTCGTAACATTTCCTTGTTTTTTTTGTGATGTTAATTTCTATTAAGTTATTATAATTGAATATAAGTTAAACAATAAATCTGCCAAAAAGGCTTTTTAATGACAAAACTTCTTTTTTTTATAGCGGTTTTCGCGGTAATTAGTTGTACTCCGGACGGAAAAAATCCTGATGATGTGTTAGAAGCTGTTGATTCTACAACTATTGATATAGTTGTACAAGACACCTTGGACAAGCAAATCATTTCTGATTACGACATGTCAACTGTCGATAAAAAAAATTCGAAAGAATTTAAGCAGAACTTGGTAAATATTGAAAAACAATTTGGACAGCAATGGGGATTTTGTGATTGTGTGATTAAGAACGATTCAATTAACAAAGCATTTTCAAAACAAGTTTCTGATAAAGAGTTTGACCGTTTGTCCAATCGTTTTGACGAAATCGATTTGAAGTGTAAAGCTTTTCTAACTCAAAATCCGAATACAACTCCTGAAGAACGCGCTATTCATGAAAAGAAAGTGAAAAAGTGCTTGAAGGGGGGCTGGAATTAATTAGAATTTATTCCTCAAATTAAAATCAAATGGAATTGTCGGAAGTAATGAATTACCTTGAAAGTAAGGGGTCTGAACAAACACGTGAAACATTTTTGAGACATGGTGCTCCGGACACAATGTTTGGTGTGAAAGTAGGAGATCTTAAACCGATTGAAAAGAAGGAAAAGAAAAATCATTCTTTAGCAATGGAATTGTTTGCTACTGGAAATTCGGACGCTCAATATTTGGCAGGATTAATTGCAGACCCAACGAAATTCACAATAGCAGATTTTGAGCATTGGGGGTTGGAAGCGAAATGGTCTATGATATTGGAGTATGCATTAGCATGGAATATAGCTGAAAGTCCTATTTGCATGCAAGTGTGCACGAAATGGATTGATTCAGATAATATTAGCCTCCAAGAGTCTGCTTGGGCAGCACTCAGTGCATATTTGGGAATTGTAGATAATTCTCTATTGGAATTGGATTTCCATTCGAAACTCATTGTTCGAATAGAAAAAACGATTCATCAACAAGCGAACTTAGTGAAGTACTGCATGAATGGTTATATCATTGCTTTAGGATGTGCAGTTCCAGAATTGTCGCAACGTTGTAAAGAAGCTGGAGTTAAAATAGGGAAGGTCGAAGTATTTATGGGTGAAACAGCATCTAAAGTTCCTGACATAATTACTTATATTGAAAAGGTAGAAGCAAAGGGACGAATTGGGAAAAAGAAAAAATTCGCGAAGTGTTGATTATTTTTTTTTTACTTTTAACCTGTGATGAAACAAATATTCGCTTTTAGTATTTTATTCTGTCTCGTTTTTTTAAACGTTCCAAGGAGTTTTGTGCACGATTGTGAGGATCATGAAATAGTCCATCACGATTCGGACAAGAATGATGAACATCATGGTAATGAGTTGTATTTCGATGTTGATACTGACAATTGTTTCATTTGTGAGTTTGATTTAGGATTTTTTAATGTTCCTGGATTCAAAAGCGCATCATTTGCAAAGTTTTGTAGTTATACATTTGTTGCACCTTCTGTTGACTATCTGAGTCCAGATGATTTTAATGCCTTTTCTCATAGAGGTCCTCCAAAAGCTTAATATTCAGTAATGGAATAAAGTTTCCATAACTATAGATCGAATATTAACTGAATCGCAAGGTTCAAAATCACACCAATGAAAAATTATTTTTTAATGATTCTCATATTTTTTATGACGAATCAAACCATCGGTCAGGAGTTATCTGGTCGCGTAGTCGATAAAGCTACAAACGAAGGCATTGCTTCTGCGTCAATCGTTATAAAATCGATAGGCGTTGGAGTTTATTCGGATGCAGACGGTTATTTTAATTTCTCAAATTCTCTTCCAAATGAATTTGAAATTGAAGTATCGTTGACAACCTTCGAAACACAATATTTATCAGTACATCGGGGAGATACGGTTTTTATTAAACTCGAAGAACATCATTTAGACTTTCAAGATGTAATCGTATCAAGTCCCGCCGGCGGAGTTGCACGAAATAATGCGTTTAGAGTTGAGCATTTGAAAATTAAAGAACTGAATGCTATTCAATCCTCTAGCCTAAGTGAAGCAATCTCCAATATTAACGGCGTACAGCAAGCATCGATGGGAATTGGAGTTTCCAAGCCAGTAATTCGAGGAATGCAAGGAATGAGAGTGTTGACTTTATTGAATGGTATGCGCATTGAAAACCAACAATGGGGTGGAGATCACGGCATGGCGACGTCTCAGTTAGGTATTGAGGCCGTAGAAATTATCAAAGGACCTTCCTCATTATTGTATGGTGGAGATGCCTTTGGAGGCGTTGTTTTTTTGATTGATGCGCCATATACGAGACAAAATTCACAGCAAATTGAATTCACTTCAGTTTTTGAATCAGTCAATTTAGGAACGACTAACACGCTTTCTTACAAGGTTTCGAAGGGGGTTTTTAGATTGAATTTAGCCGGAATTTATTCCAATAATGCGGACTATCAGTTGCCGAACGGTAGGTATGCCGAAAATACAAGGTATTTAAACCGAGGTGTTAAATTGGGAATTGGAATTAGCAAGAAAAATTGGGTTTCTCATTTGAGATACATCTATTCAAACGATAGAGTAGGAATTCCTGGAGAAACAAATGATTCAATCATAGATCCATTTGACTTTCAAGTTGAAAATTCTTCACGCGAATATATCCTTCCTGTTCAGCAGATACAAAATCATATTCTTTCTTTTGAAAACAAGTTCTTTTTTGGAAAACACGAGTTTGAATTTTTGGTAGGTAATACGTTTAATAATTTGTCCGAATACGAGGAGGAGTATACAATTCCTGCCATGCAAGTTCAGCTGAATTCGACCTTACTTAACCTCAGGTACAAGCATGTTTTTTCGAAACAATGGAAGTTAATTACCGGTTATCAGGGTATGTATCAAGTGAATAGAAATAATCGCGATGCTGAAGAACAGTTGATTCCAGCGTTTAATCAATTAGATAATGGAGTTTATGCAATTGGTTATTTTTCGAAGAACAAATGGAACGCCCAACTTGGTGCACGATACGATATGCGCTCGTTATATGTAAATGAAAATCAATTTAAGGCGAATTATGGAAGCCCGAATTTTTCAATCGGTGGAACTCATTCTTCTGTTTTAAGTACGTTTCGTTTAAATGTCTCCACAGGATATAGAGCGCCGCATCTTTCAGAACTGTTTTCAGATGGAATTCATCACGGGACATTGCGTTACGAAATTGGAAATCAATCGTTAAAATCGGAATATGCTAATCAAGTTGATTTTAGCTACGAATTTCATGGCGAACATATTGAATTGATTTTAAATCCGTATTATAACTACATTCAAAATTACATTCAAATTCAACCTGTAGATTCTATCATAGACGGTGCAAAAGTATTTGTGTACGACCAATCAGGCGATGTTGGTTTGTACGGCGTGGATGTAGGGTTTCATTATCATCCACATTTTGCACATTGGTTGCATCTGGAAAGCTCTTATGCTTACATTCGAGGTGAACAATTGAATGGTAGTAGTTTATCCTTAATACCACAAGCTCGAATTAATAGCTTTTTAAAAGTTAATTTCTCAGGAAGTAAAAAGTTTAAGGTCAGTCAGATTTCCTTACAACATCAATATTACTTTAAACAAAACAAGGTCACAGATTATGAAACTGCCTCAAGAGACTATCATTTGCTAAATGTTGGATTAGATTTAATTTGGAATTTGAAAACTCCAATAGAGATTGGAGTAGGTGCCAAAAACATTTTTAACACATCTTATATCAATCACCTTTCAAGATTGAAAAATATTGATTTACAGCACCCTGGTAGAAGTTTTTATGTGAAAATTGGAATGACAATCACGAATAAATTTAAAAACTAATAACATGAAAAATTAAATTACTGTGGCTGTCACTATGAAGTTCCTAATAGTGAGTTGAATTGATGCAAAAAGGTGAGTCTAAACTCGAATATTTGGAAGTAAATGGATGAGCAGTCGATGGTGAAGTTTACGAAGCTCATTATCGCGCGCATTAATTTGTTTTTTTTTTTCTTAAATTGCCATAGTAATGCTAACGAAATCTCAATTTAATATTTAAGCTATGATCAAATTAACCGCATGTTTTGGAGTTTTAGCCTTGGTAGGAGGTGTGTTTTTATCTTCTTGTGCAAAGGAAGATGTATGTAAAGTGTGTAGTTACAACGAAAGTGATGGAAGCAATGTTTCCATGGGAGAGTTGTGTGGGAATGAATATGAAACTGTTGAATCATCAGGTTTTGTAACGAGTACGGGGCATCATGACGTAACGTGCAATTAATATGGTAAATCGCATAAAAAAAGGGTTCGTAAATTACGAACCCTTTTTTTGTATAATGATGATGCGATTAATAGTAAATCGATCTTCTTACTTTAGTAACGTATTTCGCTAATCGAATTACTTGTTTTGTATATCCAAATTCATTGTCATACCACGCATAAACAACTATGTTTTTCCCGTCTTTGGATACGATAGTCGCGTTTGAATCAAATACAGAACAACATACATTTCCAATAATATCACTTGATACTAACTCTGGGTCGTAAGCATAATAAATTTGGTTGACCAAATCACCGTTCAATGCCGCGTCCTTAATCATTTCGTTTAAAGCCTCAATTGATGTTTCTTTCTCAACTTCAAGATTTAAAATTGCCAAAGATCCATTTGGAGTTGGCACACGAACAGCGTTAGCTGTTAATTTATCTTTTAAAGAAGGAATCACTTTAGTTACAGCGTTTCCAGCTCCAGTAGAAGTTATAACCATATTAATTGCTGCTGAACGACCTCTTCTTGGTTTATTGTGCATATTGTCCAATAAATTTTGGTCATTCGTATATGCATGAACTGTTTCGATGTGACCTTTTACAACGCCTAATTTATCAGAAACAACTTTAAGAATAGGGGAGATTGCATTCGTTGTGCAAGATGCAGCTGAATAAATACGCTCAGTAGCTAAATCAATGTCTCCTTGGTTTATTCCGTAAACTACATTAGGAATTTCTTTTCCTGGTGCTGTTAATAAAACACGCGAAGTTCCTTTCGATTTTAAGTGTCTTGAAAGTGCTTCTTTTGTCGTGAATGCTCCTGTATTATCTATTACCAAAGCATTATTGATGCCGTGTGCAGTATAATCGATGTCTTCTGGATTGTTTGCGCTGATCATTTTGACCATTTGGCCGTTGATAATGATAGATTTATTAGGTAAATCAACTTCTACAGTTCCTTTAAATGCACCGTGAACAGAATCGTTCTTTAATAAAGAAGCACGCATAATAATATCTTCGTCTGAATTACTGCGTGTAACGATAGCTCTTAAACGCAATTGTTGCCCTTTACCAGCTTGTTTAATCAATTCTCTAGCCGCCAAACGTCCGATACGGCCAAATCCGTATAAAATAACATCTCTCGGTTGGAATGGGATTCCGTTTCCAGTTTCAAAACCTTTTAATTTAGCACTTAGGAATTCAGAAGCTGAAGAAAAATCTGCTTTTTCTGTAATGTATTCACTTGCTAATTTACCTATGTCGATTTTAGCAGGTGCTAGATCCAATTTGATTAATTCATTTGCTAATTCAGAAGTAGTGAAAATATCGACTGGTTTATTGACAACCGTTCGAGAATATTCGTGTAAGTTTAAAACTTCCGAAATTGTAATGTCTAATAAGTGATTTCTAAATAGCACTAATTCAATTCCTTTGTCATAAAGTAGTTCACCAACTTTACTTGATAAGCTAACTGCAGCACGTTCTCTTTCGATGTGCGATTTAAGTTTTGATTCGTAACCCAAAGCTGTTTCCATGATAAAAATAGATCTAAATTATTATTTATTTGTAAAAAAAAAAGCTGCCCAAAAATGAGGGCAGCTTTCCAATGACTTATCCTAAATAAGCCTTCAATAGTTTATTTCGAGATGTATGTCTCAGTCGGCGAATTGCCTTTTCTTTAATTTGACGCACACGCTCACGAGTTAAATTGAATTTCGCTCCAATCTCTTCAAGCGTAAGTCCGTGGTTCATTCCAATTCCGAAGAATAAACGAATAATTTCACGTTCTTTATCTGTTAAAGTGCTTAGAGATCGTTCGATTTCTTTTTGCAATGATTCTGCCATTAAAACGTGATCCGCTTTAGGTGAGTCGTTATTTGCCATTACATCCATTAATGTACCACCATCTTCCGAAGTAGATAAAGGTGCATCCATTGATACGTGACGACCAGAAACATTTAAACTCTCTTTAATTTTGTCTTCTGGAACTTCCAATGCTTCAGCTAATTCCTCAGCTGATGGAGGTCTTTCAAACTCTTGCTCAAGGCGTGAAAATGCCTTGTTAATTTTGTTCAATGATCCTACTTGGTTCAAAGGTAAACGCACAATACGTGCTTGTTCAGCTAATGCTTGCAAGATTGATTGACGAATCCACCAAACAGCATACGAGATAAATTTGAATCCACGTGTTTCATCAAATTTTTGCGCCGCTTTAATAAGACCTAAATTTCCTTCATTAATAAGGTCAGGTAAAGTCAACCCCTGATTTTGATATTGCTTAGCAACTGATACTACGAAACGAAGATTGGCTCTCGTTAATTTCTCAAGTGCCTTTTGGTCTCCTTGCTTGATTTTTTGTGCCAATTCTACTTCTTGCTCTGCAGTAATCAACTCTTCTTTACCAATGTCTTGCAAGTATTTGTCTAATGACTGACTCTCACGATTGGTAATCGACTTCGTAATTTTAAGTTGTCTCATAAAATTTTGGTCCCCCTGATTTAATTTTTGCTCGAAAGCGAAGCGCAAAGATACGACGAAAAGAAACTGTTTTCCAAATAAAGATTAAGATTTTTTGAAATTAATATTAAGTCAAAAATCGTGCCTAACACTTTGCTCTAGAGACCGAAGCCCACGTAATCTCGCTTACCACTTTCTGTCATGATTTCTAATAGTACTCCTTTGCTCAAGCTACTCAGTTTTGTTGTCAATTGTTCAACATTAGTTACCGTTTCGTTGTTGATTTTCGTAATAATCATTCCCTCCAACAAGCCAAGCGATTTTAACTTCCCAGCATTCAATGCTTGAATCTTAACACCGCAATTGATGTTCAACTCCTTCATTTCTTTACTCGTTAATTCTCTAAAGGTTGCACCTAACGCTGCATTTTTCGCAATTTCTTCTTTCGAAACAAGTTTCGTGTCACCGTCTTTGTTTCTCAAAACAATTTCTTTTATACTTTCCTCTCCTTTAGAGTTTTGAATGGTCAATGCTAGTTTATCACCAGGCCGTCTTTTTCCAACTTCTTCTTGAACAGAAGCAACTGAATTAACATCTCTATTCCCGATTTTTAGAATAACATCTCCATTCTTAAGTCCTGCTTTATCAGCGCTTCCATCTTCAACCACTTCTGCAATATAAACTCCTTTTACCGAAGAAAGTTTTTTGGCTTCTTTCAATTCTTGAGTTATATCAGCAATTTGAACTCCAAGATATCCACGCTGTACAATGCCGTAATCGATCAAGTCTAACATTACTTTTTGTACCAAGTTTACAGGGACTGCAAATGAATACCCGCTATAACTTCCAGTGCGAGATGCAATGGCAGTATTGATTCCAACCAATTGACCTCTCGTATTTACTAAAGCTCCACCGCTGTTTCCCGGATTTACAGCTGCATCGGTCTGAATAAATGATTCAATTGGAACAACATTAGCCCCTATTCTTTCACCTAGTAGATTAATGTTTCTTGCTTTAGCCGATACAATTCCTGCTGTTACAGTTGATGTTAAGTTGAATGGATTTCCAACGGCTAAAACCCATTCCCCGATGCGAATATCATCACTATTTCCAATAGGAATCGCTTGCAATCCCTTTTCTTTTATTTTTAATACAGCAATATCTGTAGATGGATCAGAACCAATAATTACAGCGTCATACTTTCTGTTGTCGTTTAATGTGACTTGAATTTCGTTGGCATTTTCAATTACGTGATTGTTTGTAACGATGTAGCCGTCTTCAGAGATAATAACCCCTGAGCCAGAACCTGAACCAAACTGCTTAAATTCGCGGCCTCCAGAACCTGGACCGTAGAAGAACTCTGAAAACATATCTCTTTGAAATGTTGTAGTTTCTACTTTGGTTGTAACATGAACAACAGAATTCACACTGTTTTCAGAAGCTTCAACAAAGCTCTCTGCTGGAAGACCACCGTTTGAGTTCAATCCAACTGCCTTTGCACGATAATTCATATCGTCTTGATAAATTGTGTCTGATTGTGGAGGAGTTGTACCATTTTGTATAATCATAAAAATAGCCAAAGGAAGCATTCCTCCTAAAAGACCGAATCCGAATAATTTCATGTTTATTTTCATTAAATATTGTTTTGATTTTGTTCTTACACAAGTATAACTCAAAAACAGAAAAATAGCACATAAACTGTCTGTTAAAGAATGTTAAGCACTTGAACCTTAAATAAAAATTAAAACTTTTTGGAAGAATGAAGCAAAATAAGGCGGTGTTGAAACTGAAAACCGTATTTTTAAATTCAAAGAAAAAAAAAATGCTAAAAAAGTTGCTTTCTGTTTTAATGGCATCATTATATTTTGGCTGCACGACAGAGAATAATGAAGTTTCCGTTGAAGGTGATTTTCCAATTGTTCAATTGATAAATTTTACGCTGGAAGATGCAGAGAAAATGTCGTTACTTCCGCTAACGTGTATTGATCAAGAGTATCCAAATAAACCTGGAATTGTATTGGATGATTCAACAGGTTTACAGTCGCCTCGGGCATTACATCCAGCATTTTATGGTTGTTTTGATTGGCATTCATCTGTTCATGGACATTGGAGCATAGTTGTGTTATTGAAGAAATTCCCAAAATCAAAAGATGCAAAAGAGCTGCGTGTACTTTTAAGGAATCATCTGTCAAACGAGAATATAAAAAAAGAGTTAAAGTATTTTAAAATTGCTTCTAATGGCAGTTTTGAACGAACTTATGGTTGGGCATGGTTGATGAAATTGGATTTAGAATTAATGACATGGAATGATCCACTTGGAAAGGAGTTGCATGAAAACTTGAAACCTTTAGCTAGATATATTTCAAAAAAATACATTGACTTTCTTCCAAAACTAAATCACCCATTGAGAGTTGGGACGCATACAAACACGGCATTTGGACTTCGGTTTGCCTATGAATATGCTTTAGAAGCGCATGATTCGGAGTTGATGAGAGTAATTCGTTCTCGTGCCAAAGCGTTTTACTTGAATGATGAAAATTGCCCGATGAGTTGGGAGCCTGATGGGACAGATTTTCTTTCCCCATGTCTTGAAGAGGCAAATTTGATGAAATACATTCTTCCAAAAAATGAATTCAAAAAATGGTTAAGGAAATTTCTTCCTCAAATCTTCGAAAAAGAATTTCAATTGGCCGTTGGTGAGGTTTCTGATCGAACAGATGGGCATCTAGTGCATTTAGATGGATTGAATTTTAGCCGCGCTTGGTGTTTGAATAATTTAGCAGAGGATAGGGACTTGGAACATTTGAAATGGATTGCAAATGAACATGTTAATTATTCTTATCCAAACTTAGTAGGAGATGATTACATGGGAGGACATTGGTTGGCAAGCTTTGCGCTTTTAGCAATCACGTCAGAAATTAGTGAATAATAGTAAATTTGCAGTATGGATTTGAAGTTTTCGAAATATCAAGGTTCAGGAAATGATTTTGTGATGTTAGATAATATGAGCGGTGATTACGTTGATTTATCTATTACTCAGATTCAATTTTTATGCGATCGAAAATTAGGAGTTGGTGCAGATGGATTGATAAAATTGTCTACTGATGAAGAAACTGATTTCCTTGTAGAATACTACAATGCAGATGGTTCTCAAAGCTTTTGTGGCAATGGAGCTAGATGTTCAGTTGCATTTGCGAAATCTTTAGGCTTGATTAAAAACAAGACCAAGTTCAATGCAATTGATGGGATTCACGAAGCGACAATAGAAAATGGAATTGTACGATTGGAAATGTTGCCTGTGGACTCGATTCAAAAAGTAAACAATGATTATTGGTTGGAAACTGGTTCTCCGCATTATGTGCGAATAATCAATCAAACTGATTCGGTTGATATTGTAGAGTTTGGCAAGTCTATTCGTTATTCTGAATCGTATAAAAAGAACGGAGTAAACGTAAATACAGTAAAAGAGATTGATGCATCAACGATAAGTGTTGAGACATACGAGCGAGGTGTAGAAGATGAAACATTGTCATGCGGCACAGGTGTAACTGCTTGTGCTTTGGTTTGGATGGATTTGAATTCAGATTTAGACAAAGTCAATATTACGACAAAAGGTGGTTATTTATTAGTGGAAGCAACGCGCGAAGGAAATGGATTTTCATCGATTTGGCTTTCCGGTCCAGCAAAAAATGTATTTGATGGAAGAATTAATGTCTAAATACAAAATCACCAATATTCTGAATGCAGAAGAGACAGAAATTGATGAGCAGAAATGCTTGCTTTGGGTTTGGCATGCAGATAAAATACCGCCGCATCTTGGACTTTCCATCGAAGGTAAATATTTCAGCTTAAAAGCGAACGGAAAGGATTTTATGACTGAAATTGAATCTGTGAAACAGATCATCAGCAAAAAGAAAATAAAAACACTCTGTTTTGAAGTTAAATCAACATTGAATCTGCAAGATATTGCTACTTCGTTTCAGAAATACGATTGTACGGTTCCTTTTGAAATTACTTGCTTACAGCCAATTCAGGAAGTTTTGAATTCATT
>CAWUSK010000021.1:0-181438 GCA_963925035.1 uncultured Flavobacteriales bacterium
AACTTTCCTAATGGTGATTCTTCTTCAATTATTGAGACTGTTTGTTCTGTTTCGACTTGTTCAGTTGTGTTTTCTGACTCGTTTGGTGTGTTCTCAGTTTCATTTGAACAAGAAATAAAAACTAAACTGACTAAAAGTGAAAGAGTAATTGTTAAAGTTGATTTTTTCATAATATTGATTGTTATTAATTACCCATCACAAGTTGCTAATAAGAACATCCCTATTAACCCCTAAAACACTCTTACTGTCTTCTACATCTGCTCCAAGACCGCAATTCTTTTTTCAATTGGCGGGTGAGTTGCAAAAACCCCAGAAATGGAAGCCATAAATCCTTTTGTAGATTCGCTGTTGTCGATAAACATTTGTTTTACGTCGTCGCTTTTTGCTTCAATGTCAGAGTTTCCAGAAATTTGGCGCAAAGCATTTGCCATTGCCAAAGGATTTTTTGTCATTTCCACAGCTCCTGCATCAGCGAGGTATTCGCGTTTTCTAGAAAGTGCAAATTTAAATACCATGGATAATAGGTAAACTACTGCAGCAATGGCCAGCATCACAAGAATTGCAGCGCCACCGTTGTCTTTACCGTTGTTTTTTCGTCTTCCAGCACCGCCATACAATACAGAACGGAAAAGCATTTGAACTGCAAAGGCAAAGATTCCCACAAAAATGATAGTGATGATGAGCAAGCGCACATCTTTATTTCTAATATGCGTTAACTCATGCGCAATAACACCTTCCAATTCTTGATCGTTTAACTTTTCAATAATTCCGCGTGTCAATGTAACCGAAAATGTTTTTTCGTTAATTCCAGAAGCAAAAGCATTCAATGCATCAGATTCAATAATGAACAGTTTCGGCATTGTCATTCCAACCGACATGCATAAATTCTCTGTCAAATTGTAGATGCGCATGTTCTCTTTTCGTTCCAAAGGCTTCGAATTCGTCGCCATTTGAATGAGTGAAGAGTGAGTTGCAAAAGCAATCAAAAACCAGATGATTACGCCAGCAACTACAAACGGAATGTACGTTAGAAAACGGTAATTAACTTCACTCCATTCGGGTTGAAACATAAAGACACAAAATGCATAAACCGCTACAAAAATCAGTAGCGGAAATGCAATCAGTAAAAGGGCAGAACGGCTGTTGTTTCTGCTAATTTGAGCATGTAAACCAACGTATTTCATTCAATCATTAGAATTTTACTTCTGGAGCTACGTCCATTTGTGCACGACCAGCATCACCTAAATCGAACATAGGTTGAACTGTATATTTCTTAATTCCAGCAACAATGTTTGTTGGAATAGATTCCACAGCTGTATTGAATTCTTTTGTTGAAGAGTTGAAGAAACGACGTACCGCAGCCAATTTGTTTTCAATGTCAGAAATTTCAGTTTGCAAATGCATGAAATTCGTGCTTGCTTTTAAGTCAGGGTAAGCTTCTACCTGAATTTGGAATGCGCTCATTGCAGCACCTAACTCTTTTTCAGCGGCAATTTTATCATTAACACCTGAAGCTCCCATTGCTTTGGAACGCGCTTCTGTAACACGAGTCAAAACACCACTCTCATGCTCCATGTAACCTTTTACAGCTCCCATCAATTGTGGAATCAAGTCGTGTCGTTGTTTTAATTGTACATCAATGTCAGCAAATGCATTTTCACGGTTGTTTTTTAACGCAACTAATCTGTTGTTTGCTGAAATGTACCAAAGGATAAGAATTAAGAAAATTCCTCCTGCTACCAATAATCCGATCATTTTTTAAGTTTAAATTGTTTAGTTAAAGGTAGAATTATTTTGAATATGCACAACAGGCGTAAATTCAGCAAACTCATTATTTATGATTTTTTATCTAAAAATTGAAATAGGCCAATTGAATGTTTTTTTAATTAACTTTTATCTAACTTGTCAGTCTTACGCATGAAACTAAAAATTAATCAAAAAATTATTCAATTTGGCGGCAGTTGAATAATCGGACAGCATTTTCTGATTTGCATTTAAGCACCTCAGAAATGAGATTTCCGCGAAAGATATTGTACAAGAAACGGTTGCAAAAGTGTGGTCAAAGCATGAAAACATCAACGCTGAAAAAGTAAAGTCTTATTTGTTTACAAAGGCTTACGATGCAATTTTAGATTGGGTGAAAATTGAAAAAGGATCAGGAGGCATTTTGGCTTTATCGCCATATACAGGAATGCACAATTCGATTGCGCCAATGACTAAATTTAGGAGTAACAAAACGAAGATAGAGGTGGATTTTCAAACAATACAAGATCAAGAAAGTGAACGCCGAGGCTTTCATTTACAAATCGGAAAGTTTGAGGTCTCGAGGAACAAGCGCCGTTAAAGCTTCGTGAAGCGTTTGGACCAAAACAACCTCGGCAGTTTTAGCACCTGTTGGCACAAAAATATCAGCTTCTAAAAACTCACCGTCACGCATTGGAATTAGAATGTTATTATACGTTGTTATAATACGTTGATGTCATTTGATAAAATGCCGAAACACCTAAAATAGGGGTGAATGCAAGTAGTAGATGTTTCATTGAAAAGCGTTGTTATGTGCTTCATCGCTCAGTAAATTTATTTAGATTTCCCTTGTTTTTGGATTACATCCGTTATATTTACTATTCTTAAAAAGAAACCTACCCCTTGAAGGAAACATCGTTCATAAATCAGAATAAAGAAAAGTGGAATCGTTTCGAAAAACTTTACGAGTCGCAATCAAACGACCCTGAAGAATTGAGCGATTTGTACATGGATATCACCGATGATTTGAGCTATGCACAAACGTTTTATAGAAGAAGAACCGTTCGGGTTTATTTGAATCAATTAGCACAACGGGTTTACACAGGGGTTCACAAGCAAAAGGGAGAATCGTTTAGCAAGTTTATAACCGTTTGGAAAACGTCTTTGCCTTTGGAAATTTACCGTTCCAGAAAAAATTTACTCTTCGCGCTAGTCATTTTTATGGTTTACATGATGATTGGTATGGCTACCACGTACATCGACCCTGATTTTCCGAGAGTGGTGTTGGGAGACGGTTATGTGAACATGACTTTGCAAAACATTCAAGACGGAAATCCGCTGAAGGTCTATGAAACGACAGACCAAATGGCAATGTTTGTGCAAATTACCACGAACAATATGAAAGTGGCTTTTCTCACCTTTTTTGTCGGTTTTTTCTTTACAATAGGAACACATTTATTGCTTTTTTACAACGGTGTAATGTTGGGAGCGTTTCAGTATTTCTTTCATGCAAAAGGATTACTTATCACAAGTTTTTTAGGGATTTGGATCCACGGTGCATTCGAAATTTCAGCAATTGTTTTGGCTGGAGGAGCAGGAATTACAGCAGGAAACGGTTTACTTTTCCCTAAAAGCTATACGCGCATTCAATCGTTACAACTTTCGACAAAACGAGGATTAAAAATAATGATGAGCCTCGTTCCTTTTATCATTGCAGCTGGATTTTTAGAAAGTTTCGTAACAGCAAACTATCAGGTTTTACCAAATTGGTCTAAATGGGCGTTAATCTTATTTTCATTTGCAATAATTCTTTTTTTCTATGTGTTTTACCCAATGTATGTGGCCCGAAAACATCCAGAATTGCTGAATAAAGAAGAGGTCGGGAACTTTACTTTACGCAAAGAATTCAACTTTGAAAAAATCAGAACAATTGGAGAAGTTATAGCGGATGCATTTCGTTTGTACAGAGCTGAGTTTGTCAAATTCACCAAAATAAATGGACTAATCGTTCTACCTATCATCTTTACAGTTGTGCTTTTACAAGATGTGAATCACTACGATTTACAAAAAACAGAATACTATTTCGATTGGGCAAGTCAACTGGAATTAATTATAGGATATGGATTTCATAACCTGCAAGACTTTATCGTATTTGGAGTTTGGACATTTATTTTCGCAATGATTTTCACTTCTGTTTTTTGGAGTGCATCCACCGTTGGTGAAGCGTTTTCATGGAAAAGCTTTTCCCTTTACCTGAAACAACGCTTTTTTGCCATTTGGTTGGGGAATTTGTTGATGATGTTAATCGTCTGTCTATTGCCCTTTTACTTTTTGCTTCCGGCACTGTTTTTACTTCCATTGTTCTATTTAAACGCTGCAACAATGGCACTTTCACCTTTAAAACGAAAAGGGAAATTCGGTTTGGGATTTAGCTACAGCAGTAAACATTACGGAAAATCATTGGTCGTACTATTGATTTTGCTTCTACTTACTGCAATGGTCATGCAACCGATTGCGTTGGTGTTTAGTATTCATCAAGGCTGGGCAAATGAGCCGATGGTTAGAGATGTTTTGGATATGGTAGCAGATTTTGTGAAACGCATCGCGCAAGTGTTTGTGGCGGGTGATGATTACATGGTTTGGAGCAATGGATTTAGACAGATAATATATATCTTGTTTATGATGGGTGTTCTTCCGCTGTTGATAATGACGATGGCACTAGGTTATTACAGTGAAAGAGAGAAAACCGAAGCATTTGGGTTGCGCAAAGAATTCGAAAAATTTGGGAAAAGAAGTAGAATAAAAGAAACATCCGTTGATTAAATCAATCTTACATACCTTGCTTTTGGTTGTTCCCTTTTTATTAAGGGCGCAAGGGGAGAAAGAAACAACTTGGAAAAAGGAAAAAGACTTCCTCGAATACAAAAAAACGGACAAGTACGAAGGTCCTGAAGATTGGTATGGTTCTTATCCTGCCGATATGAAGTCGGAAGACAATTCAAATGGAGCGAATTCTGGAAACGGAAATCAAGGTTATCAGGGAATACAATATACGCCTCAACAAATACAAAAAGACAGAAAAAAACGGTACAGAGGATTTGACCGTGGTGGTGGACAAGGGACTGTTCCGTACGACCCAAAAGTGAAAGATCCTGAACCCATTGAAATTCCAGATATTGACGCCCCGGACATTGATTTGCCAGATGTTGATTTACCAACTCCTTCCATTTCTGCTGGAGTTTGGAAAGTGTTGTTATTTATTCTGATTGGCGCTGCTATATTTATGATCGCTTACTTTCTTATTAAAAATAAAAAAGCACCGAACGCCCGAGTTGTTATTGATGTCGAAGACGATTGGAACCCAGAAGTGATTTCCAAAACCGAATTGGAATTGCGCTTAGAGTCTGCGGTACTGGATGAAAACTATAGAGAATGTGTGCGCATTTATTTCACTTTTATCCTCAAAGAGTTGATTCGAAAATCGTGGATTTATTGGAAACGAGAAAAAACAAATTACCACTATGTACTTGAAATGCACAAGCGTGAAAATGCTTCTCATTTTAATGAATGCGTTCGTGTATACGACATTGTTTGGTATGGCGATTACCAAATTGACAAAGAAATTTTTGAGCTATTGCAACCTACGTTTAAAAACTATTACAAATCCTTGGATCCCGTAAATGAATAAGCAAACGAAAATAGGGGTTGTTGCAGGAATCATTGTCGCGATGTTCTTGCTCGTTTGGCTGTTTTCGAGTGGAGAAAACTCGGAAAAAGAAAAACGCGCAAAATTCGTTTCTTCGAATTGGAGCAGCCGCTTTCAAGTGGACGATAAAAAACCCATGGGTTTGTATTTGCTCACGGCACTTACACAAGCGCATTTAGATTCTAACCATCAAGTGTCTGTGGTAACGGATTGGATTGACATGGACTCCATTTTTGAAAAGGATACGAGTAATAAAACGTTTTTCTTTGTCGGCAATAATTTTGGATTGCAAAACAGTGAAATCGACACCATACTTTCGGAAGTGAAAAAAGGATCGAGCCTGTTTTTAAGTTTCAACGATTTAACGGAGAACTTATTCCCAAAACTCTTCTACCAGTATGAAACAACCTATGATTATAGTGATTATGTGAATGTGTTTACGAAAAAGCATAAGTACAAAATGATTAATCTATTTCAAAACGATACAATTGCGACAGAATGGAAAGCGTTTGACAAAATTGAATCCTTGAACAAGCATGAATCGCTTTCGTCATTCATGGAAATGTCAAATTTCATAAAAGTGAAATACGGTGAAGGATACTTGTTCTTTCATTCTAATCCAGAAATGTTTTACAACTATCAAATAAAGCGTTTGCCTGGATTCAAATATGCTGAATTTATATTGAACCAATTGTCTTCTGAACAGGATGTTTATTTGCTAGAATTAGGCCGTTTGACAGACAATTATGGCAATCAGGATGTCGATGACAATTCAGGTGCCAATGGAAAAGTAGACGACAGTTATTTTAAACTCCTTTTCCAGAACCCAACATTGTTAACGGCAATGTTATTGAGCATTTTGGGAATTCTTTTGTTTATTATTTTTAGATCAAAAAGAACACAACCTGTTGTTCCTTACATCAGCAAAAAGAAGGATATGACCTTGGCGTTTACCGAAACCATTACTTCGATTTACTTTGCAAAACGTCAACCTTACGGCTTATTGCAAGTGCAACGTAAGAACTTTTATGCAACAATTCAAAAACACTTTTTCATTGATTTAAATAGAGGTTCAGACCACAAAGTTTTGGATGTTTTAGCGGAAAAATGTAACATGCAACGTTCAGAAATTGATGAATTGGTGAACATGCTCGAGACAAAAGAAGCATTTTCTATCAACGATCAATACATCACGAATGTCAACAAAAAAATGCACGCGCTTTACAGAAAAATTGGTGTTATCACAGACAAGCTGAACGATAAATTGCAAGCGCGAGAAATGATTTTTCAGAGAGCTATGCCTTTGTCTTTCGTGTTGGTGCTGTCGGGAATTGGGTTGTTTATTCGTGGTACGGTTTTCTTGATGAACTCTATTGGAGTGGGAATTGTCTTATGGCCAATCGGAATATTATTTGTGGTCTTAGGAATATTACGCGTGTCAAAACCTTACATGAAAGTGAATGTAAAAACAATAGAATACTACTCGCCTTTCGGGAAAAAGTATAGTTTTGAAAAGGATGATTTGATATCGTCTGAATTAAAATCGAAAGGAGCAGTATTGAATTTTAAAGATAATAAACAGTTGATTATTAATTATTGGGACTTAAGTCGTTTTGATCAAAAGCAGTTTAAGCGATTCGTTTCCAAATTTCACAACCTCGAACTATGATGAATGAAGATGTAAATAACCCTGAAGGGAATCAAATCCCGTCTATACCGAACGTGACTACAGAGAATTCTGAATACATGCCGAAAGAGGAAACTCCGGCGGAAGAAACTACAGTGGTTCCAGCGGCAGAAACTGCGGCACAATCTTACGGTTTTGAGCGGAAAAATGCCGATTTATTGTGGGTAGCCCAAAAAGTAAGTGATGTCCGCGCAGAGTTGTCAAAATTTGTAATTGGACAAGCGCAAATGGTGGATTTACTATTAACGGGAATTTTCTCAAACGGACATATTTTGTTAGAAGGAGTTCCTGGAGTTGCAAAAACCTTATCGGCGAAAGTACTTTCTAAGTCCTTGAATGTTGATTTTTCAAGAATTCAGTTTACTCCAGATATGATGCCTTCCGATGTAATTGGAACGTCTGTTTTTAACATGAAAGATGGAGAATTCTCTTTCCGAAAAGGACCAATTTTCTCAAACATTGTGTTGATTGATGAAATCAACCGCGCTCCTGCAAAAACGCAAGCGGCCTTGTTTGAAGTAATGGAAGAACGTCAAATCACCTACGATGGAACGGAATATCCAATGGCATTTCCATTTTTAATTATCGCTACGCAAAACCCAATTGAACAAGAGGGAACATACAATTTACCGGAAGCACAATTGGACAGGTTCTTATTTAAAATTAAGTTGGATTATCCGCAATTGCACGAAGAGGAAGAAATCTTGCACCGTTACAAGAACGAAATCAAAACTCCAAGTTTTGATAGCATAACGAAGGTGTTTACGTCGGATGAAATTCAAAAAATTCAAGACGCCGTTGAAAAGGTAATTGTAGAAGATAATTTAGTGAAATACATCGCTGCAATAACGCACAAAACACGTAATCACGGAAAAATATACTTGGGCGGATCTCCAAGAGCATCTTTATCAATTATTAAATCTGCAAAGGCAATTGCTGCCATTCGAGGACGTGATTTCGTAACGCCAGACGACATTCAATTTGTAGCAGTACACGTATTGAATCACCGTTTAATATTAACACCAGAAGCAGAAATGGAAGGCGTATTAACGGAAGATGTAATTATGGAGATAATGAAAACAATAGAAGTACCAAGATAAGTTGAATTTTGCCAAAAATATCTATTTGACCAGATGGTTTTTTGCTGCGTTTGTCGCGGTGATTCTCCTCTACGTCTTAGCATTTAGCATTCCTTCGCTGGAGTTTGTTGCAAATGTGGTGTTGGCTTCTTTGATTGGATTAACAGGCATCGATGCGTTGTTGGTGTTCAGCAGTCGTGCACCAATTACCGTTGAACGAAAGTTGAACAGTCGTTTGAACCTCGGAGATGAAAATCACGTTGTTTTAACAATTAAAAACAATACAGTCCAACCGATTAACTTTTCGATGATTGAAGGTTATCCTGTTGAAATGCAAATGAGAGCAACCATTTTTAAAGGAATCGTCAGTTCGGATAATTCGAAAGAATTTCATTATTCGTTTGTCCCAAAACACAGAGGAGAATTTCATTTTGGCAATGTCTTCGTCATTATTCGCTCCCTCTTTTTCTTGGCTTCACGACGCATTGATATTCAGTTGGAAGAAACCGTTCACGTGTATCCATCGGTGTTGCAAATGAAGAAATACGAATTGCAAGTATTTCAACAACAAAAGACCAGTGCTGGAATTAAGAAAATTCGTCGATTGGGGAACAACAGCGAGTTTGAACAAATTAAAAATTACGTTCAAGGAGATGAATTAAAAACGATTAACTGGAAAGCCACAAGTCGCAGAAACGAGTTGATGGTGAACCAATACCAAGAAGAAAAATCCCAGAACATCTATTGTATCATTGACAAAAGTCGCAATATGCAAATGGAGTTCGACGGGTTATCAATGCTCGATTATTCCATTAATTCAAGTCTCGTATTTTCAAATATTGCATTGAAAAAAGGCGATAAAGCAGGATTATTCACCTATTCTGATAAGATTGGAACCATGTTAGCGGCAGAACGCGGTGGTGGACAAATGCGAAGAATACAGGATGCGTTGTACAACCAAAAAACGCAATACAAAGAATCCAATTTTGAACTGCTGTACCAATCCATTCGAAGAACAGTTCATTCCAGGTCTTTACTGGTATTGTTCACCAATTTTGAAACGGAATTTGCGATGAGACGCGCAATGCCTTATTTGCGTAAACTGAATCAGAAGCACGTGTTAATGGTTGTCTTTTTTCAGAACAGTGAATTACAAGAATTGGCATTTCAACCTTCAAAATCAATTCACGAGGTCTATCAATCTGCGGTTGCGGAGCGCATGATTTCCATTAAATCTAAAGTAGCCCGGGAGTTGCGTCAAAATGGAATTCAAACGGTTCTTACACTTCCAGAAGAGTTATCGATCAACACGATTAACAAGTATCTGGCGTTAAAAGCGAAGGGCGCTATATAATAGACATTAAGAGTCAAGACTGCAAGAGTCAGGAAGCGCTTCTATAATATTGAAAACGCATTTCTCCCAATCTTTTGAGCTTTGAATTTTATTAAAACTTAGACTTTCTCGGTTTTCTCGATTCATCAAAGACGTTCAACGGTCTAGTAATTTTCAATGGATTCAACGCGTGAGACTTTTCTCCAATTCACATTCCGCTGAAAAGGGAGCACTTTTAAAGACGGTGTTACTTCATAACACCACAGCATGCATATTAAAGTAAATTTCTTTGAAGGTAGTAACAATAGATTATTGAAGGATTCGGAACGATTATTGTGATGTACGCACAGAAAATAAGTTGAAATTATGCGTTATTTTATATCTGGTTTTTTAGCGATGATGATGTTTTCGAGCTGTGCTCAGAAAAGTCTACAAGAAACAGTAAAGGAGCTGAATATTCCTTCGGCTGAATTAAAAGTAGTCATTGACAAGTCAGATTATACCTTGTCCGTGTTTCACAAGGACAAAAAATTAATCACCTATCCATGCGTGTTTGGGTTTAATCCTGTAGACGATAAAAGTCGAGAAGGAGACGGCTGCACACCAGAAGAAACATTTAAAATTCGCAGCATGTACGCACACAAAAGTTGGTCCTATTTTATTTGGATTGATTACCCAAATGCAACATCTTGGGAACGCTTCAAAAAGAGAAAAGCAGACGGGAAAATTTCTGCGAACGCTACTATCGGTGGTGAAGTTGGAATTCATGGAGTTCCAGACGGCAGAGATGATTTAATAGATCAAAAAACCAACTGGACTTTAGGCTGTATTTCACTAAAAACAAAAGACATTACCGACTTATTCAAGTCAATTGGAAAAACGACAATTCTCGTAATTAATCCTTAAGCGGATTTATACTCGTGAATTACAGTCGCACCATTATTGTTGATAATTTTAAGTTTAAGCGAATCCTTTTCCAATTTGATTATTTCATAAGAATCTATCGAACCGTCTGCGTTTGTAACTAAAACCTGTGTTTTATTACCGTTAAAGACCCATGTTGAACTTGACGACGTTTCAACTCCATTGGCTTCTCCATAAACTGTGAAAGTGTTGTTTGCTTTGATATCCACACCAGTAATTATTTTTAAAGCAGTCACATCAAATCCATTTATGGTAAGTTTGACCATTGTCCAATCGTTGACTAATCTCGATTTTTTACTTGCGAAAGAAGGTGAACCTTCATCGTATTTGCTACATGCCCCAAGGCTTAAAATGATAAGTGCGAAGATTAGAATTCTCATAATTATTGATTTATAGTTCTTTAGTTGATAACGTAAAATTAGTTGAAATTATTCAGAAAGAATTCAAGTTGGGAAATTTAGTTGAAATTCAATTCTATGTTGAATGCCGCTTTATTTTTGTAGAATAAAATTATCTTTGTCTATCAACATTTGTTTGAGAAAATAATTGGAGCACAATGGACAAAAATCAGGAATTAAAAAATAGAAGGGAAGCATCGTATTTAGGAGGCGGAGAGCAACGTATTGCTCGCCAACACGAACAAGGTAAATTAACGGCCAGAGAACGTGTAACGCTTTTGTTAGACGAAGGCTCATTTCAAGAAGTTGGACAGTTTGTAGAACACAGGTCAACTTCCTTTGGTTTAGAAAAGAATAAAATTCCTGGAGATGGAGTTGTGACTGGTTTCGGAACCATTCACGGTCGATTGATTTATGTTTTTTCTCAAGATTTCACAGTTCTTGGAGGTTCACTTTCTGAAACGCACGCTGCTAAAATTTGTCGTGTGATGGATTTAGCCATGAAAAATGGAGCGCCACTTATTGGATTGAACGATTCTGGGGGTGCACGAATTCAAGAAGGCGTTGTTTCTTTGGCTGGTTACGCAGATATTTTTTACAGAAACACACGTGCTTCGGGCGTAATTCCACAATTGAGTTTAATTATGGGGCCTTGTGCAGGTGGTGCAGTTTATTCTCCGGCCTTAACGGATTTCGTAATGATGGTGGAAGACACTTCTTACATGTTTGTTACAGGACCGAATGTTGTAAAAACAGTAACACACGAAGAAGTTACTTCAGAAGATTTAGGTGGAGCAAAAGCACACGCTGAAAAATCTGGAGTAAATCACTTTACAGCATCGAACGATGTTGAGGCATTGAAAAAAGCACGTGATTTAATTACGTACATGCCACAAAACGCAAACGAATTACCGCCTAGTCCAACTAAATTTGATTTTAACGAATTGAAATTAACGACAATCAACGATATTTTACCTGAAAACAGCACTTTGCCTTACGACATTCGTAAAGTAGTAGAATGTGTTATTGACGACAATAGCTTTAGAGAAGTTCATGAAGATTTTGCCAAGAACATTATTGTTGGTTTTGCACGAATTGAAGGAAGATCAATTGGTGTTGTTGCCAATCAACCGGCTTCGATGGCTGGAGTTTTAGACATTGATTCTTCTCGCAAGGGCGCACGTTTTGTCCGTTTTTGTGATTCATTCAATATTCCTTTGTTGGTGTTTGAAGATGTACCTGGATTCTTACCTGGAACAGATCAAGAGTGGAGAGGAATTATCACCCACGGAGCAAAATTATTGTATGCATTCTGTGAAGCGACTGTTCCAAGAATTACGGTAATTACACGTAAGGCATACGGTGGAGCATTTGACGTAATGAACTCAAAAAGTATAGGTGCAGATTTGAATTTTGCTTGGCCAACAGCAGAAATTGCAGTTATGGGAGCAAAAGGAGCGGCAGAAATTATCTTCAAACGAGAAATCAATGAAGCAGCAGATCCTGAGGCAAAATTATTGGAAAAAGAAGCAGAGTACGCAGAAATGTTCGCAAATCCATACAGAGCTGCAGAACGTGGAATTGTAGACGATGTAATTCTTCCAGAAGAAACACGCGCAAAGGTAATCCAAGGATTCAAAATGTTGGAGAATAAAGCAGAGACGCTTCCGTATAAAAAACACGGAAATATTCCACTTTAGAGTCAAGATCGCATCTACTTCGTAGTTGCTAGAAGACTTGTTTTTTAATATAAAACAAGTCCTGACTCCTTACTCGTTTAGTCTTAAAGTCTTGCAGTCTTTTGTCTTGCAGTCTTGACTCTAATGTCTATCTTTGCCACCGATTAAATTTATCTCATGTATAGAACTCACACTTGTGGCGAATTGCGCCCTGAACATATTGGAAACACAGTAACTCTTTCGGGTTGGGTACAAAAATCGCGCGATTTAGGTGGAATGACCTTTATGGATTTGCGTGACCGTTATGGAATTACACAATTGGCGTTCAACGTGGATGAAAATGCAGCATTGACGGCTCAAGCTAGAAAGTGCGGGCGTGAATTTGTAATTCAAATACAAGGAGTGGTAATCGAACGTTCGAGTAAAAACAAGAACATTCCAACAGGAGAAATTGAAATTAAAGTTGCTCAGTTAACTGTCTTAAATGGTTCGCTTACACCTCCATTTACAATCGAAGACGATACAGATGGTGGAGAAGAATTACGTGCAAAATACCGTTATTTGGATCTAAGAAGAAATCCTGTTCAAGAGAAATTGAGATTGAGAAATAGAGTTTCGTTGGAAACGCGTAAGTATTTAGATTCACAAGATTTCCTAGATGTTGAAACACCTGTTTTAATTAAATCTACGCCTGAAGGAGCAAGAGATTTCGTTGTTCCAAGTCGTATGAATGAAGGACAATTTTATGCCTTGCCTCAATCTCCACAAACGTTCAAACAATTGTTGATGGTATCTGGTTTCGACCGTTATTATCAAATTGTTAAGTGCTTCAGAGATGAAGATTTACGTGCAGATAGACAACCAGAGTTTACACAAATCGATTGCGAAATGGCATTTGTGGAACAAGAAGATATTTTGAATATGTTCGAAGGAATGATACAACATTTATTTAGAACTGTTCGCAACGTGGAGTTGGATGAAAAATTCCCTCGAATGACTTATGCCGAAGCAATGGAACGTTATGGTTCAGATAAGCCAGACATTCGTTTTGGAATGGAGTTCGTTGACTTAACAACAATTACAAAAGGAAAAGGGTTTTCTATTTTTGATAATTCAAAAGCTGTTTTAGCGATAAATGCTGAACAATGTGGTGTTTACACTAGAAAACAATTGGATGCATTAGTGGATTGGGTAAAACGCCCACAAATTGGAGCATTGGGAATGGTTTACGTGAAATGCAACGACGATGGAACGTATAAATCAACCGTAGATAAATTCTACAGTCAAGAAGATTTGGCTGAATGGGCGAAAGCTGCAAACGCAAAACCAGGAGATTTAATTTTGGTATTGAGTGGTGGTTTAGACAAAGCCCGCAAGCAAATGGGTGAATTGCGTTTGCACTTGGGGAACGAATTAGGATTGAGAAATCCGAATGTATTCAAACCGCTGTGGGTAGTTGATTTTCCTTTGTTAGAATGGGATGAAGAATCTGGACGTTACCACGCAATGCATCATCCGTTTACTTCTCCAAAACCAGAAGATTTTGATTTAATTGATACTGAACCAGGAAAAGTGAGAGCAAATGCGTACGATTTAGCCATGAATGGTGTTGAATTGGGTGGTGGATCTATTCGAATTCACGACAGAGCGTTGCAATCAAGAATGTTTGATTTATTAGGATTCACAAAAGAAGAAGCGCAAGCTCAGTTTGGTTTCTTAATGAGTGCTTTTGAATACGGGGCTCCTCCACACGGTGGATTGGCATTTGGTTTAGACCGTTTGGTGGCAACAATGGGTGGATCAGAATCCATTCGTGATTATATCGCTTTCCCGAAGAACAACAGTGGAAGAGATGTCATGATTGATGCACCTTCGCCTTTGAACGAAGAGCAAATGAAAGAATTGGGAATTAAATTATATAAATAAGGTTCTGATTCATCAGACTAGCGAATTATGGAAGATATTAACGAATATATAGGGTATTTCGCTTCGGCAGTACTATTGGTGTCATTTACAATGAAAAAAATGACGACGCTAAGAATCATAAACACCATCGGTTGTGGGTTTTTTATTCTTTACGGTTTGCTAATTGGCTCTTTTCCAGTTATAATAACCAATGTCGCTATTTGCTTGATTAACCTTTATTATTTGCTAATAAAAGACAGAGTAAAGAGTTAATCCATTTGTTCCAGCTGTACTTTACGCTTCCTTAAGCGAACCAAATAATTATTCGCCAACTTATCGCCGCACTCCAGTGCTGCTTTTTCGGCATACATAATTGCGCTATCAACGTCGCCCTGACCTTCCTTTACTAAGGCTAAATTAAATAGAACTCTACCTCTGATTTTTTCCTTGTGATGGTCAATATCTAGAAGTAATTGTTTTTCGGCAATGTCCCAATTTCCTTCTTTTATCATAGGGCGAGCTCTTTTTAAAACATCACTTCCCTTCGTATAATAATCGCGGTCAACCCAAACCCATTTTGGATATATTAATTGCGCCATTCCATATCCTAAGTCGTATCCTAAAGCACGGTAGTATTCTTGTTTTCTTTTTACATCGTTAAGAATATCAATGATGGAAGTTGTGCCACCCAATGGAATGTTATAAAAACGTCTGATGCGGAGTCGCTCTATTATTTCGTGAGTATTAGCAATGTAAATATTAGCATATAAATACCCTTCCAATCGAGTGGATGATTGTCCCGTTGCACTTGCTAAAAGACTTCCACCAACGGGAGAAATTGTTTGTACTTCAGTTAATTCCAGAATTCCTTGAAGGACTTGTGAGTTGCACAGACTATCAATTGCAGCCCAGTTTACGTTTCCATCGCTTGTTTTAATTCCTCCACTTGCCAAACTCTTTCCTGTTAAATTAGAAGATTTTCCTAATCCCCGCAAAACTCCTTCGACCGCTCTTTCAGCTGCCACAGTGTTGCCGTTAATACTTTGAGATCGTATTAAAACCTCAATGATTTTTTCAGGACTATTCTCTTTCGTAACATGGTTTAAAACTCCAATTGTTCGCACCTCCGAAGGAATTCTTACAATGGAAGGTTCTTTCACTGATATACGAAATGACGTTTTACATGAAGCAAGAATTAAAACACTAAAAATAACGGTGGTAAACTTAAATTTCATAGCAATAGTTATATCGTTCTGCGTCAATATATCAATTTCCGTGCTAAAAATCATTTTTTGAAGATTGAAGATTCGATTTTAAGAAAATACAAATCCTTATATTTGTTCAACAAACACCGTTTAATGAACAAGCAGCAACTCTCAATTTACAATAGTCTTTCGGGACAAAAAGAAATATTTGAACCTATAAATGAAGGACGCATTGGAATGTATGTGTGTGGACCAACGTTATACAGCGAGCCGCACATGGGAAATATGCGTACGTTCATCAATTTCGATTTGATTTACCGTTATTTATTGGTGTTGGGTTACAATGTGAAATACGTAAGAAACATTACCGATGCTGGACATATCACAAACAGTGCAGGTGAAGCAGTTGATAGTATTGGAAAAGCAGCGAAAAAAGAGCAAATGCAATCCTTGGAAATCGTTTATAAGTACAATGTTATTTTTCAAGATTTACAGCGTGCATATAACATGTTGCCTCCGAGTATTGAGCCGACTGCAACAGGTCACATTCAAGAACAAATAGAAATTATAGAAAAAATTATAGAAAACGGATTTGCTTACACAGTCAATGGTTCGGTTTATTTTGATGTGAAAGCGTACAGTGAAAAACATCAATATGGAATTCTAAGTGGAAGAAAAATAGATGAGTTAGCTGAAGAAACGCGCGACCTGAATGCACAAGGAGAAAAGCACTTTTTCGCGGATTTTGCCTTATGGAAGAAAGCAAACCCTGAAGACATGCAAATTTGGCGCTCTCCTTGGGGAGATGGAAATCCAGGTTGGCACATAGAGTGTACAGCCATGAGTACAAAATATTTGGGAAATCATTTTGACATACACGGAGGTGGAATGGATTTGAAATTCCCGCACCATGAAGATGAAATTGCGCAAAACTGTGGTTCTTTGGGATGTTCTCCAGCAAAATACTGGATGCACGCTAACATGTTGAATGTGAACGGGCAGAAAATGAGTAAATCCTTTGGAAATTACTTTTTACCAATGGAAATAGTGAATGGATCAACCGATTTGTTTGATAAACCATTTTCTCCGAACGTCATTCGTTTTGCGATGATGCAAGCGCATTACCGCAGTAATATGGACATGACGAACGATGCATTAATTGCAACAGAAAAAGGCTACAACAGATTGACAGAAGCTTTGAAATCTGCAACTAGTTTGACAACCGCAGCAACGTCTTCTCAAAACATAGAGGAAATGATTCAATCGTTTTATTCCGCAATGAATGACGATTTTAATGCTCCAATTTTGATTGGCAACTTGTTCGATGCAGCGAAGTTTATCAATACCGTAAAAGATGGCAATGCTGCAATTACAGCAAGTGATTTGGAAACGCTATTAAAGGAAATGAATACGTTTGTTTTTGATGTATTGGGAATGAAAGCTGAAACTGAATCGGCAAATGATCGCTTAACTCCTGTAATGGATTTGGTGTTGGATTTGCGACAAGGAGCGAGAACAAATAAAGATTGGACAACTTCCGATAAAATCCGGGATGGTATAGCGGCAGCAGGAATTACCGTAAAAGACAGCAAAGAAGGCACAACTTGGAGTTAATTTCTTTTCCAACCAACTAACATTATATTAAACCATGATTTCATTAAAACACGATAAAAAATTATTTCTAATCGATGCCTATGCCTTGATTTTTAGAGCCTATTTTGCTTTTGCCAAGAACCCAAGAATGAATTCTTTAGGAAAAAACACATCGGCTGCATTCGGCTTTACAAATGCGTTAATTGACATTATTAAAAATGAAAAACCAACGCATTTGGCAGTCGTTTTCGATCCCCCTGGTGGTTCAATATCACGAAGAGAGGAGTTTGAAGCATACAAAGCACACCGAGAAGAAACACCAGAAGGGATTGTTTCTATGATTGAACCAATCAAGGAAATAATTAGAGCTTTCAACATTCCAATTATTCAGGTCAATGGTTTTGAAGCGGATGATGTAATTGGTGCACTCGCAAAAAAAGCAGAGAAGAAAGGATACACAACATATATGATGACGCCTGATAAGGATTTTGCGCAATTGGTGAGTGAAAATATTTTTATGTTCCGACCAGGAAGAGGTGGAGATCCTGCCCAAATTTGGGGTGTAAAAGAAGTTTGCGAAAAGTTTGATTTAGACCGCGTTGAACAAGTCATTGACATGTTAGGTTTACAAGGCGATGTCGCGGATAATATTCCTGGAATTCCTGGAATTGGACCAAAAACAGCTTCAAAATTGTTAAAACTATACGATTCATTAGAAGGAATTATTGAACATGCCCACGAATTAAAAGGAAAGCAGCGAGAAAACATTGAAAACTTTGCAGAACAAGGATTAATGTCAAAGTCTTTAGCGACAATTATTTTAGATATTGACGTTGAGCTAGATGAAGAAAATTTAATCATGTGCGATAGTAATCCTGACAAAATCAGGGAGATTTTTACGCAATTGGAATTCAGAAATTTAGCACGAAGAGTTTTAGGAGAAGAGATTGTTGTTTCTCAAACATCCACACTGACAAGTAACGGACAAATGGATTTGTTCAGTGCGCAAAGCGAAGTATTAGAGCAAACTCCGACTGAAACAGCAGAATATAAAACAATAGCGTCTGAAAAATCGAGTTATCATTTAATCACAAGTCCAGAAGAAAGGAAAGAACTGTTGGAGATATTGATGAAGCAAACATCCGTTTGTTTTGATACGGAAACCGACCGACTTGATGCGCTACATGCCAACATCTGTGGAATGTCTTTTAGCTTTAAAGAGAAGGAAGCTTTCTATGTTGCTACGCCCAAGAACTTTGAAGATGCAAAGAAAATAGTGGAAGAATTCCGACCGTTTTTTGAGTCAACGACGATTGAAAAAATTGCACACAACATCAAATATGATATGAAAGTCATTAATCGTTATGGTGTTGAAGTTTGTGCGCCAACGTTTGATACAATGATTGCGCACTACTTGATCAATGCTGACTCCAAACAAAGCATGGATTTTCTAGCTGAATTTTACCTCAATTATAAACCTGTTTCAATTGAAACATTGATAGGGAAAAAGGGGAAAAATCAAAAGAGCATGGCGGATTTAGATCCTGCAGAAATTACTGATTACGCGTGCGAAGATGCGGATATTACGTTTCAGTTGAAGCAGATTTTTGAGCCTGAAATACAAAAGGAACACTTGAAAAAATTGTTCTTCGAAATGGAAATGCCACTAGTTGCAGTATTGAAAGATATGGAACAAGAAGGTATTACAATTGATTCAAAAGGATTGTTGAGATACTCTGAAGAACTTGGGAAAACATTGGATGAATTGGAAGTATCAATAACCAATGAAGCTGGAATGGAATTCAACATTGACTCTCCAAAACAATTGGGAGATGTTCTTTTTGAGCATTTAAAGATAACGAGTAAAGCAAAAAAGACGAAAACAGGACAATATGCAACTGGTGAGGACATTCTCCAAAAATTAGTTCATGTTCACCCAATTATTCCAATGATTTTGGATTACCGTCAATTGCGTAAATTGAAAAACACGTATGTAGATCCACTTCCAGCATTAGTGGATGAGGTAGATGGACGAATTCACACGAATTACATGCAAGCGGTTGCTGCTACAGGACGATTGAGTTCGAATAACCCAAACCTTCAAAACATTCCAATACGTTCAGAGAAAGGGAAGGAAATTCGTAAGTCATTTATTGCAAGAGGAAAAGGATTTAAGTTAATGGCAGCGGATTACTCTCAAATTGAGCTGCGTATTATTGCTGCTTTAAGCGAAGACGAAAACATGATTAACGCGTTTAAAAGTGGTCAAGATATTCACGCTACAACAGCGGCAAAAGTGTTCAATGTTCCGTTAGAGGAAGTTACGCGAGATCAACGAAGTTCGGCGAAAGCAGTCAATTTTGGAATTATTTACGGTCAATCGGCGTTTGGATTGGCGCAAAACCTGAATATTTCAAGAACCGAGGCGAAACAAATTATTGACAGTTACTTTGCTCAATATCCAACAATTAAAGGCTATATGGACGGAGCTGTTGCGGATGCACGAGAAAATGGATATGTTGAAACGATCATGCAACGACGTCGTTATTTGGCGGATATTAATTCAGCGAATGCGATTGTACGAGGATTTGCTGAACGAAATGCAGTCAATGCTCCTATTCAGGGTTCTGCAGCCGACGTGATTAAATTAGCGATGATACGTGTGCACAAAGCGATGAATGCAGGGCCAATGAAATCGAAGATGTTACTTCAAGTGCATGATGAATTGGTGTTTGATGTTCACGAAAGTGAAATTGATGCAATGAAAGAACTGGTAAAACGTGAAATGGAAGCTGCAGTCCAATTGGTTGTTCCGATGGAAGTGGAAATTGAGGTTGGAGAAAATTGGTTAGACGCACATTAGCGCCTAACCAAATTTAATTTATTTTTTTTGAGGCTCAACTTCTGGCTCAGAAATCATTTTCCATTTTTCAGAAGTCAATAAGTCGTCAAATAGTTTTTCAAAGGCCAAGATTTCGTTCGGATAGTTAACTCTGCGTCGAATTGACTTACGCACATCATTTATTACAATTGACGTGCTAGTTGCAGGTAAATCAGTGATATTCGTATTGTCGTAAACATCGTCCATTTTCATATACCCTATGCTTGTGGCTTTTTCAATAAATGCGCGCATTTTCGCTCTTGCAATGGTAGTTGTGTGTTCACCTAACAAGTCAATAAAGCGGCCTCCAGAAAGCTCAACAAATCCAGAGTTATAGATTTTCATTTCATAGGTTGGACATGTTCCGTAACAAGGGCTGCGACGAATATAGGCGAACAATGAATCTCCTTTTTCAAGATTTTTGAATTCCGTATTGTCAGATGATGCTGCGCTGTGACTTCCTTCTTTCGAACTTGCACAGGAAATTAGCAGAAAAGAAAAAAGAAGTGTGGAGAGTATGTATTTCATGGTTTTCGTTTTTATAAAGTTAGAATTTAATTAATGAATCAAAACAAAAAACTTGCCAGAAGAGCATCTTTTGTATATTTGAATCTCTGAATTAGTCAAAAAAGGAATTGAAAATGAACATCCATAGCTATGCTCTTTAGTAGTCTCGTTTTTATATTCTATTTTCTACCGGCAATTTTACTCGCTTATTATTTAGCTCCAAAAAGTTGGAAGAATTATATCCTCCTCTTATTTAGTTTGGTGTTTTACGCTTGGGGAGGCGTTAGTTATTCTGCCGTTTTTGTTGTCTCAGTGGTGTTGAATTACTTTTTCGCTCGAGGAATTTCGAATTCAAAAAGGAGAAGTAAAGCATGGTTGCGCGGAGGAATTGTTTTCAATATCACCTTACTTTTCTCCTTTAAATACCTCGTGTTTTTAATAGAAAACATCAAAGCAGTAAGTTCGTTTTTTGAGTACGATATTATCCTATTCGACAACTTGAAAATTCTTCTTCCTTTAGGAATTTCCTTTTATACGTTTCAGCAAATGTCAATGTTATGGGACATTTATAGAACGGAAGAAAAATCAAAGATTAAATTTTCAGAAACGGCTTTGTACATTGGTTTTTTTCCTCAATTAGTTGCGGGGCCAATTGTGAGGTACAATGATATTATACACCAAATAAGAACTAGAAAAGAAACGATTTCATTGTTCAACTCTGGAATTGAAAGGTTTATTATTGGTCTTTTCAAAAAAGTAATTGTTGCAAATGCTTGTGGCTTGCTAATTGACACCATTCTTAAAAATGATGTTGAGATACTGAGCACTTCTGCTGCCTGGTTGGGAATAGGAGCTTACGCTTTTCAAATTTATTTCGATTTTTCCGGATATTCAGATATGGCAATCGGTTTAGGAAGAATGTTTGGTTTTGAAATCCTAGAGAACTTTAATTTCCCTTACATTTCTAAAAACATCAGAGAGTTCTGGAGAAGGTGGCACATTTCACTTTCAACGTGGTTTAGAGACTATGTTTACATTCCTCTAGGCGGTAATAAATCGTCAGTAAATAAAACCTATCGAAATTTATTGTATTTCTACTTACTGGATTTTGGCATGGCGCCACTTGGAGTTTTGTTTTTTGGGGAGTTTTCCACGGCCTTTTTATTATCATAGAACGCTTAGGTTTTTCAAAAATTTTGGACAAATTGCCTTCGGTTGTTTCTTGGACTTATACCTTTTTGATCGTCCTTGTCGGTTGGGTGTTTTTTAGAATTGAAGATTTTAATAAGGCGTTAAGCTTCGTCGGTGTGATGTTCGACTTTTCAAATAGAGACGGAATAAGTGGATTTAACTTTTTAAATGCTGAAAACAGCTCAGTCTTGATCTTAGCAGCAATCATGAGTGCTCCGATTTTAGCAAGATTCAAGGAAAACAAATTGAGCAGTTCAGTGTTGTTTATTAAGAATATCGGTTTGATTTTGATGTTTCTCTATGTGGTGATGGCGATTAATTTTGGTTCTTATAATCCATTTATTTATTTCAAATTTTGACGAAGATGATTAAATATCAATTGATTGTGCTATTCCTTGGGATAATGATTTTGCCGTTCGTTAATGATGGAATTGGTTTAACAGAATTTAAACGAAAAAAGGAAAATAGACGCTTCAAAGATTCCCTGGAAATCAACTTTTCTCGATTAGACAATTTTCCTGGAGACGCGGAAGAATATATCGACGATAACTTTTCCTTTCGAGAACCATTATTAAAATCGTTTTCCAGAATTAAGTATTATGGTTACGGAGTTTCCCCAAAACCTGAACATACGATAATAGGAGATGATGGATGGTTGTTTATGGATAAGTTTGAGATCTCGTGCTTTACCGGAAGAGAAAACTTTGACAAACAACAATTGAATACCTTGCGACGACTTTGGGAAGGAAGACAACAGTTTTTTATAGAGAAGAAGGTCAAATCTTATTGGTTAATTGCCCCAATTAAGCATTCTGTTTACTTTGATAAAATACCGTTCAAGTATTTGAAATCTACTGAAATAACGCGTACGGAGCAATTGAAAAAAGCAATCAACCAAAGCAATCCTGGATTTATTGTTAACCCTGTTCCTGAATTAATCAAAGCATCTGAATCAGAGAAGGTTTTCTATAAAATGGACAACCATTGGAACTACAGGGCTGGGCTTATTGCAACGAAATTATTAATGAAACGTTTGTCCAAAGACTTTTCACAACTGAAAGTTTATTTGAATGTTGAATGGAAAGACACAACTTTGAAAAAAGGAATTCATTACGATGTGTTAGGTTTGGAAGAATTGTCAGAGGAGGATTTTGTTCCTATAATTATTGGGAAAAATTCAGGAGAGGTTCAAAAATTCGGTTTGCATTCTCCAGATGGATTTCCCTATGGTTGGGATTATGAGCGTTATTTTAAAAACCCAAAAGCTGGAAACGATTTAAAAGTATTGGTTATTCGCGATTCTTTTGGAGAACAAATGATGCCTTTTGTTGCTGAGGCATTCAGTGAAACCTTGTTTATTTTTGACAATTGGAAGTACGGATTAAATGAAGACATCATTGAGTTCTTCAAACCAGACATTATCATTTACATTACGCTTGAAACAATAGTGAATAATCTATTGCAGGAATAGAATTAGTTGAATTCAATCTTCCAGCCACTTCTTTTCAATACGTTTTGAAGTGTAACGAGTTCCTTAGCAGATGAAAGTTGATTTTGAATGGATTTAAAAATCAGCGTATTCCCTTTTTCAATCGGGTTTAATTGATATGGAAAATGATGATGTTCGCCTTCCGAATAAGTCTCGGAAAACTGAATCCATTGACGTAATAAATTAACAGATTCATTGTCACTTAATTTAAAATCAGTTGATTTAATGGAGCAATAAAATGAAATTGTTTCTTTTGCTCGTGTTACTAAAACGTTCAATCTTTTTCGTCCATTTGCAGTATTCATTGGTCCAAAGCGATGATGCAATTCGTCGTTTTCATTTTTACTGAAACCAAAACTGATGAGTAAATGGTCACACTCATCGCCTTGAACGTTTTCAAGCGCTTTAAAAAATGCCGTGTTATCATCAATTCTACTCGTCAGTTTATCTTGTGTTTTTGCGGATAAATTATTCCAAATGCAATTCAATTGCTCTTCAGAAAAGGCAACAATTCCAATCGTTTTTTTATCTCCTAATCGTGCTTCAATGGCTATAGCAATTTCTTTCGCTTCGACTTCATTTTGACGTTGAATAAAAACTCCGGCCTCACAAAAGTAATGCTGAATTGGCTTTTCCGATTTAAACGAAGGATAAGCCTTCAATTGATCGTTGTAAATGTGTTTATTCGCAAATGCGATCAAATCCGGGTGATTGCTTCTGTAATGGTGTGACAATGGAACCTTTTGCAAATGATAGTTTGCTTGGTGCAATAAATCCATCGGCTCTTTTGTTCCGCTTTTAAAATATGAACTTGGACCCATTTGATGCTCATCCCCTGCAATAATAATTCGTTTACTTCGTTGAACTGCGCCAAGGGCATTTTGTAGCGGAATTTGACTCGCTTCATCGAAGATTGCAACATCAAACAAACCGTCTTCCATTGGAAAACATTTTGCAAGTTGAGCGGGATTACTTAACCAAATTGGTTTTAACAATTGAATCCAAACGCGTGCTTCTGAGTTGTAAATTTCTCGCAGTGAAGGGTGACTTCGTGTTTTTGAAAACTCTTTTACCAAAATGGATTTCCCTTTTCGTAAGCGCGCTTTTAATACCTTTTCTTCTTCTGATAATTTCCTGGAAGAGGTAACTAACAATGTATGGTATTCTTGAAATTTTTTACTGATTTTTTCTTCAATCATTTTAGAAAAAAGCCGCGCCTCATTTTCTTGAAGTGAAATAATCTCATCTATTTTTGACGTTAAATCGGACATGGCGAATTCCGCTAAATTTGTAAATCGATTTTTAAATTGTGAAAGATGACTTGCATAGATTTCTCGTTCGAAGGAATTGAAATCTGCATTGTGTTTCATTCCCGATAACGCATTTTGAGAAAGCATTCTATACAGATTGTTGTTTGCTACGAGGTGCCCGAAAACAGCTTTTAATTGAATCAAATAAGCAGTGACATTTGAAGTTGTATCTATGTTAAAGTAAGTGTTCAAATCGCGCTGAAGACTTTCTAGTAGATGATGAGACGCAGTGATTTTAGATCGTTTTTCTACTGGAATTGTTGCCAGTTCTTCCCATTCATTTGCAGAAATGGAATTGATTGTATTGAAAATTTGTTCAACGTCTATTTCCGGGCTATCAACATCTAATTCGCAAAATTCAATTGTTAAATGCGTTAAGTTATTGATTTGTTGAATTTTACTCAAATGTGATTGGAGTTCTTCTTGCGCCTTTTCAAAGGGTAAATGCGTGATTTCATTCCAACGTTTTTTCGTTTTTATGCGTGAGAAAAAAGTAGAGTTTTTGAGTAAACCAATCAAAGCTTTTGTCTCTACCTCAGATGGAACAATTTTCCAATGCGTATTTTCTTTTTGAATTTGTTCGAGCTCTATTTTGGCGCGTGTATACTTTTTCCGAAGTTGAATAAACTTCTTTTGTTTTTTTGAATTGGGTTGAAAAAGAGCGCTGTATTTCTTGTAATATTCGTTCTCAAAAATCTGACATTGAATGGCTTCTTTGGTCAGTTTTTGCAAATCAATCCATTCTGTTATTTCAAATCGGTCTTGTAACAACTGCAAACTTTCTATCCAATTGTCAATCTTTTGATCCAACTCATTGAACGACGAACTGCTCAATGTTGAATGTTTTATATTTCCTAAAACGGGATGTAGTTTTTCGGAATAAACGGATTCAATTATTGACTTCATTTCCTTGAAATCGGCAATGGAATCTACATGACTATTGTAGGCAATTTTATCGAGTTTCATGGATTGAGTCGTTTCGAAAAACTCAGAAAATGAAACACCTCCAATTAAGTCTTTTTGTCCAACTAGGTCCAATGTCATTTGTAGTTTAGCAATGTACTGTTCGGACAATCGAATGTTTGTAGAATGCGTTGTGGTGAAATCTTCGAAATAATTCCAAGAAGTCTTTAACTCCGAAAAAAACGTGTGACTTAAATGGTCGGATGTAGCAATAAAACAAAGTTGGTCCAACTTAAAATCACCCAATTTTTTCTTAATTACATCGAGTGCTGATTTCTTTTCTGATACTACAATCGTAGTTTTATTTTGTGCGACTAATTTCCCAAGAATATTCGAGAGTACTTGCGACTTGCCTGTTCCTGGAGGACCTTGAACTACAATATCAGCTGTGTTGATCGAATCAAACACTTTTTCGTGATCAATGTCTGCAAAGAATAAGTTGTCTGGAATAAGCTTGAGTTTAGCTATCAAATCCGCGCTGCCAAATCCCAAAAGGTTCTTTAAAGTCGACGAAGGTTCATTTAATTCAAGGATTTCATCTAGTTCTTTAATAATTTGATAGCGGTGATGATGAAAATTACCAATCACTTCTTTTTTTAGCTGTTGAACGTCAAAGTCGTTTTGAAGTAGAAAAGCAGAAAGCTCAGTAAGCTCACTTGGAAGAGTAATCCCCAAGTTTTGCTCTATGTGAAAGATCAAAAATGGATTGATAAATTGTTCTTCCTCAATTTTTGAAAAAGTAATTTGCTGTTTTTGCTTGTTGATTTTATATTCAAGCGGGAAAAGTGTAACTGGTGTAAGCACTTTCTTTTCACCCAGTTTAATTTCAACCACTTCACTGACAGAACACAAGGCATTGACGCCTGATTCTTTCTGCATCTTGATTGTTTCAGAAAGAATTCGTTGTGGAAAATCTACACGAGAAAACACAAAAATGCCCTCTACAAAAACCAAGTTTGGATTTGTTGGGTCAATGTTCACCAATACATCATTGGCATTGAATTGAGTGCTTTCAATGCGTAGGTTTTGAAGGATATTTTTTAAATCGTTGATCAAGAGGATAAATTTAGCAAGAAAAGCGAAGGGAATGAAGCTAGGTTCAATAATTCGTGCGTAAGATTTGGAGCCCAATAAAACAAAATCTCACAATTTGTTTAGTACATTTGCTTTGCACATAAATTAATAGCAGCGAGATTAATATGAAATTCGGAACAAAAGCAATTCACGCAGGCGTTCGTCCAGACCCAACGACTGGGGCTATCATGACACCAATTTATCAAACGTCAACGTATGTGCAGGAAGCACCTGGAGTGAACAAAGGTTTTGGTTATGCTCGTGGTAAGAACCCTACTCGTGAAGCACTTCAAGGAAGTATTGCCGCACTGGAAAACGGAAAACACTGTGTTTGTTTTAGCAGTGGAGTTGCCGCAACCGATGCTGTATTGAAGTTGTTGAGGCCTGGTGATGAAGTGATTGCTGGCGAGAATTTATACGGAGGATCTTACCGTTTATTTACTGAAATCTACGAGAAGTTTGGAATCAAATTTCACTTTGTCAATTTAGAAATTGCCTCAAATATTGAAGAATATATTAATGCAAATACAAAGGTGATCTGGGCAGAAACGCCAACAAATCCAACGATGCAAATTGCAGACATTCAAGAATTGTCAGCCATTGCAAAGAAGCACAATATAATTATGGTTGCAGACAATACATTTGCATCACCATACTTGCAGAACCCATTGGATTTGGGAGCAGATATTGTAATGCATTCTGTGACAAAGTACATTGGAGGTCACTCAGATGTTGTGATGGGAGCATTGATTACAAATAGCGATGATTTACATGAGAAGTTGTATTTCATTTTGAATACTTCTGGCGCCAATCCAGGCCCAATGGATTCATTTTTAGTATTGCGTGGAATAAAGACCTTGCACCTGAGAATGGAAAGACATTGTTACAATGGAAGATTGGTTGCAGAGTTTTTAAAAAATCACCCGAAAATAGAAAAGGTGTATTGGCCTGGTTTTCCTGAGCATCCAAATCACCACATAGCAAAAAAACAAATGCGCGATTTCGGAGGAATGATTTCCATTGTTTTGGAGGATAAAACCATTGAGAATACACATAAAATAGCTTCTTCATTTAAAGTTTTTGCCTTGGCAGAATCCTTAGGTGGAGTTGAATCGTTAATTAATCACCCGGCAACGATGACGCACGGATCTATTCCAAAGAAAATCAGAGAGGAAGTGGGTGTAGTAGATAATTTATTGCGCTTAAGTGTTGGTACGGAAGATATTGAGGATATAATTGAAGATTTAACACAGGCGTTGGCTTAATTTTTATAAAAGATGATTTACAGTAAGTTCGCAGTTATTGGAGTAGGTCGATACGGTGCTTCAATTGCACGTAGATTGGCAGACAAAGGAGCACAAGTTTTTGCTTTTGATCCAAATGAAGAAAAAATTGAAGGGATTAAAGACGATGTTGCATTCGCGGTAACGTTAGATGCAACTGATTTACGTGCTTTGCACACGCAGAATTTGCACGAAATGGATGCAGCTGTTGTTGCAATTGGTGAAAATTTTGAAGCAACAATTTTGACCTGTGTTCACCTTTTGGATATAGGTGTAAAGAGAGTAATTGCAAGAGCTAGTGGTGCTCACCAACGATTGATTTTGGAAAAAATTGGAGTGCAAGAAATACTTACTCCGGAAGATGAGGTCGCTTATGTTGTCCGCGAAAAATTATTCAACCCGAACATTGTGTCTTTTCTTCAATTGCCAGACGATCATGAGATTGCAGAAATCCGTGCACCAAAAGGGGTTGTTGGAAGAACGCTAGATGCCGTTGGATTTAGAAATAAATACGAGATTACCTTAATTACCATAAAGAGAGAGTACGAAATCACTCGAAATGGGGAAGACTTTATAGAAACACATATTATTGGTGTACCAAAAAGCGATATTGAGATCAAAGAAAAAGATACTTTAGTGATTTTTGGAGCCGCAAAAAGTGTTGAACGATTTATAGAAATCAACGAATCTTTGTAAATGTATATTGTAACTGGAGTTTCTAGAGGATTAGGCAAGGCGATTGTTGAAGAATTGCTCGAAAGAAATGAAAAAGTAATTGGAGTTGGAAGGTCACATAACTTTGACCATTCCAATTTTTCATTTTTAGAATGTGATCTATCCCATCCAGAAAAAATCAACGAACTTGACTTTCCTGTTCTATATGGAAGTGTAACATTGATTAATAACGCGGGTATTTTGGGCGAGATTAAACGATTGAGTGATCAAACAGTTTTTGATTTGGACAAAATCATGATGGTAAATGTCGTTTCACCTATGTGCTTGTCGCAAGTTGTATATGCAAAAGTTCAATCTAAAAAGGACTTCGCTTTAGTTAATATTAGTTCAGGAGCCGCGAATCGATCTATTCCCTCTTGGGCAGGTTACTGTGCTTCAAAGGCAGCTTTGAATATGTTAACAGAAACATTTTATCTCGAGGAATTAGAAAAGGGAAATCATCCGACTGTATATGCCGTTTCTCCTGGCGTAATAGATACAGATATGCAAGTTCAAATCCGATCCACTGAAAAAGCGAACTTTTCATCCGTTGAAAATTTTCAGGAATTAAAAAAGTCGAATAGTTTGTACTCTGCAAAAGAGGCTACTTTGAGGCTGCTTGACTTGTTAAAACTCCCGTTTAACGGACAAATTCCCCAAGATTTGCGAACTATTGAAACGCATTAATCAATAGTTGATGCCGTTTAACTCCAATTTTCAACAGTTCAAACCATTTATTTTTTAAAATGATGTAAACTTTGTATTTTCACAATGTTAGAACTGTGTTAAAAAACTAAAACTATGAAAAAAATTTACCTCTCAATTATAGGTGCCATTCTCCTATCTTCAAGTGCTTTTTCCCAAAGTCAAACTTTTGACTCGACAAACGCTAGAGATGGAGAAAGTGTGGAATATTGTATCACACACAAAAAAAGAAATGAACTTTTACAGAATCCTCAAGCAGCAGCCTCGTTTGCGCAGGATGAGTTGATAAGACAACAAGAATTGCAAAATTCACCTTATTCTGAAAAAGCGGTGGTATATATTCCTGTCGTCTTTCATATTATACATAATGGTGGAAATGAAAACATTTCAAATGAGCAAATAATGGATGCCTTTAGCATTCTAAATCGTGACTTCAGAAAAACCAACGCTGATGCTGCGAATGTTCACGCTGACTTTGCAACTTTACCATCGGATGTAGAGATTGAATTTAGATTAGCGACCAAAGCTCCAAATGGAGTTTGTTTTAATGGAATCACTAGAACTCAAAACGCAATTACAAATAATGGTGCAAATGGTGATGATCAAGTAAACGCAGTGCGTAACGGAAACAATGTGTATCAAGGAAATTGGCCAAGTAATAAATACTTGAACATTTATATTGTTGCTGAAGCAGGCGGGGCAGCTGGTTACACAATGACGCCAAACAATTGGGGAGGTACAGATATGTACAACGGTATTTGGATTTTACATAATTATGTCGGGTCTCTAGGAACGTCTGCAACTTTCGCAAGTCGTGCATTAACGCATGAAGTAGGTCACTGGTTAAACTTAGAACATACTTGGGGTGGAAATAATAATCCAGGTAATGGCTCGAGTTGTTCGACTGATGATGGGGTAACTGATACACCGAATACAATTGGGGTTACATCTTGTAACTTAAATGAAGCTACATGCGGTCCACGTGCAAACGTTGAAAACTACATGGACTACTCTTATTGTTCAAAAATGTATACACCGCTTCAAGGAACAAGAATGCGGAATGCTTTAAACTCTTCGGTTGGTGGCAGAAATAACCTTAAAACAGCTCAAAATCTTATCGCCACAGGAGCGGATGGAGTAATGGTTTTATGTAAAGCAGAGTTTTCGAGTGATAAAAGTTCGGTTTGTGCAGGAACTGCAATACAATTTACAGATGAGTCGTTTAACGCGACATCTGGTTGGACATGGACTTTTACTGGAGGAGCGCCTTCTTCTTCAACGAGTCAAAACCCGTCAATTACATACAGTACCCCTGGTATTTACCCAGTAACATTAGTTGCAACGGATGGAGCAAGTAGCGACACTGAAACTAAAAATGGATATATTCACGTAGTACCAGTTGCTGCTAGTATTCCTTTATTGGAAGGTTTTGAATCTTATTCTACATTAAATGGTATTGAAGAATGGGGAGTTATTAATCCTTCAGGTAATGGGTTTGAGTTGGCTGCGTCTGCAGGATTAAACAGTTCAAAATCTGCTAGAATAATGAATTTCGGACAAACTGCTGGTGCCATTGATGAATTAGTTTCTTCACCTGTCGACTTGTCAAATGAGTCTCAAGTTACTTTAAGCTTTAGATATGCTCACAAACGCAGAAACACAAGTGATGAGGACAAATTGAGAGTCTTAGTAACGAACACTTGTGGAGAAAGCTGGGCAATCCGTAAAACATTGTTATTGGCAACTCTTTCATCAGTGCAAGGTACGACTTTTACTCCTGCTTCAGAAAGTGATTGGACAACATTACATGTTACAAATATTACATCAAGTTATTTGGTTGATAATTTCCGTTACAAATTCACTTTCGAAGGTGGTGGAGGTAACAACATGTTCATTGATAACATTAACATCTATGCAGGTGGATCTTCGGACGATATCGTGACAGGTACATCAGGAGTTTCAGAATTGGAAACAATTAATGGATTGTCTGTATATCCTAATCCTGTTGATGAAGAGTTAACTGTGGACTTTAATGTTCAAACGGCACAAGAAGTTTTGGTAACAATTCAAGATGTGACTGGAAAAATAACTCAACGAAATTTAATTAACGCAAACGAAGGGTCAAACCTTGTATTGATGAACACTCAGAGCTTAGCATCAGGAATTTATTTCTTAGAAGTTAAAACTAGTGGTGCAAGACAGGTATTGCAGTTTGTAGTAAAATAAGTTATTGATAATACAATTAAAAGGGGGATTTTGTCCCCCTTTTTTAATCTATAAAATATGAAAAAAATACTAGGATTAATACTAGGATTACAAATTTCACTTGTAGCAATAGCGCAAGTAAACCCGGTTCAAAACTGGTGCGGAACATCACACCGAATGAATGATTTAATGCTGAATCCAGCTTATCAAATCATTCACCTGCAAGATGAGCAAATAAGAGCAAATGAAGCAGCCAATCCAGCTGCACACCAAAAAGCAATTCTTTATAAAATTCCAGTCGTATTTCACGTTGTACATTCGGGAGGACCTGAAAACACTTCTGAAGAACAGATATATAATGCACTAGATGTGATAAATCGTGATTTCAGAAAGCAAAATGCGGATACGGCAAGTGTAGTTACAGTATTTAAGAGTTTAATCGCGGATGTTGAGGTTGAATTTGTTTTGGCAACTAAGGCACCCGATCAAACATGCTTTAAAGGTTATACGAGAACTTATTCATCTACCACTTTTTCTGGAGGAGGTAACGGAGGAGACGCACAAGTTAACGCAGTGCGCAATGGGAATGACGTATATCAAGGGAATTGGCCAAGTAATAAGTACTTGAATGTTTATGTTATTGCGGATGCTGGCGGAGCCGGTGGTTATACCAATTACCCGAGTAATTTTAATTTCGGTGATATGAGTAATGGAATTTGGATTCTACATACGCAATTTGGTGAAATTGGAACAAGCAGTACTTCTGCTGGAAGATCATTGACTCACGAGTGTGGACATTGGTTTAATTTAGCACATACTTGGGGAAGCTCTAATACTCCAGGACCTGGAAACGGTAATTGCAGCACAGACGATGGAGTGAATGATACACCACTATGTGAAGGATCTTCTGGTGGATGTCCAACTTCGCAAGTTTCATGTGGAACGCTGGACAATGTTCAGAATTATATGGATTATGCATTGTCTTGCCAATCCATGTTTACAAATGGTCAATCGACAAGAATGAGAACCGCTATCCAATCGTCGATAGGAGGAAGAAACAACCTGTGGAAAGCTGCCAATTTAAATGAAACTGGGGCACTTGGAGTTATGTCATTATGTAAAACAGATTTCTCTGCAGATAAAACGTCAATTTGTACAGGTACTCAAGTGCAATTTACGGATGAAACATATAACGCATCAACCGGCTGGGAATGGACCTTTGTAGGCGGAACTCCGGCAACATCGACAGCTCAAAATCCTACAGTAATATACAATACACCCGGAACTTACGCGGTTACTTTAGTAGCAACTGATGGAGCTACGGACGACACTGAAACAAAAACTACTTTCATACATGTTGTGCCTGCAGCTTTAGATTTACCTGTTTTGGAAGGTTTTGAACCATACTCTACATTGAATGGTTTGGCAGAATGGCTGATTATTAATCCAGCAGGAAATGGATTTGAGTTAGGGACAGTAGGTTTAAACAGTGCGAAATCAGCGCGATTGGTAAATTACAATCAGGCTGCTGATGATATTGATGAATTGGTTGCATCACCTGTTGACTTGTCAGGAGTTTCTCAGGTAACGTTAAGTTTTCGATATGCACATAAGCGAAGGAACACTAGCGACGATGATAAATTACGAGTGTTAATTAGTGGTACGTGTGGTGATAGCTGGGCAATTCGTAAAACACTATTGCTATCAGCGACTTCGGCCGTGCAAGGATCATCATTTACACCGGCCTCCGAAAACGATTGGACAACCGTGCACGTAACAAATATTACATCAAGTTACTTTGTTGATAATTTCCGTTACAAATTCACATTTGAAGGTGGTGGCGGTAATAATTTATATATCGACAATATCAATATATACGAAGGAGGACCTTCTGATGATTTGGTTGATGGTACTTCGGGTGTTGGAATTAGCGAACTGGCAGAAATCGTAGGCTTGAACATATACCCAAACCCAGCAGACAATGAGTTGAATGTAGGATTTAATGTTAAGTTATCTCAAAAAGTGGAGATAGTAATACAAGACTTGACAGGTAAAACCACTGTGAAACAGCAAATAAATGCTGCTGAGGGTTCAAACTTGGTTGTGTTAAATACACAAAACTTGGCTTCGGGAGTTTACTTCATGCAAATTGAAACAAACGGATCGAAAGAAGTAAGACAATTTGTGGTTAAGTAATCGACCAATTGGAAAATAGAACGAACCGTCAGTGAAAGCTGACGGTTTTTTTATGACAATAACTTAATTAAATCATCGATAGATGAGTTTTTTAATGTCTCTGTTACAACGATATTGTTTTTCTGTAAAAAGCTTGTGGTACTTTCTCCCCACGAATAAACTATGGCTGAATCGGGAATTTCATTGACAGAAAGAAAGCCTTCAACATTGGAAGGACTAGTAAATACATAGGTGTTACAATAGTCCAAAGGTTTTGAAACAATTTTTGTTTTATATACTGTTACAACTTCTTTTTGTGAATCCGAAAAAAGAGACGAAACGCTTTGCAACGATCGGTCCGAAGTTGGAAATAACACTCGTTTATCATCAAACCATTTTTTGAACTCCCGGGCTGTATTCCTTATATTTCCGCTGTTTTCCCCAAAAAAGGAAACCTCATGTCCCAATTTTGTAATTAATTCTGCTGTTTTATTTCCTGAACAAGCGATTAAGGTATTTTTAGAAATCTCTTGTGTCAATTTAAAAAAAAGAAAGCTTCTGGGACTGGCGAAAAAAATAATATCGTAAGGTTTTGTCACGACAAACGGCTCAGGCTCAAAATGGATAAAGGACTGCGCAATTAGGTTAACTCCTTTTTTGCTTAAAAATTCAGCCAACTGTTCTACTTCAGAAAAATCCTTTGATATGAATAGATAGTTATTCAAAAGAGACAATCTTTTTTAAATCAGCAATTACTTGTTCAGCCATTCCCTCAAAAGATTGGACTTTATAATTTAATTCAAAACATTTTCCAGCACTGTGTTTCGCAAAGGAGACAAAAAGTTCGTTCTCAGGAGTACAATATACGCCCAATGGAAGCTGGCAACCGCCGTCTAAAAGGTTTAACACCTTTCGTTCAAGTTCTATTCTTTTTTGAACCTCTGGAAAGTTTATCTTTTGTAATGTGTCATATAACTCAGTGTCCTCATTACGAATTTGCAAACCAAGAACACCTTGAGCAGGAGCTGGAATGAATTCTTTTGGGTTCATTACTTCCACATGAAACTCGTCCAAATTCAATTCTAAGCGATCTAAGCCGGCTTTGGCAAGCATGATAGCGTCGTAGTTTCCGCTGCGCAATTTACCTATTCTGGTAGGCACATTACCGCGTAAATCGTTAATGGATACATCGCTTCGACGATTTAAGAACTGTGCTTTTCTACGAGCAGAAGAAGTTCCAACAATTGCGTCTTGCTTTAAGTTCCATTTTTGCGTTAAATCAACAGCGTTTTTATTGATTAAAAGTGTATCTGCAGGATTTGCCCGGTCAGAAACACAAGCAATTCTTAAATTTTCTGGAGGAGTTGTTTCCAAATCCTTGTGTGAATGTACTGCTAGATCAATTTCTTTGTTGAGCAAGGCATCTTCAATTTCTTTGGTAAAAAACCCTTTTCCTTCGAGTTTATCAAAACTCAAGTGTTGAATGATATCTCCTTGAGTTTTTATGATTTTAATCTCAACGGAACAATTGATTTTTTCTAATTCGGATTTCACAAAATAGGCTTGCCAAAGTGCTAAATCACTTCCACGAGAGCCAATAATAACATGCTTCATTACACTAGTTTTTTGAGCAGAATTTCTTTTGCCATTACCATTGGCATGCTCATGTATTTTTTCTCCATATATCCGACAATTTTTTCAAGAACTTCTCTTGAACTGTCATCCATTGTGCTTAATTCATTTTTAAAGACTTCTGTCATTGCCATTTGTTTGATTTCCTTCACTTTCTGAGGAACTTCTCGCATTGCCAATTCGACAGTTCTTATTTGATTGATATGCTGGAACTCAAGCAATGCTTCAGAGACTATTTCTTCAACATGTTGAATTTCAGCAGAACGCAATTTTAAGTTTTCATTGGAAATCTTTTGAAGGACTTCAACGGAAATATGTGTGACATTATGCTTGTCAATAATGGCCGGAGAAAGGTCTTGAGGTATTGCAATGTCAATGACTATTTTCCGTCCAGTTTCGCCTTGTAGCAATGATGTATAAATGTCTTCGGTTAAAATGTGATTTTCAGAACCCGTGCATGTAATGATGATATCAAACCCTTTGTCAAAAAGCGAAAGTTCAGAAAGCCGATGTGCCGTTCCATTTAAGTCGTTCGCTAATTTTGCTGCATTCTCTAAAGTACGATTGAATATATTGAAATTAGTAAAACCGTGCTTTCTCAAAAAGCGACTCATGTTCGTGTTTGTTGCACCAGCGCCAACAATTAGTATCCGCGAATCAAGAGGGATGTTTAGAGCCTTTAAATTATGATAGGCTAAAGAAACAACCGACACCGGTTTTCGAGCAATGCTCGTCTCGGTATAAACTTTCTTAGCAGTTTCTATTGTGTGTCGATTTAAAATGCGTATTAAATCTCCCGTAAGTTTCATGTTGTTGGATGAATCGTAAGCTTGTCGAACCTGAGTAATAATTTCACGTTCACCAACAATCATCGAATCTATCGAAGAGGCAACAACCAATTGATGCTCAACGGCCTTTGACCCAACGAACAACTCAGCGGCAGATGAAAAGCGAATTATTTTTTCTTCAGATAAATTAGGGTAAAGCGATTGAAAGAAATTGTTTAGAAAGTCAACATTTACTGTTTGCTTGGTAACAAAGGTAAACTCAACACGATTACATGTGGAAAGAAACATCAACTCGTTTAACTGCGTTGCATTTTTTAACTGCGATAATCGCATTTTTTGATTTGCTTCTTCAATATGCAATTCACCTACCTCATTTACAGATAGATTGCGGTGCGTAAAAGCGACAATATACAATGTGTTTAAACCTTCCATTTGCTCTAGTAGTGCAAAGATGCTCAGTTCTTGCTTTTTTTGTGTCATGCTTTTGTCATATTTATCATATTTAGAACAGTTCTAAATAAGGCCGCGCAATTGGAACCAATGAAAGTGCTTAGAAGGGTTGATGTTTTCAATGAAAAAAGTATCTTTAAGCCAAGAAAAAGATATGAAATCCATCGAATTCGAATCGGCTCAAAATGTAAAAATTGAATACGAACTTGCTTCTGTAGGTCAACGTGCGGCTGCTGCATTCATCGACTTTTTCTTATTTGTCATATATTTTGTCATTTTTGGAATGGTCATAGGTTTCTACGGATATATTGAAGCTGAATATGGGACATTTCTGTTTGTTCAATTGTTATTGATGAAATTACCGTGGATTTTTTACCATCCTATCATCGAATATTTGACACATGGCCAAAGCTTAGGGAAATATATGCTGGGGATTCGAGTAGTAACTATTTCAGGAGAGCGACCTGGTTTAAGAGAAGTTTTTACTAGGTGGATTTTCCGTGGAGACTTTCTTTGGATTAGTGCAGATTTTTTCGTTTTATTTTGGTTTGGAATTGGAATTTTAGGAGTTCTTTATTCTGGAACTTCGGAACGACGACAACGGATGGGTGATGTAATGGCGAACACAGTGGTTATTAAAAACAAATCAAGCGTTCGATACACGTTGAAAGATGTTTTATCGATTAAAAATCAAGAAAACTACACGCCTGAATATTTAAATGCGGTTCAATTTACTGATGAGGATATGTTGCTAATCAAAAATACAATTCAACGACTTCGAGCGAGTCCAACTCCAGAAACCAAGAAGTTTGCAATAGAATTGGCAGATGAATCTGCACGATTACTTGGTTTAAGTGAAACTCCGGAAAAGAGAATGAAATTTTTACAGACGCTACTGCAAGATTATGTAGTGCTAACAAGATAATATACGTTTATGGGAAAATTAATTCTCGTTCCTACACCCATTGGAAATTTAGAGGACATAACACTTCGATCGATACGAATTTTAAAAGAATGTGATTTAATTTTTGCGGAGGATACCCGTGTGACTAAAAAGTTATTGAATCATTTAGACATTAAAAAAACGTGTTACCCTTTTCATTCGCACAATGAACACAAGTCATTGTCGAATGCACTCGATCAAATCAAAATAAACACAACAACAGTATTGGTTTCGGACGCCGGAACCCCAGGGATTTCTGATCCAGGATTTTTGCTTGTTCGCGAATGTTTATCAAACGATATAGAAATTGAATGTTTGCCTGGTCCAGCGGCGCTAATTCCAGCACTCGTTGCAAGTGGATTTCCGTGCGATCGTTTTGTCTTCGAAGGGTTTTTACCACACAAAAAAGGACGTCAAACACGATTAAAAGTAATTGCTGAAGAAAAACGGACGGTTATCTTGTATGAATCTCCGCATAGATTGGTAAAATGTTTAGGTCAGATCGCTGAATTCATGGGTGAGGACAAAAAAGTATGTGTGGCGCGCGAAATCACAAAAATGTTTGAAGAATATAAGCGCGGTACTGCACTTGAGATTCAAAAATATTATGAAAATCATCCACCAAAAGGAGAAATAGTCATCGTTATTGAAGGAAACAATGAGTAGAATAGAAAGTAAAGCATTTTTTTTAACGAAGGTTGGGTCTCCAGAACAGGCATTTGACCTGAGAACTTTTGATCTGGCTGCGCCAAAAGACAACGAAGTTGTTATTGAAGTGGAAGCATTTGGTTTGAATTATGCCGATGTGATGGCAAGACGCGGGTTGTACCGAGAAGCACCACCTTTTCCATGTGTTGTTGGTTATGAGGTCGTGGGAAAAGTTGTTTCAGTTGGAAAAGATTCTGACGCGAATTTAATTGGCAAACGAGTTCTTGGATTTTGTCGCTTTGGTGGATATGCAAAACACGCGATTACCTATAATTACGCTGTTGCTGAAGTTCAAGACCAACCTGCAAATGAATTGTTAGCACTTTGCACTCAGGCAGTAACTGCATTTTACATGGGGGAATACTTAACTCCAATTCATGCGATTGACACCGTTTTAATTCACGCTGCTGCAGGCGGTGTTGGAACAATTATGATTCAATTGGCAAAATTAAAAGGCGCAAAAGTAATTGCTAAAATTGGAAGTGAATCGAAACGAAAAGTAGTTGAAGATCTAGGTGCTGATTTTGTCGTTAATTACAATGATTCAGATTACGTTTTACAGATTGAAAAGTACTTGAAAAATGAGCGATTGGACATTAGTTTCAACCCAGTTGCTGGTTCAACGTTTAAGAAGGACATGTCGCTCCTTGGTTCTGGTGGTAGAATGGTGTTGTTTGGTGGTTCTGAGTTAGCGAATGGTAAATGGGGGATTTTCTCAAAGTTAAATTTCGTTCGAAAGATGGGGCTTGTTTTACCGATCGGATTGATGATGCGCTCGAAAAATATTTTGGGCGTCAACATGCTGAAAATTGCCGATAATAAACCAAAAGTATTGGAGTATTGTCTGAATTCTGTCGTGAAACTATACAGTGAAGGAAATATTAAACCACAAGCTGGTGGAATTTATTCTTCAAGTCAATTGAATGAAGCACATTCGGCCTTAGAAAGCGGAAAAACAACAGGAAAATTATCAGTGCACTGGGATTAAAACCCATCAAAATCCTGATTTTCTGTATTTTCTTCAGAACGTTTTTTGTATTCTTCAGAATTGTCTTTTCCTGACTTATTTTTAATTCCTGGAAGATTGTGAAATAACACATCGGTCACTTTTTCTCCTCTATATGTAATCAACCCGATCATCATAATGAAACTTGAAATTAAAATAGGGTAAAGTAACAAACCAGTATCAAAATTTGGAATGTGAATAGTGTCTTCCTTCAACAAAACAAAGAAAAGTAAAACAGTAATTAACCCTCTTGGAGCAATTAGTACTTCTGGAAAAACAAATTCTTTGGCAATAAGTCTTAAAAATAGAAAACGAACAGCATAAAGAATACCTACAATTGCAAAACTATTCACTGCAACTTCCCAATTGTAAAGCGAAGTAAGAGATAAACTTAGCCCAAAGACAACGAAGAAAAATGTTCGAATTAAAAAGGCAGATTCTAAGGTTAAATTGTGAAAATCATGAAGTATTGGTTTTACCAATTCGTGATTAAAGTACTTGGACAATTTGCCTTGAAAGAAGATTTTCGTGTTGTTAAGGACAAGTCCAAAAGCAAGAATAATGAGTAGAGACGATAGGTGAAAGAACTTACCTACTGCCACCAATAAAATCAAAACAGCGATAATCAGAAATAATTTCACTTGCATTTTTAAATGCTGAAATAGATAAACCATTCCATAAGCGACAAGTACTGAAAGTAAAACTGTAACTACAATGTTAAAGATAATGTACCACACCAATGATCCTTCTCCGCTTCCGCCGTCAGCACCGAGCATAAAGTAAAACACCATAATTCCTAAAATGTCTGAAAAGGTGCTTTCATACACCATAAATTCGCGTTTTAAGCCAGTCAATCGACCAACGCTTGGTATAATGATAGAACTACTCATGATGCTCAACGGAGTTGCATAAACTAATGCGGTGTACATCGTTGTTTCGGGAAAAATATACAGAAAGAACATTCCAATTGCAAAAATTGATCCTCCAAGACCTAGGAAAGCAACTAAGAAAGAGCGCAAAATTAGGCCTTTTTTATTGCGTTCAAGTTTTAAATCTAATGCAGCTTCTAGAATGATCATTACCAAACCAATGTTTCCTAATATTTCTAATATAGTATCCAGGTTTAAATCCTTGTCCAAAACATTGTTGGCAGACATTACCGCTTTTATTCCCATACCTAGTCCTATTAGCATTAGAACAGAAGGAATGTTTGTTTTTTTGGAAATAATATTGAAAAAGAAACTAAGAATTACAACGGCAGACATTGCAATGATTAACAAATATGGATTCATGCAGGAATTATTTAGTGTCAAATATACCAAAAACAAATTTTACTTGTTTGTTAATAATATTAATCGTAATATTACGATATATAAATATAGTAATGGGATTAACCAAAACAAACAATTATTCTGAACAACAAATTCAACTGGCAAGTATTTTAAAAGTAATTGGACACCCAGCGCGTCTGGCTATTTTACAGTCAATAATTGCGACGAAAGATTGTGTTTGTGGTGATTTAGTAACTGAAATTGGCCTGGCTCAGTCGACAATATCCCAACACCTTAAAGAGTTAAAGGCAGTTGGACTGATAAAAGGAACAATTGATGGAACAAGCATGTGCTATTGTATTGATAATACAGTTTGGAATGAATTGGCGGAAAGTTTAAATGCCTTCCTTAATTCTGGGAATTGTAAAGATGAAAATTGTTGTTAACAAATAAAAATCATGAAATTATCTGAAATAAAAAATCATTTAATCGCAATGAAAACGATTGAATTTGAGTTGCCAACAGGAAAAAAAGTTCCTGCACACTTTCACGTGACAGAAGTTGGAAAGATCACAAAGCATTTTATTGATTGCGGTGGAACAGAAAGAAAAGAAGAAGTAGTGAATTTTCAATTGTGGGAAGCAAATGATTACGATCATCGCTTACACCCTGAAAAATTATTGAAAATCATTCAATTTTCCGAGGCAAAATTAAACATTGGGGATTTAGATATTGAGTTAGAATACCAAGGTGAATCTATTATTAAGTATGGTGTTGAATTGAAAGGTCAGACTTTTCATTTAACTTCTTTGCTTACAGATTGCTTGGCAAAGGACAGCTGTGGAGTGTCAGCAGAAAAACAGAAAATTAACTTAATAGAATTACAGCCAAGTTCAAATTCTTGTACTCCAGGCGGAGGATGTTGTTAATTCAATTCGGGTAAAGTTGAATTCTAAGGATAATTAACCGTTGTCACAACAGTGAGTGTGTTGATTGCGGTAATATATTGGAAAAGGGAGTAACGGGAATCCCGTAAACAAGTCAAAATGTAACGTTTGTCACACGGAAAATCCAATAAATTAACGTAATTTTGTATCTCGAAAAACATATTTAACACGATAAGCATGGCAGAAGTAATGAATGATTTAGGAATTGCTAAAATTTTAGAGCAATTTGGAATTGAAAAAGAAAACAATGGTGCGTCTACGGGTGGACATTGGTTTAATACAAGAGGAGCATTAATTCAGTCTATTTCTCCAGTTGATGGTGAAGTAATTGCTTCAGTGCACTCTGCAACTGAAGTTGATTATGAGGCAGTTGTCTTGAAAGGACAGGAAGCTTTCAAAACTTGGAGAACTTGGCCAGCGCCAAAACGTGGTGAGGTTGTAAGACAACTTGCTGAAAAGTTACGTGAAAATAAAGATGCACTTGGTAAACTTGTTTCGTATGAAATGGGTAAATCTTTGCAAGAAGGTTTGGGTGAAGTACAAGAAATGATCGATATCTGTGATTTCGCAGTTGGTCTTTCTCGTCAATTACACGGACTTACAATGCACTCTGAGCGTCCAGGGCATAGAATGTACGAACAATATCATCCACTTGGAATTGTAGGAATTATTTCTGCATTTAACTTCCCAGTGGCAGTTTGGAATTGGAATACAGCATTGGCATGGATTTGTGGTGATGTTTGTATTTGGAAACCATCTGAAAAAGCACCATTAACAGCAATTGCTTGTCAACAAATAACAAAACAAGTATTTGATGCGAACGATGTGCCTGAAGGAGTTTCAGGATTAGTTATCGGTGGAGCTGAATTAGGAATTTTAATGTCAGAAGATAAACGAGTTCCTTTGGTTTCTGCAACAGGTTCTACTCGCATGGGTAAATCGGTAAGTGCAACAGTTGGAGCACGACTTGGAAAATCATTGTTGGAGTTAGGAGGAAATAACGCAATCATTATTACACCAACAGCAGATTTGAACATCGTTCTTCCGGGAGCTGTATTTGGAGCAGTTGGAACTTGCGGACAACGTTGTACCTCAACTAGAAGATTGATCGTTCACGAAGACGTTTACGATAAAGTAAAAAATGCAATAGCCAAAGCCTACGGACAATTGAAAATTGGTAATCCATTGGATCAAAGTAATCACGTTGGACCACTTATCGATAAAGAGTCAGTTGCAATGTATCTAGATGCTTTGTCAAAAGCAAAAGAAGAAGGAGCAAATATGATTGTAGAAGGTGGTGTTTTAACAGGTCCTGGATACGAATCAGGTTGTTATGTTAAACCAGCAATGGTTGAAGCGAAGAATGAATATAAAATCGTTCAACACGAAACTTTTGCACCAATCTTGTATTTAATGAAATACTCGGGAAGTGTTGAAAATGCAATAGCTATTCAAAACAATGTTCCTCAAGGATTGTCTTCTGCAATTATGACAAATGATTTGAAAGAATCAGAAGCGTTTTTAGCTGCAACAGGATCTGATTGTGGGATTGCTAATGTTAACATCGGAACTTCTGGTGCTGAAATTGGTGGAGCGTTTGGCGGTGAAAAAGAAACAGGTGGTGGACGTGAGTCTGGATCTGATGCTTGGAAAGTATACATGAGAAGACAAACAAACACAATCAATTATACTGATAGCTTACCTTTAGCACAAGGAATTAAGTTTGAACTTTAACCGATATAATTTATAATTTTGAAGGCTATCTCAATTTGAGGTAGCCTTTTTTATTTTATGGCTGGAATTTACATTCATATCCCTTTTTGCAAACAGAAATGTACGTATTGTGACTTTCACTTTAGCACAACTTTTGAAGTCTATCGAAGCGCGATGATTGATTCCATTGTTCGTGAAATTGAAAGTAGAAAGGGTTATTTGGAGAATCAAAAAGTTCGCACCATATATTTTGGTGGTGGAACGCCAAGTATATTAAAAGAAGATGAAATTCAAGCAATACTCTCCAAGGTTTACAAAGTTTTTGACGTAGTTCAAGTTGCTGAGATTACGTTGGAAGCAAATCCCGATGACATCAATAGTGAAAACCTTAAAGTTTGGAAAAAAGCAGGTGTAAACCGTCTGAGCATAGGACTGCAATCGTTTAAAAAATCGGATTTGGAATGGATGAATCGTGCCCATACTGTGCAAGATTCTTTTCAATGTGTCAAATTGGCGAAGCAACATGGATTTGAAGATATTACGGTGGATTTAATGTATGGATTGCCTGATTTAACGATGAAAGAATGGGAAAATCACATTCAAGAAGTTTTGGATTTAAACGTTCCACATGTTTCAGCATATTGCTTAACAGTTGAAAAGAAAACCGTTCTCAGTAACTTGGTTGGCAAAGGAAAGATTGTTCCTGCATCGGAAGATCAACAATCCGATCAGTTTTTGAAATTGCTAAAAAAACTGGAAGCGAAAGGGTTTGAGCAATACGAAATATCGAATTTTTCGAAACCGGGGCATGAGTCCAAACATAATTCAAACTACTGGAAAGGAGAATGGTACCTGGGAGTGGGGCCAAGCGCTCATTCATTCAATGGTACCTCTAGAAGCTGGAATATACGTAACAATGCCCGCTACATTCTTGAAGTTAAGGAAAATGGCGATTACAATGAATCTGAAACACTGTCGAAAGTAAATCAATTTAATGAGCGAATATTAATAGGTTTAAGAACAAAGTACGGTGTAAATATGAAGGAATTAGCTCGATTATCACCGATTTCAGTTCGATTTCTTGAAGTAATGAATGACTTCATGGAAAAAGGTTGGGCTTTTCAAGAAAACGAAAGCTTGGTTCTAACCAAAGAAGGAAAACTAAGGGCAGATTATATTGCTTCAGAATTGTTTTACGATTGATTTTGATAAGCCTGTTTAAAAAAAACATGTATATTCAGGACTTATCATGATAAATGTCGAAAAAAAAAGAGGATATCCCCTACACGGGTTTTAAAGGATTTACAAAACATTGGAGAAACGATGTTCTTGCAGCAGTCAGCGTCTCATTAGTTGCCCTGCCTCTTTCTTTAGCAATTGCCGTGGCGGCTGGAATCCCTCCTATTTCTGGATTAATTACCGCGGTAATTGGTGGTTTAGTAACAACTTTTTTCAGAAGCAGCGCTTTAACAATTAATGGACCAGCTGCAGGGTTGATTGGTGTCATTTTGGCGGCTGTTATAGCCTTAGATGATGGATGTGGCGCAGTTAAAGCGTTTGAATATGTGCTGGCGGCGATTATGATTGCCGGGGCGTTGCAAGTGGTAATAGGCCTATTAAAACTCGGCAGAATAGCCGAAATATTTCCTTCGACCGTCATTCATGGAATTTTAGCTTCTATTGGAATCATCATTTTTGCCAAGCAAATGCATGTTGCCATGGGTACGCATTCAGATGCTGAAAACACGATTGGAATACTCGGGGATATCTTCTATAAAATCCCTGAAATAGATCCATACATTGCTTTGATTTCGGGGATTGGAATTATTCTTTTGTTGTTTCATGCACGAATTAGTTATAAAGTATTTCATTTTATTCCCGCGCCAGTATGGGTGTTAGCCATCGCTGTGCCTATCGTTTTGCTTTACAATTACTTGCAAGTACATGAAGTCGCAGTTTTCGGAAAAGTCTTTAAATCACCTGAGAATTATTTAATAGATATTCCAAGTAATTGGACCGAGGGCTTTGTTTTTCCAGATTTCTCTAAAATTTTTACCGGCACTTTTTGGATGGCCGTTATTTCAATCAACCTATTGTCGACTGTAATAACATTGGCGGGAACTAAAGCTGTAGATAAATTGGATCCATACAAGCGAAAAACAAATATGAACCGCGATTTGGTTGGTGTAGGGTTGAGTAGTATTATCTCTGGCGCTGTAGGGGGACTTCCAATTATTACTGTAATTGTTAGAAGTACGGTGAATGTGCATAATCATGCAAAAACGAAATGGTCAAATTTGTATCATGGGTTGTTCATTTTATTATTTGTCCTGCTCTTAACTCCGGTTATTCAATTATTTCCAAAAGCGGCTCTAGCAGCGGTATTGGTTATCACAGGAGTTAAACTTGCTTCACCTAGGTTGTTTAGAGAAATATACGACCAAGGGTTAGAGCAAACTATATTCTTTATTACTACAATCGTGATAACATTGTATAGAGACCCTCTAATCGGTCTGCTGGGCGGAATGGCAATTACCTTAATCGCTCATTTACTTATTTCTAGAGTTTCAATTCCTCAGTTTATACAAATGATTTTGAACCCTGGAACAAAATTCAAAGAAAACAAAGACGGCACATATACGCTAAAAGTTAAAGGGATTGCCAATTTCTTGTCAATGTTACGTTTAATTGGAATCTTAGAAAAAATTCCAGCGGGTTCGAATTTAAAAGTTGATTTATCAAAAACACGATTAGTTGATCTTACTTTTCAGGAGAAGCTTTTGGATTTTAGAAGGGCACATCGGTTAACAGGTGGAAAAGTGCAAATTATCGGACTTACGCAGCATATTTCTGCTTCGAATCATAATTTAGCTTTGAAAAGTTTGATTGTACCGAACTATCAAAAAGCATCACCTCGTCAGCAACGTATCAAGACAATTGCGGTGGACAATGGATGGTTGTTTACGCGGGAGGAACAGGTTGAATCAAGTGAATTGCTAGAATTTGACTTTTTTCAGTCTAGGCCACTCGAGAAAAAAACAAATATTATCGGCGGTGAATTTGTCGATTGCGGTGTAGATTGGGAAATGAGCGACATCATTTTTGACGAGGGAGCAATGCTTTCAAAAGAAGTTTATAGAACGACAGTTCAATTACTGCATCTTCATAAAGAAATTCCATCCTTTACGGTAGAACAGGAAGGTATCTTTGACAAAATCTTTGACCGTGTATTGTCGCTGAAAACAGCTGAGGACATTGACTTCAATGAAAACCCAGTTTTTTCTAATAACCTAAGATTGACTGGGGAGAATGAGGATGCGATTCGCAAACTGTTTAATCCTAGCTTAGTCGGCTTCTTAGAAACGGAAGAGGTATATCACATAGAAAGCAATGGATCCTCCTTGATTATTTTTAAATCACTCCGCATTGCTAACACAGGTGAAATGAAAAATATGGTTCGTTTTAGCGAAGAACTCGTAAAATATTTGCTGGTATAATGCTAAAAGTATCCTTATTAATAATCACTTTAGGAATCCTTTACTTAAGTCTAACTCCAACAGAATTCTTAACCTTTGGGAATGAGAAAATCAGTCATTTTATTCCTTATAGTTGTTTGATATTGAACATTGGTTTAATTCAATTGCCTTCCATAAAATAAATTCGAATTGGAGTTATTGCAGCTTTATTTTTAGGGTGCTTGGTAGACGTAATGCAACATTTTGTCCCAGGGCGTTTTATGTCCTTTGGTGATGTAATTGTAAACACGATTGGCGGTGGCATCGGCTGTCTTCTTCCCTTGTCGTTTTACAAGCCAATTCATCGTTGGTTGCGGAAGGTCAAACTTATTTGACGGGTTTATTCTCCCATTTTTCTGCCTGCTTCATATAGTTCGCTGATAGGTTTTCGTACAAAGAGCGTTTACTGAATCCTCTAGAAATTGCGTAGCCAATAATTGAGGCCATCATCATTGGGAAAATAGAGTTCTGCGCATTCGTCATTTCTAGTACTAGAATAAAGGATGTAAAAGGAGAATGCGTTACGCCGGCCATAAATGCAATCATTCCAACCACAATGATGAGGTTTTTGAACTCTTCAATATTAAGAATCATCACAATGCTTTCACCTATTGTCGCACCGATTGCTAGAGATGGAGCAAAAACACCGCCTGCTGCACCAGAAATATAGGAAAGAATCGTTCCTAAAAAGCGCGCGGGAAATGCAAACCAGTCCATTATAAAACGGTGGTCAAACAAAAGATTGGAGATTATTCCTTTTCCCGAACCAACAGCTTGATTACCGGCATTGTAAACAAGTAAAGCAAATAGAAATCCAACCACCAATACCCAAATAAGGTTCTTAAGAAAAGAATTAAATTTTTGCTTTAATCGAACAAATGAAATAATTATTTTAGAAAAAAGATAACCAAATCCACCTGCTGCAGCTGCCGTGAGTAAGACATAAAAGAAACCCATGAATTTCATTTCTGGAACATCTGCCGAGCCTAGGTAAAGGTATGAACCGAGCAACAATTTAGAAGTAATTCCAGCAATGATAATCGCAACAAACAAGTGATTTCTAATTGAATTTAAGTAGGACTTACCAAGTTCTTCAATCGCGAATACAATTCCTCCGAGTGGTGTGTTAAAAGCTGCTGCAAGTCCAGCTGCACCTCCAGAAATAAGCATTAACTTATGACTTATTTTTGGCCAATAGCTTGGGATTATATTATTAATAGAGTTAAAAACGGAGCCTGCTACTTGAATTGTTGGACCTTCTCTACCAATTGCTCCACCACCAAAAAGTAAAACAGTACTGCTCAATATTTTCACAATAATAACTCGAACGCTTAAAAGCCTATTGATGATGTTTTTGTGTTTTTTCTGATTTGCAAAGTCAATGGCAACCATCAATTGCGGAATTCCACTTCCTGAAGCGGATTTTGAAAAACGATAAATAAGGAACCAAGAAATTACAAATGCGAGAGGAGTAAAAACGAATACCCAGGGATTGTGACGCAAGTCGATGTCATTTAAAAGTGTTTCTGCTAAGTGAAAAATTTCGGAATAGAATACAGCTAATAATCCAGCGGCAACTGATGCTATCCAAAAAGGTAAAGAATTTAAAGTCGCTCTTTTTAACTTATTATTTTTTGAGCGCTCGTTAACAGTTCTACCAAAATCATAGAGTTTATTTTTCCATTTTATGAACTGCGATTGAAACCCCATATTTTAAAAACACCATTGACGTTTTGAAGCCACAAAATTAGAAGACTCAATTGGATAAAAAAGGATTATGATGAGTAATTTATTTTATATCGCTGGGTTCTTCGTTTAACTAAAAATAGAAATCTGTATTTTTGTACTATGGAAAAACTTCAAAACTTCATCGATGGTTCATATTGCGCGCCTTTAAAGGGGGATTACCTTGACAATTACGAACCAGCTTCTGGTAAAGTATACAGTTTAATTCCTAATTCAGATGCGGATGATGTTGAATTAGCTGTGAAAGCATCTGAAAAAGCATTTCCAATTTGGTCTGAAATGAGCATTAAGGAAAGAAGTGCTATTTTGGTAAAATTATCTGAGGGAATTGAAGCACGGATGAATGAATTTGTGCAAGCTGAATCTCGAGATAATGGAAAACCAGTTTCGTTAGCCGCTCATGTTGATATTCCGAGAGCAGTTTCTAACTTTCATTTTTTTGCAACAGCAATTTTACATTATGCTTCGGAATCGCACAATATGGAGGGTGTTGGAGTGAATTATACTATTCGTAAACCACTGGGAATTGTTGGTTGCATTTCACCTTGGAACTTGCCTTTGTATTTGTTTTCATGGAAAATAGCACCGGCATTGGCTGCAGGAAATTGCGTTATTGCTAAGCCATCGGAAATTACACCGTATACAGCTTATTTACTTGGAAAAGTTGCTCAGGAATCTGGAATGCCTGCTGGAGTTTTAAATATCTTGCACGGTGAAGGTGGAAGGGTAGGAGATGCGATTGTAAAACACCCGAAAATCAAAGCAATTTCATTTACTGGTGGAACAAAAACAGGAGAATATATAGCTCGAACTGCAGCTCCGATGTTTAAGAAATTGTCATTGGAATTAGGAGGAAAAAATCCAAATATCATATTCGCAGATTGCGATTTCAAAGAAATGATGAGTACAACGTTGCGTTCGTCTTTTGCCAATCAAGGACAAATTTGTTTGTGTGGATCGAGAATATTCGTGGAACGTTCTATTTATGATAAATTCAAAAATGAATTTGTAGAAAAAGTGTCTAAAACGGTTGTTGCGCATCCATCAAATGCAAATGCGAAGTTAGGAGCCGTAGTTTCTAAGTCACACATGGAAAAAGTACTTTCTTATGTCAAATTGGCGAAGGAAGAAGGAGGAACTGTTTTAACCGGTGGTGAACGTGTTATAATGGATGCGCCTTATGAAAATGGATACTATTTGCGTCCTACAGTGATTGAAGGCTTGGCGTTTGATTGTCGTACCAACCAAGAAGAAATATTTGGACCTGTGGTAACAATGACTCCTTTTGATACAGAAGAAGAAGTATTGATGATGGCAAACTCTACACAATATGGGTTAAGTGCCACTTTATGGACTTCTAATCTACAAAGAGCGCACCGTATGGCAAATGAGATAGACGCAGGAATCGTTTGGATTAATTCCTGGTTAGTTCGCGATTTAAGAACTCCTTTTGGAGGTGTAAAAGCTTCTGGAGTGGGAAGAGAAGGAGGCTGGGAAGCACTGCGTTTCTTTACTGAACCAAAGAATATATTTGTAAAATATTAAACATTAAAAAAGGCGAGCATTTATGCTCGCCTTTTTTAATGTTTAATCTTAATGTTGTACTTGAATTCGTTTGGTAACGCTTCTATTGTTGGAAATGATTTTCACAAAATAAATACCTGTCTTTTGATTAGTTAAGTCGATTGTTGATTGATTTCCATTCACCATATCAGTCAAAATAGCATTTCCAGCTAGGTCATAAACGGATACTTCAAATTCATTTTCTAAAAGGTCAGTTAAGTTAATTTTAAAAACACCATTACTTGGATTTGGTGAAATTGCAACTGCCAATTCATTTGGGTTTTCATCGATACTGGCGTAATCATGCCAAATGATATCAATAACCATATTGTAGATTCCCCCAACAACTAATGTATCAGTATAGACTGCATTCATTGGCATTGAAGCGGTAGTGATTAATTTATTAAATGCGCGATCAAATACGTTGTCGTCTAAACCACCCGCAAAACAAGAAATATCTGTTGATAAAGCGTCGCTTTCAAAAGCTCCCATATCAAATGAAATGTAGTTGGTATTCACGTAGCTTTCGTTTGCCAATTCATAATCCGCAATGTCATTCCAAACTCCATAATCCATAGCATTATCGCCATTGAATGCCCAGCAATTTGTGTTTTCATTGGCTTGTGCATCTGTCACCCAAACATTAAAAACAGGATCTTGCGGAGCTAGTAAACAAAACCCGCCACCGTCACAGTCGTCTGCTGTGGCCATTAATTTTGTAACAGTAACTGTATATCCAATTTGCGCACTAGCCAAAAAAGACATCATTGTAATTGAAAGTAGAATTGTTTTCATAGTCGTAATTATTTGAAGCAAAGTAAAGTAATTTATCGTTACGATTTTCACACTATGAAAGATTTGTGGTAAAATATAGGGTGAATGATTGATGGGACATTCCCAATTATTGGAGCTTTTAAAGCATTCTTTTACTACCTTAACCGGGGAAGTAAAAAAGCCATTCAACGTTGGTTGAATGGCTTTAAAATGATTATACGGCATTAATTGTGTTGTATTGAAATATTTTTGGTAATGACTTTTTCGTTATTTACAATCTTCAATATGTAATTTCCACTAGAAAGATTAGAAAGGTCTAAATCAAATGACTTACTCGAATATACTGCTGAATGAAGCGTTCTTCCAGCTAGATCTAAAACAATAATATCAGAATTTAATGTGTATTCTTGAGGTAACTCAATTGTAAAAGTTCCATTACTAGGATTTGGATACAATTTAAAATCTAACAGTTGGTTTTCTTTAAGACTTGCTGTAGGATTGAATCCATCTAATACAGTTAAACCGTCATCGTTTGGATCCAGCCAAAATTTAAGTTGGTTTGTAGAATTACTTCCACTTGGATTCCATGAATAAGAAACTTTTCCATAAAAATCTGGTGCACTTAGATTAGAGCAAGACGCTCCTCCTCCCCATAATTGTCCAATAATTCTTCCGTTTTGATCAAACAATGGAGAACCAGAAGACCCACCCTCAGTTGTTGTGTTTCTATCCCATTCTACTTCCCATTGACTATCGTTTTCAGAAGAAAACATTCCGTTTCCTGAAACTAGAGGTGCGTCATCGAATGCGGCCTTTTTAATATCTCCTGAAGGAAAATGGAAACAAACTGCGGATGTTGGAATGCTATCTGAATTGTCCCAACCCGCGAAATATGAGCCATAAGAATTAGGCACCGTACCAGCAATTAACCCTGCTGTAATTTCAACAAGACAAAAGTCTGAAGGTGTGCGCCTTGCGCGTAAAACACCTCCCGATAACGACGTAAATGTTGGGTTTCCACCAGGGTTTTGACTACAATTTGATTGATTCATGTTCTCTGGACTAATTTGCCAATTGAAACGAAAAATCCAAGATGTTGGATTGCTGTAGCAGTGATTTGCAGTTAGAACATACGGTTTTCCATCGTTTAAAGTATTGTTGATTAATGCGGCAGAGCAAAAACCATTGCTTCCTGATACTAGCATAATCGCAGAACGCCTTTGTAAATCCCATGGATTGGCATCTGAACAGTTTGCATTCATATTACATCCTCCAGAGTTTCCGAATGCTTTCTCCTGAAATTCAGTTGCAGTTCTATATCCGTGAGTGACAGTGTTAATGTTCAATTGAGCAATTAGGTCTTTATTTTTTGGAGCAACGTAATACTCAATGATTGCAGTGTTCCCTGGGACTAACTCTGTGCCAAGCTCTCCATTCGATAAGTGATAAGACGTAAATTTTCCTAAGATAAAGTCTTTATTTTCATTGTAAACATACAATTCATTGCCTTCAGGGATAACAACGTTGTCTAATGTTAAATTCACTGTTAATGCGTTTTGACACACCAGTTTTAATTGCCAAACTTTACCTCCATTTTGCAGAACTGTCCATGTTCCTGAGTTTGACATGTTAAGATTTGTAGTATTGTTGTAGCCAAATCGCCACGGTCCCGTTTTGTTCTCATCAACAATCGCGTCTTCTATTCGCAGTAAATCAACATTGGGCGCTGCAAATGTTCTTGCCTCAATTGATGCTTTCAATTCTGAACCTCGAGGAAGTCCTCCGTCGCCTTGTTGCGCAAACGAATTTGCTCCTAAAAGTAATAAGGAGCAAACTATAATTAGTTTTCTTTTCATATAGGATTAAAATTAATTTATTTCTGCAGAATGACAAGCAATGTTAATTTTTCATTCGTTTAATACTGCACCCTCTTGGAGGAGTATCGTTGTTTTTTAATTCGGTTTTATCCCCTAAATGATTCATAACGTTATAAAGATAAGGTTCTAATTCTGTGCGCTTCGTATCCCATAAATTGTCAATACTTCCTCTATATACCAATTCATTTTCATTGTTTACCACAAAAACATGAGGCGTAGTTTTCGCTCCATATGCATCGGCAAGTTCAGAGTTTTCATCAACTAGGTAGGGCATTTTATAACCTGCCTTTCTTGCGTGTAATTTCATTTCATCAAGTGAGTCGTCACCATCTCGTTTTGCCTCATTTGAATTAATCAAAACTAATCCGAGGCCTTTTTCTTCCGCCTTTTGATATAAGTCATTGTACTGATTTTCCCATCCAGCAAAATCTTCATTTCCCACCACAAATGGACAAGTATTGCATGAAAAAACGATAATTAACCCATTTTCTTTTTTCAAATCATTTAAAGAAAGCAATGAATTGTCAATGTTTTTAAGTTGTTTATCTGTTAGTGGAATTTTTTTCCCGAACTTCAACTCATTGCTGCCTTCTAAGCATAAAAACGACGTTAATACTAGAAAGGTTGAGAAAATTAGAGTGAAACGAAATAATTTTATTTGTTTCAAGGTATTTGTGATTGAATTCATATCTTGATATTTTAGCACGATAATTATTTAGTTTTAGGTCTACAAAATACAACAAATACATGAAAAAAGCAGCTCTTTTTGCACTATCAGCCATTAATTTCTTAGGTTTTAGTCAAGTTTTTGAAGTTCCAGCAGGCACTCGTCCTTATGAAGATATAATTGAATGGAAGGGAATGGGCTCTATTTTGATGAATTCGGACCCGAACACAAAACAAGTAAATCTTACACTCGCAAATAGTGAATTAAAAAGTGTTTGGGATCAAAAATTTATCCCGAAACATGAAAAATATTATTACATCTCAAGCGAAAACGCACGCTATGTTTACTTTTTGGATAATTTGCAATTGGATGGAGGAAAGGTCTATTTCAATCAGCTAAATTCAGCGGGTAATATTAAGTCAACTTCAGTGTCAATCTCATCGGCTGTAAAGAGTATAGGTGTTTCAGATTACAACGATTTGGAATTGATTAACTGTGTAGTTACTGATAAGGCATTGGTGCATCATTTTAGATATCATGATAAAGGAAGTAAAGGAATTGTTGACATTGCAACGTTTATCACGCATCATAACTTCTTGTGTTATCCAGTAGTTTTAGGTTCCGTTCCAGAGGCTAATATGAAAGAGGAACATATTGGTAATTGGGAATATGTTGGATTTACTGATGACCAAATCTGTTTCGCAGCGAGAGATTATCAAAATAAAAATTCGGGTTGGAGTGTAAAAGAATATACTTCAAAAGGAAAAGACCTAAAAGGACACTTTATAAATGGCCCAAAGGACCTAATTCCTATTGAAAACATTGGATTTGGAACAACAGGGAAGTATTACTTGAATGAACGATATTCAGTTGAGAGGGGACTCTTAGCATATATCAACAATCAATTTTACTTGGTAGGTGGACAACGAAAGTCTGAAACGGGAGCTGAAATTACCTTGTTTAAATTGGTGGATAATAAGTGGGTTGACATTAACCGAATAAACCTCAATTACTTTATTGAAAAGAAGAACCTGAAGTTAGGTGTATACCCCATGAATGAGGGTGTTGGCTACCACTTAGAACACAACGGATACAATAAAGTAAGTTTAATTTCATTCGCGCCGCAAAAGGAAACTGCACACAATGATTTTACCGAAAGAACCATTTTTAATCCAAGTAGTGTCTTTGAACGTAAGGAAAAAGAAGAATTTAACGTAATTTTACCAACTGGTTGGCTGACATTTAATACAAGTCAACTCGGAAAAGAAGGAGCAGTTGAATTTGAATTTACGGGAAAATGATTATTGGTATTTGTGGAGGAAGTGGGTCTGGTAAAACAACTTTATTAAAGCGATTGTACGCTAAGTTTGGAGATGTTAAGCCAAGTATTTTTTCAATGGATAATTATTATTATCCAATAGAAAAACAGCAAATAGATGACAACGGACAATACAATTTTGATCTTCCAAGTGCGCTGGATGAGCAAAAGTTGACGGATGATTTACTTCGTTTGAAAAACGGTGATCAGGTTATTGTTAAAGAATATCATTTTAATTCTCCTCCAGACAAACACGTACTCATTACATTAGATCCATCCGAATTAATTATCGTGGAAGGATTATTTCTTTTTCATTACGAAGGGGTTCGTGATTTATTGGACTTTAGCATTTTTGTAGATGTAGATCCAAAAATTCAGTTGGACAGAAGGTTATACCGTGATCAAGAAACAAGAGGTTATTCTCGAGAAGACATCCTTTATCAATGGGACAATCATGTTGCTCCGTGCTACAAAAATTATTTGTTACCTTACGAAAGCAAAGCGGATTTTATCTTTAGAAATGATTCTAACTCTGAAATAGATTTTGAACGTTTATCAAAAGAACTTTCTTCAAGAATGCAAGTAGAAAAAACAATGTGATCAAAGGCCTAAAGAAATATTATCTTTTACTTCTCGCTTTATTAAGCAGTATTTTAGTTGTCTTTTTTTTCCAGCAAATCTTCTCAAAAAATTACAGTAAAGACGTTCAAAACTTTAAAGCGCAATTTATTGAACTTGAAAAGGCATTGGACAACACCCTTAGATACCAAGAAGAGGGGATGTTGCGTAAAAAAATTGGCGCCCAGTGGAGAAAAGTTAAAAAAGACAATCCTATTAATATTCACGTATATAGCAACGATTCCTTGGTTTTATGGAACACGAATCAATTGCCAATTATACGATTTGCCGATATTCATTTTCCTTCAGAGGGTTTGTTGCACTTGCAAAGCGGTTGGTATTACGCGAAAACAAAAGAGGTTGGAGATTATGTTATTTGCGGGTCATTTTTAATTAAACGAGATTACTCATACGTAAACAATGAATTGGTTAATGATTTTGTCCCAGAACTATTTCTCCCTTTTACTGGGTCTATTTCCTTAGAGCAAGATAGTGGCTATCCTATCTTTGATAAGGACAAGAGGTTTGTTTTTTCACTTCATCCAAATGAATATCAAACGGCAAGTTGGACGGCTTCAATTTTGTTAATGCTATCACTATTAACATCTCTAATTCTTTGGTTGGCTTGGCTAACGAAATGGTCGGTGAGACTTTCAAAACACCGTTGGATTATCCCTCTTTTAATCGTTGGATTGCGCATCGCATCGCTGCAATTCAGTTGGTTTGGATTTCTACACGGGACAATTGGTTTTGATTCAAGTCTATACGGAACAAATAAATGGTCGCCCAATTTTTTCGAGTATTTATTGAATATTGTACTCTTGGTTTATTTACTTCATTATTGTACTCAAAATATAAAGCGTTTTACAATTGGTAAGCTCAACAAATACCTAATCGGAATTGTCTTCATCGGTTCATTCTCATTATGGTTTTTGTTTTTATATGTAACACGCGGATTAATTGAAGATTCTTCGATTCCCCTATACATTGATAAATTATTTTCACTTGATATTTTTTCCATACTATCAATTGCTAGTTTGGGGGTGTTCTTTTATGCATATTTCCATTTTGTAAAAGAAGTTGTAAACGCATGTAAACGTCAGGAAATTACTGGAGCACAATTAGCCGTCGTTAGCTTCATTGTAAGTTGTAGCTTCTTCTTTTATGAAATAAATTATGGCTATCAGCTATTTTTAGCAGCACTTTTTCCAATTGTTTTTTACGAGTTAGTACTTTATTTGGTATACCGTCATGTGAAATCTAATCAGATGGGAACAGGATTAGTTTTACTGCTTCTGTTTTCCATTGTTATGGCGCAAAACTTTAGCACTCTGAATGAACGAAAGGAAAAAGGTGAACGAGAGTTATTTGCAAATCAGTTAACGACTGAACGAAGTATTGTTGCCGAAGTTGAATACTCTTCAATTGTCGAATCATTGAAAGAAGATAATTTTATTCGACGGTATATTGACTCTCCTCAGTTCATGAGTATTGCAGATTTCCAAGAGGGAATAGAACGAAGAATATTCAATGGGTTTTGGGAACGCTATGAATTGAGTTTCAATTTATTTAACAAGGATCACATTCCTATGATCGATAAACGGAATGAAAACTCAGACTTGTTTGACGACCTTCAAAAAATAATTGAAGTTTCTGGAAAAATGTCTGAAATTGATTCAAGTATTTACTTCATTAATGATTATACAAAACAATACAGCTATATTATTCGACAAGAGATTTATAGTAAAGATTCTGTACCAGCCATTTTGTTTTGTACTTTAAAATCAAAAAAAATACCTGAAGAAATTGGATTCCCACGTTTGCTTATTTCCGCAAAAGCGAATGTGTTAGAGTCACTGGAGTCGTATTCCATAGGAAAGTATCACAGCGGTCGTTTGACTACGAAGTACGGTAGTTTTAAGTACCCATCGTTTGACAATGTAATGATCCCAAGTCGTGTTGTTGAAAGAGGCTATTTTGATTACCGCGAATACAATCACTTTGTACTTAAAAAGTCAGACAATAATAGTGTGGTTCTTTCAGTTAAAAAAAGCACTTTTTTAGATTTTATCACTTCCTTTTCTTACCTCTTTACCTTTTATGGTCTATTGCTTCTTCCATTGGTTTTTAGACTGAACTCAACCAAGGGATTTAGTTCTACATTAACGCTTGCGCTTAAAATTCAAGTTGTATTTATTTCGCTGGTATTTATCTCATTGCTTGCATTTGGATGGGGAAGTGGAATATTTGTGAGTAATCAGTACAATGAGTTTACGGACGATGTGATTCGAGAAAAATTGAACTCAGTTGAAATCCAATTAAAATCCAAAATGAACCATGTTGATAAATTATCGATTGTGGAAAACGGTAATTCAATGCAGTTGATGCTTCAGAATTATGCAAAAGTGTTTTTCACAGATATCAATATGTACGATGCAGATGGCTATTTATTGGCCTCTTCGAGACCTAAAGTATTTAATGTTGGATTATTGAGTGAACAGATGAATCCAATTGCATTTAAAAATGTGAAGTACTTTAAACAAAGTGAGTTCATTCAAACTGAAAAAATAGGAGAATTGAACTACTCGTCGGCGTATCAGCCAATTTATAATTCCAAAAATAAATTGTTGGGCTATATAAACCTGCAACATTTTGGACAGCAGCGCGAGTTCGAAAATCAAATTCAAAAGTTCTTAGTTGCGATTATTAACGTGTTTATATTGTTGCTCGCGATTTCTATAATCTTGGCAATTTTCATTTCGAACTGGTTGACAGCTCCATTGAGAATATTACAAACTAGCTTTTCTAAAGTCAAATTTGGTAAACACAACGAACAAATTCATTACGAAAAGGAAGATGAAATTGGTGCCCTGGTAAAAGATTACAACAAAAAACTCGCGGAATTAGAGTTTGCAGCGCAACAATTAGCGAAGAATGAGCGAGAAATGGCGTGGAGGGAAATGGCAAAACAAGTGGCGCATGAAATTAAAAACCCACTTACCCCAATGAAATTAAGTGTTCAACAACTTCTTCGTTCGTACAATCCAAATGATCCAAATAGCGAAGAAAAACTAAAGCGAGTTGCTAACTCAATCATTGAACAAATTGATGCCTTGACGAAAATTGCCAATGAATTTTCAACCTTTGCCAAAATGCCTAATCCAAATGAGGAGAAAGTTGAACTTTTGAATTTAATTAGTGGAGTAAAAGAGCTTTTTACAGAAGTAGACGGTTCTAAAATTTCAATTGAAACTGAATTGAAGGAGCTTTTCATCAATGGTGATAAAGATCAGTTTGTCCGTGTATTTAATAACCTTATTAAAAATGCCCTTCAAGCTATTCCAACTGAAAGAGTAGGAAAGATTGTAATAAGTATCGAAAAGACAAATGGGAAAGCACGAATATCAATAGAAGACAACGGAATTGGAATTGCAGAAGAGAAACAACACAAAATTTTCGTGCCGTATTTTACAACAAAAAGTAATGGCACAGGATTAGGTCTTGCGATGGTAAAACAAATTATTGAAAATCACAACGGCACAATCATTTTTGAATCGTCAGAAGGTTCAGGAACAGCGTTCAAGATTGAAATTCCTTTTCTAGAAGGATAAATAAACTAACATTAATAAATCAATGATTACTGTTGTGATTGCTGCTGTTATAATATACTTCATTGGAGAAACAGCTATAAGTAGAGATAAGGTAACCATTGTTGGAATTACGATTAATGTCAATGACCAAACGGCATTCACTGCGCCATATCCAACGGTTAAACCTCCTAGGCAACCTACGATTAATAGAACGATTGAAATTATTCCGAAACGATTGAATTCTAGAGATTCAACCATTGTCTTTGGATGTATTTGATTTTCCATTTTTCTTTTTTTTATTGGTTAAAACAAAGTTGCGAGATTAACGGAAGATATAATATGATGTACCTTTCTTAAGAATATGATTTTTATCAGCATTTCAAGTATGCAGAAATTATTAAGGGTCGTGTTTAGGCAGAAGATTTGAAAAAAGCAGTATTTTTAAAAAAACTAAAACTATTAATAATGATTAAACTAATATCTATCAGTATTTTATCTGTTTTTATGTGCGTTTCCTTTTTGGGTAATTCACAATCTTTTAAAAAGATAAATTATTCTAACCAGGAAATTGACAATTCAGTAGCAAGCTTTATCGGCCCACCTCAGATTCAAGCAAAATCCTTTAAAGTTTTTCAAATTGATGTCGAATCAATTAAGTTGGAATTACAAGGTGTTGCGAAAGAAAATGATTTAGAAAATGGATTTCAAGCGCAAATCCAATTTCCGCATCCAGACGGAACATTTCATGTTTATAATACAGTAGAATATGAGATGATGGAACCAGCTTTAGCTGCAAAGTTTCCAAATATTAAAACCTTCAACGCAAAAAGTGCAGATGGGAAAGAAACTATAAAATGGGATATTACAGATCAAGGGTTGCATGTAATGATTATGAAAGATGGTGCAAGTACAATCTTTATTGATCCTTTAGTGAGTGGAAACAAAGACTATTACATCGTTTACAATAAGTCAGATTTCATTACGAGTAAATCAAAAGAATGTGGATTTAATAGTGAGATTGAAGGTTTAACAAATATGAAATCACCAACTTCTGGAATTGTTAAAAGTTTTGGTACATGTGAATTAAGAACTTACAGACTTGCTCTTGCCGCAACAGGTGAGTACAGTCAGTTTCATGGAGGAACGGTTGCTTTGGCGCAAAGTGCACAAGTTACTACTATGAATCGTGTAAACGGTGTTTTCGAAAAAGACATGGCTATTCGAATGATCATTGTTGGAAACAATAACTTAATTATTTACACGAATGCGGGATCTGATCCATATACAAACGGTACACCGGGTACTATGATTAATCAAAATCAGACCAATGTGGATGGCTTAATTGGAAGTGGAAACTACGATATTGGTCATGTATTTGGAACTAATTCAGGTGGACTTGCAGGATTGGGTGTAGTCTGTAGCAATGGAAACAAAGCGAGAGGGGTTACAGGAAGTGGTGCCCCAATTGGAGATGCTTTTGACATAGATTACGTGGCACATGAAATGGGCCACCAATTTGGTGCCAATCACACTCAAAATAATAACTGTAATAGAAATAATGCAACAGCAATGGAACCTGGAAGTGCTTCCACAATTATGGGTTATGCTGGAATTTGTGCACCTAATGTGCAGAATAATAGTGATGACCATTTTCATGGTATCAGTTTAGAGGAAATTGGAATTGAAATTTTAAGTGCAGGTCATACGTGTGAAGTATTAACACCACTGTCGAATTCAGCACCAGTTTTAGTTTCGACAAATGGAAATATTACGGTTCCAGCAAGTACGCCATTTGCTTTAACAGCAATAGCAACAGATGCAGATGGAGATCCAATTTCATATAATTGGGAACAAATGAACAACAATGTTAGCACCCAACCACCGGTTGCAACATCTGCTACTGGTCCAAATTTTAGAAGTAACTCTTCAGTACCTGAGCCAACAAGATATTTTCCTAATTTAATTGATTTAGCAGCTGGAGGACCATTTACATGGGAAGTGGTTCCATCTGTAACGAGAACAATGAATTTTAGAGTTACAATTAGAGATAACTCAATCGGTGGTGGTTGTAATGATCATGACGATGTAACATTAACTACAGACGCTGGGTCAGGACCTTTCATTGTAAGTTATCCTTCCGCAACAGGTATTGTTTGGGCTGGAGCGACTTCTGAGACGGTTACCTGGGATGTTGCTAATACAAATAACGCACCCGTGTCTTGTACTTCAGTTGATATATTATTATCTATAGATGGTGGAGCAACTTATCCAACGGTATTAGCTTCGGGAGTTCCAAATGATGGCTCTCAAGCAGTAACGGTTCCCAATACGGCAACAACAACAGCTCGTGTTATGGTTATTTCTTCAACAGGAACCTTCTTTGATATTTCGAACAATAACTTCACAATTACTTCTGCGACTTTTGATTACACATTAATAGCAACAAGTTCAACAGTTAGTATTTGTCAGCCTGCTGATGCGACATTTGATCTACAAGTGGGGCAAATTGGTGGATACACTGATCCAGTTACATTATCAGTATCTGGTGTGCCAGCTGGTGCCACTTCAAGTTTTACTACTAATCCAGTAACACCTGTAGGATCATCACAATTAATAATTTCTAACACGGGGTCTGCGGCTCTAGGGTCTTATACTCTAACAATCACAGGTGTAAGTACATCCGGCACAAAAACGTTAGATGTGACATTAAACATTGCAAGTGGAACTCCGTCCGCATTAAATCAAACGGCCCCTGCAAATACTGCAACAGGAGTTGCTGTACCAACGAATTTCGCATGGAATACAGCAATTGGTTCGGGTGTGACGTATGAAATTGATATTGCGACCGATGCAGGTTTTACTGCAATTGTAGATCAAGCAACTGGCTTAGCTACAAATTCATTTACTTCTTCGACTTTAGGTAGTTCAACTACTTATTATTGGAGAGTAAGAGCGGTAACTGGATGTGGAACTTCATTATGGTCTACTACGTTTGAATTTACGACAGGATCTTGTTTCATTGTTTCGTCAACAGATATTCCAGTCGCGATTTCAGCAACTGGAACACCGACTGTAACTTCAACAATTAATGTTACAACGGCAGGAACAATAAACGATCTTAATGTAATTGACTTAATAGGAACTCATACTTGGATTAATGACTTAACAGTTTCATTGCAGAGCCCACTGGGTACAACAGTTGTTCTGTGGGATGCAATTTGTAATAACGAAGATAATTTTGATGTCAATTTTGATGATGCCGCTGCACCAGGTGCTTTACCTTGTCCACCAGTTGGCGGAGGAACCTATCAGCCGACTGGAAGTTTAGCCTCTTTTAATGGTGAAAATGCATTGGGAACATGGACGTTAACAATTGTTGATGGTGCCAATGCAGATGGTGGTTCTCTAAACGGATGGTCATTAGAGCTATGTTTGGGAGCTGCACCACCTTGTTCAAGTCCAACGATACCTACTTTGGGAGGACCTACAACTGTTTGTGAAGGGGAAACAACAACATTGTCAGTAGCAACTGGTACGTTAAATGATGCAACGGATTGGGTTTGGTACACGGGGTCTTGTGGAGGAACTCAAGTGGGAACAGGAGCTACACTTATACAAAATCCAATAGTCACTACTACATATTTTGTACGTGGAGAAGGAGGATGTGTAACGCCTAGCGCATGTAGCTCTATCACTGTTAATGTTCAAGCGATTGATGTTACCGTGACAAATAATGGAAACTCTCTTGTTTCAACTCAAAGTGGCGCACAATACCAATGGGTAGATTGTGATAATGGTAATGCGACTATTCCCGGGGCAACACAGCAAACATTTGTGCCTACGCCTATAATTGGAAATTATGCAGTTGTTGTGACAATTGGAAGTTGTTCGGAAACATCAAACTGTGAATTAATTGATTTCACAGGAATTAATGAATTAAATGGCGGTGGCGTTGTAATTTATCCAAATCCTGCATCAGATATTGTTACTATTGACTGGAAAGGTGAATTAACGTCTATCCGTCTAACTGATTCTAAAGGTAAAATATTGAGGGTTATTGATTTTCCTGCTGGTGAATCCTATCAATTGGAGGTAGCTAAATTCAGTACAGGAATCTACTATATTCAAGTAGAAAGCCAATATGGATCAAGCGTTTACAATATTGTTAAGCATTAAGACAAGCGATTTTATTTATAAAAGGCCGTTAATTTATTAACGGCCTTTTATGTTGAATTGCGGCCGATTTTATCTGCATTTAAGAATAAATAATACCTTTGTAAGTGGATATTGAAATGGAACAACAAAAAAAAATAGCAGTTATTGGTGGAGGAAGCTGGGCAACTGCTTTAGTTAAAATTCTTTGCAATAACTTAAACTCAGTGAACTGGTTCATGAGGAACGAAGGAGCTGTTGGTCATATTTTAAAATTCCGTCATAATCCTAATTATTTGCAATCCGTTGAGTTTGATTTGAATAAGATCAATGTAAGTTCGGATCTCATTGAAATTATTCGTCCTGCTGATATCGTTATCATTGCTACACCGTCGGCTTTCCTAGTGAAATTGTTTGAGGATTGTCCGAAAGAACTATTAGAAAATAAGATTGTTTTTTCTGCAGTAAAAGGAATTATTCCTGAATACAATGCTATTCCAGCGCGATTTATTCATAAAACGTTTGGTACGCCTTACGATAATATTGGTATTATTTGTGGTCCATGTCACGCAGAAGAAGTGGCTTTGGAACGACTGTCATATTTAACAATCGCTTGCCAAGACGATGAAGTTTCTCAAGAAATGGCAGATCTTCTAGCTTGCCGTTACATCAAAACAACTATTTCCGATGATTTGTTCGGAACAGAAATTTCTGCGGTATTAAAGAATGTTTATTCTATTGCTTCTGGAATTTGTGCTGGTTTAGGATATGGAGATAACTTTCAAGCAGTATTGGTTTCCAATGCAATTCAGGAAATTGAGAATTTAATTGATGAAATGAGCCCAATTCACCGTGACGTAAAATCCTCTGCTTATTTGGGAGATTTATTAGTTACGGCCTATTCCAAGTTTTCTCGAAACCGCTCTTTTGGTTATATGATTGGTAAAGGTTACTCCGTAAAAACGGCGCAATTAGAGATGGACATGATTGCAGAGGGGTATTACGCTACTAAAAGTGTAATGGAGATAAAAAATAAGTTTGATATTGAAATGCCTATTGTTGAAGCTGTTTACAATATTATTTACGAAAAAATTTCCCCAGTAATTGAAATGAGAATATTAGCAGATCGATTAACTTAATAGTTGGTTAAAATTTTAACCCATTGTTTTATTTGTAATTATTTTTTATTTATACTTTTGCCAAAATTAGTTTCATGAAGGTTTTTAAATTTGGTGGTGCGTCTGTGAAAGATGCCGCAGCAGTTCGAAATGTCGCTGAAATAATGTCGCTCTTCAAAGGCGAAAAAATTGGCGTTGTAGTCTCTGCAATGGGAAAAACAACCAATGCGCTAGAGTTTATAGTTGATGCACTCTGTCGCCGAGAAAAATCAAAATTTGATGAATTGGTTTCCGAACTTAAAAACTTCCATCATGAAATAATTTCTTCACTTTTTAAAGATGTAAATCACCCAATTTATTCCGACTTAGCCACTGAGTTCTCGTCACTTTCAATAATGCACGATGCGCGTATTCCAGACAATTTCAATTTTGAATACGATCAAATTGTTTCACTAGGGGAAGTGATTTCAACAAAAATTGTAAGCGCTTACCTGAATGAATGTGCAATTTCTGCTTCATGGGCGGATGCGCGCTTGTTGATTCGTACGGATAATAAATACAGAGAAGGTGAGGTTGATTGGAGCAAAACAGAAGAATTGTTCAAGCTGAACTTTATGCCTAGATTTTCTAACGTCGATGTTCAAGTGATTCAAGGATTCATAGGTCACACATCAGAGGGTTTAACTGTTACATTGGGAAGGGAAGGTTCGGACTATACCGCGGGAATTATGGCCTTTTGTTGCGATACAGAAAGCGTTACGATTTGGAAAGATGTTCCGGGAATGTTGAACGCAGATCCAAAATGGTTTGACAATACCATTAAATTAGACCGCATTTCTTTTCAAGAAGCAATTGAGCTTTCGTATTACGGAGCCTCTGTAATTCATCCTAAAACATTGAAACCGCTTCAAAACAAGAACATTCCACTTTACGTTAAATCATTTCTTGAACCGAATGCATCTGGAACAATTATTCAGTCTTCAACTTCCGAAGATCATATTGTTCCGTCGTTTATTTTTAAAATGAACCAAGTCCTTTTCTCTTTTACCCCTAGGGATTTTTCTTTCATCGTTGAAAAAAACTTAAGTGATATTTTTAGCCGATTAGCTAAAGCCGATGCGAAGATTAATTTGATGCAAAATTCTGCACTTAATTTTTCTATTCTATTGGATGAGGAAAAAGTGAATATTGAAGAAATCCAATCGCTTTTTGAAGATGCCTATTTGGTGAAATACAATCAAGGGTTAGAATTGGTTACAGTGCGTCATTACGACCTAGAAACGCTTGAACGTGTTACTACAGATAAAGACATAATCCTGCAGCAAAAAACACGTGAAACGGCTCGTTTGATTGTGAAACAAAGGTAACTATCGTCTGCATCAGTCTTCTTTAGCGACCATAAAAGGTTTTGGCAATATAAATGGTTCATTGCCAAACCAAAGAATATCATTGAAATTATTTTACTTTGCATTATTTCTGCTATCCGAATGTTTATCTACTATTAATTTGCGGTTATTCAAAAATTCAAAAGTGAAAATGGTACTAACGATGAGGCTAAAGGAATAAAGCAGGTCCTCAAACGGTATTGAAAATAAGCGCATTTGAGAATTTTCTAGGTCGTTGTATATAACGATTGGAGCTTCCGTGACGGCACCTGTTAATACGCCGTTAATTATTATGAATGGTATAATGCTTAGCGCAAAGCTTACACCGATAAAAGGAAGTTTTAAATTGAAACTCCACCAGCCTAGAACAACAAGTGTAGATATAAGGACCCAAACTGTATATTGCGCATCAGGCGCATTAAAGATCAAGAAAATCGAAAAGCTGAATGTAATGAATAAGAGAAAAGGGTTGAGTAAATGAAAAGTGTACCGCTTTAAATAGAATTTGCAGCATTCATAGATGAAGATACATGCAAAAGGAACTGTAATGAAGAATAGAATTTCCTCCACAGGAAGATTAACGATGAATAAGTCTAGCGTGTAGCGTGAATTAAACGCCCAAATCCCTTGCTTGGTAAAGTAGATGTCCCACAAGACAAAGGGAATACCAACAATAACTGAAGCAAGAATGGTGTTTCTCCAGTGACGTATAAAGCGTATATTTTTTTCAAAACTTAACACCAAAGGGAAGAACCAAGTGCCGAGGTCGAGAAATAAATAAAGCCACTTCATTGTTTGAAGTATTTTAGCGGAACTATTAGCATCCCAAAACATTCTCCAGCTTCTTTGAATCGATTTTTGTGATGTACTTTATGTGCCTTCCGAACTGCAATGAAATAACGGTTTTTGGTTTTGTCAAACCACTTAAATCTTCGATGAATTAATACGTCATGAATAAGGAAATAAATTAATCCATAAAGTGCAATCCCAAAGCCGAATCCAATGCTGAAGTTATTTCCATAAATCATTCCTAGCATGATGCACAACCAAGAGGGAATGGCAAATATTAAGAAGAAAAAATCATTTTTTTCAAACCAGTTATTACTAGTTTGGTGGTGATCTTTATGGATTTTCCAAAGAACTCCGTGCATAAGATATTTATGGGCCAACCAAGCTACAAACTCCATTATCAGGAACGATATTATCAGTGCAAAGGGTAACATTTTAGATGAAATTTAAGATGGTAAAAAAAATTGTCCAGGTAATAAATAATGCCGTAGCTGTTTTGTTTGGACGTTTGAAGTAGCGAAGAGTATCAAGTGCGAAAATGAATGAGAATACAAACCAACAGAAGTAATTATAAAGAGGGATTTCAGTTGAACTCCAATCCCAAAAACCAAATTTTATGGCAACTGGTTCAATTAATACGTCTAAAAAAGTACACAATAGAGCTGTAATTAACGCTTTTAGAAGCATGTTGACTTTTAAATAATTTGCAATAGAAACGCTTGCGAGGACTACACAATACCAATTTAATCCAATTACAAGCGGTATTCCTAGTATTTTGAAGCCTAAAGCTGATTGATAACTGTAGTCTCCGAAAAGAGTGCCAGTGTGAACACCAGTCCATTCAATGATGAATCCACCACAAGAAATTATCACGAGTGGGATTACTGTTCGAACGCCTTGTCCTAAATAGACTAATAGGGCACAGGCAGCAATAATAATGTAACTCAAATTAGCTGCCTCTGGATTGATAAGAAATAGAGAGATGCCAACCGTATGTAACAGTATTAGGCCAAAAATGCTATATGTGTGGATGCTTTTCATTTAAAATATTGAGCTACTATTTTTGCAGAGCGAAGCACCAATGGAATTCCACCCCCTGGATGAACTGTACCACCGCAGAAATATAGGTTATCGAATTTAGAACTTTTGTTTTTATGCCTTTTTAGGGCTGACGAAATATGGTTAGAACTTTCACCATAGATCGCTCCTTTAAAGCTTCCAGTGTCTTGTTCTATGCCGGTACTGTCCCAATAATCGCTGTGTTGAATATTATCAGAGATGTCAACACCAAAGTTGTCTGCTATTCTTTTTATGGTGCGCAGCTTTATTAACTCCCGGTATTCCTTGGTAGAAGGCACGCCCGCTGGAGTATTGATCATGATGAACCAATTTTCGCAATGTTGAGGAGCATCTGTAGGGGTCACTTTTGCACTAATATTAATGTAAATGGAAGGATTTGAATAGTTTTCTTTCTTGTTCCATATTGCTTCTGATTCTTCCTGATAGTCTTGCCCGAAAAATAAATTATGTAGTCCCATTTGGTGAATTGTTGTGTTTACTGCCCAATAAAGTATTAACCCCGATGTGCTCCGTTCTCGCTTTTTGTATTTTTTTTCAAACCGCTGGTCCTTGAAGACCTTTTCATAAAACTGCGTATGATCGATTGCACAAACTAGGGCCTTTCCATAATACTTTTGCAATCCATCAAGGGTAAAGTTACCATTTTTTTGCGTTGCAATAACGGTTTCATTAAACGCATATTCGACCCCAATTTCGATCGATACGTTGTACAACGATTCAACGATTGAACGCATACCTTTTGTGGGAGCATAAGTTCCGTTATCTAATTCCAAATGTGATACCATGCTGTAAAGGCCACTCATTTTATTGGGATTTGAGCCATTGTAGGTGCCGAATCGATCGAATAATTGGACCAACTTATCATCTTCGAATACTCTGGCATTGTGCTGGTGAAGTGAGTTTCGAATTTGGCGTTTCAAGAGAGCAGGGTAACGCTTAAGTATGGAAGGTCTGAATAAGTCCGTCGCCTTAGGAATTGGATTTGAGATAAAGAAATCACCCGTCAAATCATAGAGCTCTTTGCTAGACTGAATATATTTATAATATGCTTTTTGATCATTCTTACCTACTACTTTCCTTAGTTCCTGATCTAATTTTTTATGTTCATGATAGAGCGTCAGATTCTCTAAATCTGAAAAGTAATAAGAACAGGATTTGTCTTGCTGCTCATATTGGAAATAATCTGAAGTGCTTTTATCACAAAGCTCAAATAGTTCTTCAATCAGGTTTGGTTCAGTAAAGAGTGATGGTCCTTTATCCCAGCGATATTCCTTCCATCGAAGTTCTCCAAGCTTCCCTCCAAAAGTTTCATTTTTCTCGATGACAAGAACGGTTTTACCTTTCTTACGAAGTCTAATAGCACATGCTATACCGGCTAATCCAGCACCAATAATAATGACGTCATATTTGTTTTGAATCATCATCTATTTCCAACCTGCGATTAAACGTTTAGTTCGACCAAATACAACCTTAAACCAGGCGGTGTATATTTCAGGACGCTCAATTAATTCTCGTTGAATTTCCTCGAGACTAACGTATTTTACATTCATAACCTCTTTTTCATTGAATTTCCCTAGGTCATTGTAACGGCCGAATAAGACGTGGTCTAGTTCATGTTCAGTTAGCTCGTTATCTAATTCCGAACGGTATATGAAACTAAATTGCTTTTCTAATTCCGTCTCTATACCAAGTTCTTCCATTAACCTTCGTTTACCTGCTTCTAAAACATCTTCATTTACTCTTGGGTGACTGCAGCAGGAGTTAGACCATAACCCCCCTGAATGGTACTTTTTGACCGCTCTTTGTTGCAGTAGCATTTCGTTGTTATCATTAAAGATGAAAACGGAAAATGCACGGTGAAGTTCGCCTTTTCGATGTGCCTCCATTTTCTCCATTTCGCCTAGCGAGTTATCAAATTCATCGACGAGAATTACATTTTCCATTTGTTAAAATTAAAGAAGATTAATATAATTTCTCACATATGACTTCGCAAAAATTATGACTTTTGATTTATCAGCTATACGAATTCGTTCCTTAAGTAAATCTTCCGCAGTTTTACGTTTGATTTTCTTTAGCAATTTTGAATAATAGCGGTAGCTAATGTAAACTCCGAAACGAGACGTTTTGTGCAGCATTTTTATACCTATAAGCGCTTCGTCGAATTCAGCTTGAATTTCCTTTTCGATTTTCACTTTATCAGTGTTGGATAGCTCCTCAGATTCAAGTCTCGGGAAATAACTTCTCCCCAATTCATGAAAATCATCCTTTAAGTCACGTAAAAAATTGATTTTTTGAAAGGAAGAGCCCAGTTTCATTGCAAATGGCTTGAGTTTTTGGAATTCCTGTTCGTTACCAAGGACAAAAATTTTCAAGCACATCAGGCCTACAACTTCAGCTGATCCAAGGATGTATTCCTCATATTTTTCTTTGGTATATTTCACCTGCTCGAGATCCATGGACATACTATGGAAAAACTGCTCGATAAGGGATAGATCTATATCGTACTTGATTACTGTAGCCTGAAATGAATTCAATATTGGATTTAATGAAATTTTACGGTCAATCGATTTATATGTTTCGTCCTTAAACTCTTCAAGTAATTGATGCTTGTCAAATCCATGAAAAGAATCTACAATTTCATCTGCAAACCTCACAAAACCATAAATTGCATGTACATCGTTCCTGATTTTTTTATCCAATGCCTTAACGCCAATATAAAAAGAGGTGCTGTACGATTTTGTCACTTTACGCGACGCCCAGCTGGAATAGTCGTCGAAGAGAATTTTCATATGCTATTTAGTATTTGATTGGCAACAATTTTACCTGATATGAGTGCTGGTGGGATCCCCGGACCTGGCACAGTAAGTTGTCCGCAGTAGTACATGTTCTTTAATTTTGATTTGATTTTCGGCTTTAAATTAGCCGTTTGCATGAGTGTGTTTGCAAGACCGTAGGCATTTCCTTTAAATGAATTGTATTCGGTTTTGAAATCTGACGCACAGAATGATCGTTTATATATCACGTTCTCTTTAATGGAATGTCCCGTTCGATCTTCGATTCGTTTGAGAATAAGTTTATAATAGTAGGAGCGAATTTCTTCAGTATCTTCTAAATCTGGCGCTATTGGTATTAGTATAAAAAGATTCTCCATGCCCAAAGGTGCAACATCAAGGTCTGTTTTGGATGGACAGCAGACGTAAAACAGAGGCTTCACAGGCCAAGAAGGATTCTCATAAATTTCTTTTCCATGCACGCCTAAGTCTTCGTCAAAGAATAGATTATGATGAATTAAGTTCTCCACTTTTTTATCGATGCCTAAATAGAATATGAGAGAACTAGGGGCCATTTTTCGCGTTCCCCAATACTTCGCATCATACTTCCTAAACTCTTCTTCAAGTAGAAATTGTTCTGTATGATGATAATCTGCTCCAGAAATGATTGTATCAAAACTTTTGAATTCCCCGTTTACAGTTATTCCTGTGGCACTATTATTTTCTACAGATATTCTATCCACAGGGGACTTGTAGTGAAAAGTTGTTCCGTTTTTTAGTGCGATTGTCTCAAGTGCTTTGGCAAGCGAGTTCATTCCGTTTTCGGGATACCATGTGCCAAGCGAAAGGTCAGCATGGTTCATCATTGAATAGAGAGCAGGGATTTTATTAGGCATGGCGCCAAGAAATAAGGACGGAAAGGTCAATATGCTGCGTGCTTTTTTCGATGTGAATCGTTTGCAAATATCCTTTTCTACAGATTTTAGAATATCTAGCTTTAGCGCTTTACGGAAAAGAGATGGCTTTAATAACTCATTGATTTTTAATCCCGGATTTTCAAGAAAATCACTTACAGAAATGGCATATTTTAACTTAGCATCTGATAGAAATATACTTAGTTTTTTTGCCCCATACTTCTCGAAACTATCAAAAATTTCAAATAATTCGTCTTTTTCAACTGGGATATCAGTAGGCGTAGATTCGTTCCAGAATACTCTGTATGAAGGAGAAAGACGTGTTAGTTTGAAATAGTCGTTGCGATTTTCATCCAGTTCCTCAAAAAGATTGTCTATTAGTTCTGGCATCCAATACCATGATGGCCCCATATCAAACTGAAAGCCCATCTCACTAAACGTTTGAGATCGTCCTCCAGGCATTGAGTTTTTCTCGAATACTTCAACAGAATGCCCGGCATGCGATAATTTACATGCTGCGTAAAGACTGGATAAACCAGCGCCAATAATTCCAATTGTGCTCATTCTGTTCAAAGTCGTATAGTAACCATATAGTTGTTTTTTTTGCTTGCCCGTCTTAAATACCAAGATAATAATAATTAAATCCTAAATGATTTCAGAGGAATTGGCCACTGATTTTTCTATATTTCAGGATTCGTATATATTGGCTAATCGTAGATCAAATATAATCATATTTGTTTAACAAAAAAAGGAATAAGCTAAACAAAAGTAAGTGTATTTTCAATACCGTCCTAAATAAATCAAATTCATTAAATTGGAGTTACTGCATTTGACAGGACAGTGATGCTTGAACATAGTCATAGATTTAATACAAAACTAAGCTTTTGATTTTTCCTTGTCTTAGATGCGACAGAACCCAAAAAACCGATAATAACCATTTGTAAACGATTGTCGGTCTGAAGCAAAAGCTCCTTTATTAAGTTCGAATTAAGATACACAATACCCTTTTTGTGGTATTTATACTTCTCTTAAGTAGTTCTATCTTTGTAATCATTCTAAATAATGAAAAGTTCGCTCTCACATATCAAAAACGGAGAATTTGTTACTGTCCGTGAAATCTTGGAGTCTTCGCTAAAAGTGAAGTTGATAGAGATGGGTTTGACCTTAGGTAAGCGCATTCAAGTTTTGTATCGCGCACCATTCGGTGGGCCAATCGCAATTGATGTAGAAGGATATGTTTTGTCCTTGCGAAAAGATGAAGCTCAAATGGTGGAAGTGGAGTCATTAAACCCTATGCAGTCGTGAAATTTGCCTTGCTTGGAAATCCGAATACGGGTAAAAGTACGGTCTTTAATATGCTTACGGGCCTTCGCCAGCATGTAGGAAATTTTCCTGGCGTAACGGTAGACAAAAAAGTAGGTAAAATAGTCGTTGGTGATACAACGCATGAACTCATCGATTTTCCTGGAACCTATAGTATTTATCCGCGTTCAAAGGACGAAGAAGTCGTTTATAAAAGCATTTCAAACAAAGCCGATGTTAATTATCCAGATGCGGTTATTATTGTTTTAGATGCAGCAAATTTGGAGCGAAATTTATTGCTTTTTTCGCAAATATATGACCTTCAGTTTCCAACATTGATGGTGCTAAACATGACCGATCTAGCGAAACGAAAAAACATTATTTATAACCTAGAAGAGTTACAATTGTTGTTTCCCGAGGCCAAAATTGTTGCTTCAAATGCCCGCGTGAAATTTGGAAAACAAGATATTCTTGATGGATTAGCTGAATTGCCGCAGAGAACGGGTGACACTTTTCTTCATAACTCACCAATAGCGGAAATGGATGATTTAGAAGCGCAGGAACAAGAAACGAAATTTCGTTTTGGAAAATTACGCTTGGCAAAACCTAAATTCGAGCAGACAAAAGAACGAATAACACCTAAAACACGTCGAATAGATAATGTCTTGGTGCATCCCTTTTTTGGCTATATCATTTTTGCTGCCATATTATTGATTGTATTTCAATTTGTATATGTTTTTGCTTCCATTCCAATGGATTTCATTGATGGAACATTTTCATCTACAAGTGCATGGATGAGCGCGGCTCTGCCTCAAGGATACGCATCAGATTTAGTAACCCAAGGGATTATTCCTGGAGTTGGTGGTGTAGTAATTTTTATCCCACAAATTGCTTTGCTTTTCTTTTTCATTTCTGTATTGGAAGAAACGGGTTACCTATCTCGTGTTGTTTTCATCATGGACCGTTTAATGCGTCCCTTTGGATTGAACGGAAAGAGCGTTGTTCCGCTAATGTCCAGTGTTGCATGTGCAATTCCTGGCGTAATGTCGGCCAGAACTATTTCTGATTGGAAGGAGCGTATGATAACAATTATGGTGGCTCCATTAATGAGTTGTAGCGCACGAATTCCAGTTTATACGTTATTGATTGCTTTGGTAATTCCGAGCACTACAATATTCGGGTTTATTAACGTTCAAGGGTTGGTGTTATTTGGACTATATGCCTTGGGAACTTTTAGTGCATTATTGATTGCAATCATTTTGAAACTCATCATTAAAACTAAGGAAAAGGGGTTTTTAATGTTAGAAATGCCGTCTTATAAGTTCCCTAAATGGCAAAACGTTGGACTTACTGTTTGGGAAAAAGTAAAGATTTTTGTCTGGGATGCTGGGAAAATTATTCTGGCGATTTCAATTGTTTTGTGGGGATTAGCAACATTTGGACCATCAGAAAACATGGAAAAAGCAGGTGTTCTAGCTCAAGAAAAAGGAATTGAATTGGGATTGTCTTCAAATGAAATCAATCAAAATGTAGCGGCAGCCAAATTGGAAAACTCGTACATAGGAATTTTAGGAAAAGGAATAGAGCCAGTTATAAAACCATTGGGGTACGATTGGAAAATCGGAATTTCATTGATTACATCTTTTGCTGCTCGTGAGGTATTTGTAGGTTCAATGGCTACTATTTATGCTGTTGGTGATGATAGCGAAACTAGTCGATCGCTCATGGATAAAATGAGAACGGCAAAACGCGCTGATGGCACCAAAGTTTATACACTTGCAACTGGGGTCAGTTTAATGATTTTTTACGTATTCGCTATGCAATGTATGGCAACTTTAGCCGTTGTAAAAAGAGAGACTAAAAGCTGGAAGTGGCCATTGATCCAAATGGGATATATGGGAGTTTTGGCGTACCTTGGTGCTTTCGTAACGTATTTACTCCTATCGTAATGCAAGAAATAATCGTAATACTAATTTTAGCTGCTGCAACCTTCTATTTAGGTCGTGAGTTTTACCTGCGTTTCTTTTCGAAAGAAACAAAATGCGATGGTTGTGCGGTCGGAAAAATGGCGCAAGTGAAAGCGAAATTAGAAGATGATTAAAACAATCTACTATTCAAAATCAACTCCCTGGTTACGCAGTACTCTTCTTATAAATACCGCGAAGAAAGTAAGGTAAGCAAAACAGATTGTCCCAACGATAAATGACGATTGAATCCCAATCATATCAGATAGTTTACCTTGTAATGGTGGAATTATTGCACCTCCTAATATCATCATTACTAAAAATGCAGAACCTTGCGTTTGGTATTTTCCCAATCCAGCTAATGAAAGCGAAAAAATGCACGGCCACATGATAGAGCAGAACAATCCAGCACTCAAGAAAGCATATACGGCAATTAAACCGGTCGAGAATAATCCAATTAGTGTGGCAATTGCTCCCAATCCTCCGAAAACGCCCAAAGTTAAAGCAGGCTTATCATTTGTCGCAAAAAACGCAACTATTTGAATTAAAACACAAACGATGTACCAGTACAATTCATTTACCTGGTAACCTGCAGCAGCTGTTAAGCCTAATATTACTCCAAAAGCAATAAGCGGAACTATGAATCGAAGGATTTGTTTGGTGCTATTTTTAAGTTCGAAGGCATTAATCGCTCCGGCCCATCTACCAATCATTAAACTTCCCCAATACATTGCTACGAATGGTGCAATTTCAGAACTTTCGTGAGAACCAAATGCGGTTTGTTTCAATAATTCTCCAAGGTTTGAACCAATGGCAACTTCCACTCCAACATAAACAAATATAGCGAGCATGCCTAAAGTCAATTGCGGATATTGCATTGCTCCCCAACCGGATTTTAGTTTTCTCCCTTTGAAAAAGCCATAAAGAATTCCAGCTATTGTTACAACTAATCCACTACTCCAACCGATGATTCTAAGTTTTTCTGCGTCTTCAATTGACCAATTTAAACCGGATTTGTAGCTATAAAAAACAGGTGCAAAGCAGACAATAAGTAATCCTGTAATTACTAACAAAAGTCGTTTTGCTTTTACTGCTTTTTCTTCTTCGACATTAGCTGTGTCGACTTGAATTTTTCCTGCAGGCAATTTTTTAGAAAAGGCAAATAGAGCAGCTATTCCTATGAATAATCCTCCCACACATGCATAGAGTAAAATCACTTTTGAAAGGCTCAGAGATTGGATCATTTCTTCACTTATCGCTGACGCCGTTCCGAATAAAGCGAGTGAAACAACTAGCGGTCCGATTGTCGTCCCTAAACTGTTAATCCCTCCACCTAAGTTAATGCGAGAACTTCCGGTCGCTTCATCTCCTAATTCAATCATGAAGGGATTTGCAGAAGTCTGTTGTAAAGAAAACCCTAATGCAACAATAAAAAGTCCTAAGAGCATTCCAGAGAACATATTAAGATAAACAGAGATTATCATTGCTCCGGCTCCAATGGCAGAAAAAAAAAGGCCATAAACAATACTTTTTTTGTATCCCCAAGAACCTACCAAATCTTTACCGGTTGAAGATCCAAAAACAAAAAGACCTAAAGCACCTAAATAATATGCTCCATAAAATGCAAAATCGATAAGTTGACTTTGAAATTGGTCTAAGTTGAAATAACTTTTACAAAATGGAATAAAAACACTGTTTCCGGCGGCAATAAACCCCCAAAAGAAGAATACGGTTGTGAGTGTAGTTAATGCACTGTGATTGGTCTTTTTCAAATTATTCGTCGACATGTAGTTTAGTTTTTGAACCGTAAAATAGGTAGAAATATGATATCATTGAATAAAGTAGTCTCAAATAGTTAATTTGGAAATCAACTTGGAACCTTCGAAATGCCAAGAAGATCCGCAATATTTGTATTTTAGATTTCAAAGCATAGAAATTAAATGATTACAGGAAAAAATTATATCGGGAATGATTTAGTTGCCAATGGAAAGAATACTTTCAAAACATTCAGTCCAGTATTAAATGACTTTAATTCATGGAATTTTGTTGAAGCGACAGACGAAGAGGTTAAATTGGCTGCAGATAATGCGTGGATTGCATTTAATGCGTTTAGAAAAACAACTTGTGATCAACGTGCTTTGTTTTTGGAGACGATTGGAGACGAAATTGAATTGCTGGGAGATGAATTGATAGAAGTATATATCCTTGAGTCGGGCCTGCCAGAACCTAGAGCAATTGCAGAACTTACAAGAACACTCTTTCAATTGAGGTCTTTAGCAACATTTTTAAAGGAAAACAAATCGCTTTTTTCAGTTGAGAATAACACGAAATATTTCTTACGTAAAAAACTGATTCCATTGGGCCCTGTGGTCGTTTTTGGCGCAAGTAATTTCCCTTTTGCCTACTCTACAGCGGGTGGAGATACGGCAAGTGCTTTTGCGGCAGGATGTCCGGTGATAGTGAAAAGTCATCCTATGCATGCTGGAACTAGTGAGTTAGTAGCTTCAGTAATAATCAAAGCAATACTATATACAGGTATGCCAGATGGTGTTTTTTCAAATTTGAATTGTGCGGATTATCGTGTAGGAACTGAGTTAGTGAAGAACAATTATGTGAAAGCGGTAGGATTTACAGGAAGCATAAAAGGTGGAAGAGCGATTTTTGATTTAGCAAACCAAAGAGAAGAACCTATTCCAGTTTTTGCTGAAATGGGAAGTATCAATCCTATTGTCATTTCTGAAAAATCATTGGTCGAGAAGTCGGATTTTTGGGCTGACAAAATTGGGGATTCTATGCTTCAAAGTGCCGGACAGTTTTGTACAAGTCCTGGGGTCATTCTAGCAATTAATTCGCCTAATTTGGATACTTTTTCGCAAAAATTAGTCGATAAAATAGAAAATAGTAAAAGTGAGCTTATGTTGGGGAAATCAATAAAGGCATCATTTTCGGATCAAAAATCAAATATGATTGGTCATGAATCAACGCTCGTTTTAACGAATACAAACGCCAATGATTCTCTCTTTTCTGAGCCTACGGTATTGACGACAGAAGGGGAATCATTTTTAACGAACAAGGAGTTACGTCAAGAAGTGTTTGGATCATTTATGATCATTGTGAAATGTAAAAATATTGAAGAGCTAGAAACGATTGTGGAAAATTTAGAAGGTCAATTGACCGGAACTATTATTTGTTCTCTAAGTGAACTAGAGAGTTATTCAGAAGTCATCGAACAACTTCAGTATCGAGTTGGAAGATTGATTTTTAATGGAGTACCAACAGGAGTCGAAGTAAGTCAAAAAATGAATCATGGTGGGCCTTATCCAGCATCAACGGATTCGCGGTTTACAGCGGTTGGTTCTGATGCAATCTTTCGCTGGTTGAGACCTATCTGTTTTCAGAACATTCCGGATGACTTAAAGCTTAAATAGCAGATTACTCTTTGAGCCAAACGATGGCATCTTCTTCCTTAGAAAATATTTTTGTCGGATGAGTGGGTTTCGAAAATCGGAGGTATAGATTCGCCATAATTCGATGAGGCAGCGTGGCAAGAACCAGCGCTTCCTTCTTTTTCATTTTCAGACTTCCCATACCATTGAACGTGTCTGCTGCTCCTTTGGCGGTTGTGGCACCCTTACCAAAAATGATAAGAAACGGAACTTTTTCTGCGGAAACATGTTCTTTGAAAAAGAAATAATTGTTGTCTAAGTCGCTAATTTCTAACTCAACATTTTCTTTAACTAAAACTCTAAAGATTTCATTATCCAATAATGTGATTTTAACTTTGTTAGTTTCCAATGTTGGCTCGCTCATCTGCACTCGTCGATATTAATATTACTAGCGAAAACTAATAAAAAAAGAGCTTCAATTGAACTTGAGCCTTATTAATAAATTAATAAATTATTATGTGCTGAATATTAATGAACATCAAACGTTAACCGTCTTTTTTATCTCCAATTCAGATAAATGCAACATTCCTATTACTGTTTTTACAATTGATGTTGTATCAAAACCAGCTTCCTCCCACAACTCTTCTTGAGTTCCGTGGTGGATGTATTTATCTTCAATTCCCAATCGAACTATCTCTGCCGAATATTTTTGATCCGCCATAAATTCAATCACAGCTGAGCCAAATCCACCCATCAAACAACCATCTTCTACGGTGATTATTTTTTTGAATTTGGAAAATATCTCGTGCAGCATTATTTCGTCAATTGGCTTTACAAAACGCATGTCGTAATGTGCAATTGAAACGCCACTTTCTTTTAATTCGTCAATGGCATTTTGCGCAAAATTTCCAGGATGACCAATGGTTAAAATAGCAATATCGTTCCCTGATGAGACTTTGCGGCCTGTTCCAATCTTTATTTTTTGAAATGATGTTTTCCATTCCGTTTGAACCCCATTTCCTCTTGGATAGCGAATAGAAAAAGGCCCCATATTTTCCAACTGCGCAGTGTACATTAAATTACGCAATTCACTTTCATTCATCGGAGCACTCACAATCATATTTGGAACGCATCTCATGTAGGCTATGTCGTATACACCATGATGAGTCGCTCCATCGGCACCAACCAATCCTCCTCTATCCAAACAGAAGACAACGTTTAAGTTTTGTAAGGCAACGTCATGTAATACTTGATCAAAAGCACGTTGCATGAATGAAGAATAAATATTACAGAAAGGTACAAGTCCTTGGGTTGCTAACCCAGCCGAAAATGTCACCGCATGTTGTTCCGCAATTCCAACGTCAAATGTTCGATTTGGCATTGCTTCCATCATAATATTCAAAGAGCATCCAGAAGGCATTGCTGGAGTAACTCCCATCACTTTATCATTCTTCTCTGCCAGTTCCACAATGGTGTGTCCGAAAACATCTTGGTATTTTGGTGGTTGCGGTGATTTAGGAAGGACTTTTACAATTTCACCAGTGTCTTTATTGAAAACACCTGGTGCATGCCACTGCGTTGGATTCCCTTCTTCAGAAAATTTAAATCCTGCTCCTTTTCGTGTTACACAATGTAAAATTTTAGTTCCAGGAATATCTTTTAAATCACTCATAATCTTTGCCATTCCTATTACATCGTGTCCGTCGATAGGACCGAAATAGCGAAAATTTAGTGATTCGAATAAGTTACTTTGTTTTAAAAGAGATCCTTTTAAGGCAGATGAAATTTTCGAAGCAACAGATTGTGCATCTGGACCAAATTTGGAAATTTTCCCCAACAGGCTCCATACTTCATCTTTAACTTTATTGTAGGTATGTGAAGTAGTAATGTCCGTTAAATAATCGCGTAAAGCGCCAACATTTGGATCGATTGACATGCAATTATCATTCAATACCACTAATAAGTTCGCATCTTTTTCATATCCAGCGTGATTCATTCCTTCGAACGCCATTCCTGCCGTCAAAGCACCATCGCCAATTACAGCAATGTGTTGTCTGTCTTTTTCACCTTTGTAGTTATTTGCAACAGCCATTCCCAGCGCGGCAGATATAGATGTAGATGAATGACCAACACCAAAAGTGTCGTATTCACTTTCCGAGCGCTTTGGAAATCCAGAAATTCCTCCTTTAATTCTATTGGTATGAAACTGCTCTCTTCGTCCAGTTAGGATTTTGTGTCCATAAGCTTGGTGCCCAACGTCCCAAACCAATTGATCCACCGGAGTATTGAAAACATAATGTAGGGCAACAGTCATTTCAACAACACCCAAACTTGCACCAAAATGACTGTTTCCAATTTCAGAAATAACATCAATAATGTATTGGCGTAATTCATCTGAAACTTGGGGTAAATCATTTAAAGCGAACTTCGAACGAAGGTCTTCCGGCAGTTGAATCTGCTCTAAAAAAGGTCCTGCTTTGTAAATTCCCATAATCTCTTACTGTCAAAATTAACCCATAAACAGATGTTTAACAAACAAAATAGATGAATATTTTGTCATTAGAACGTTTTAACGTTTTAACGTTCTGTAATTCGGGAGATTTCAAGGACTTTTTTAGAATCAAATTGTGTAACTTTGCAAATTCAAAATTCCAAGTAGAATGAGTAAGAATTATACAACGTATCAAGGTTTAGATTTACCAAATGTCGCTAATCGAGTATTAGAAAGCTGGGAGAAAAATACCATTTTTCAAAAGTCGATTGACACACGTGAAGGGAAAGAACCTTTCATTTTTTTTGAAGGGCCTCCTTCAGCAAATGGATTGCCGGGAATTCACCACGTAATGGGACGTTCAATAAAAGATATTTTTTGTCGCTACAAGACATTGAAAGGTTTTCAAGTTAAACGAAAAGCGGGTTGGGACACACACGGTTTACCTGTTGAACTTGGAGTTGAAAAGGAATTAGGGATTACGAAAGAGGACATCGGTAAAAAAATTACGGTAGAAGAATACAACAAAGCGTGTAAGGAAGCAGTAATGCGCTACACAGATATTTGGAATGATTTGACACGTAAAATGGGTTACTGGGTAGATATGGAAGATCCATACGTTACTTATGAACCTAAATACATGGAATCTGTTTGGTGGTTGTTGGGTCAATTGTACGAGAAAAACATGATCTACAAAGGATATACAATTCAACCCTATTCTCCAAAAGCCGGAACAGGATTGTCAACGCACGAGTTGAATCAACCAGGATGTTACAAAGATGTTACAGATACAACAGTTGTCGCTCAGTTTAAAATGGTTGATGGACAAGAAACGCCTTTTGGATTAAATAAAGACATTCATTTCCTTGCTTGGACTACAACTCCATGGACTTTACCATCTAATACAGCATTGACAGTTGGACCAAAAATCGAATATGTTTTGGTTAAATCATTCAATCAGTATACGTTTGAACCAGTTAGCGTTGTTTTAGCAAAGAATTTAGTTGGAAAACAGTTTGATAAAAAGTTTTTTGCTGTTGAAAACGAATCGGAGTTAAGCGCTTTCAAAGAAGGAGACAAAACAATACCTTACCTCATCATTGGTGAATGTTTAGGAAAAGATTTAGCTGGAATTAAATACGAGCAATTGATGCCGTTTGCGCACCCTTATGAAAATCCTGAAAAAGCATTTCAAATAATTATTGGTGATTTCGTTACAACTGAAGACGGAACAGGAATCGTGCATACTGCGCCGACGTTTGGGGCAGATGATGCTAAAGTTGCTGCAGATGCTGGAGTTCCAGGATTGTTGGTATTGGATGACAAAGGAAATCTAGTTCCATTGGTTGATTTGCAAGGGAAGTTCACTTCACACATGGGGGAATATGCCGGGAAATACGTTAAAAATGAATATTACAACGAAGGTGAAGAACCAGAAAAATCAGTTGATGTAGAGATTGCGATTCAACTGAAAATAGAGAATAAAGCATTTAAAGTAGAGAAATATACGCACAGTTACCCGCATTGTTGGAGAACTGATAAACCAGTATTGTATTATCCTTTGGATTCTTGGTTTGTCAAAGCAAGTCAAGCCAAAGATAGAATGCAAGAATTGAACAATACGATCAATTGGAAACCAGAATCTACTGGAACAGGTCGTTTTGGGAAATGGTTGGAAAACTTAAACGATTGGAATTTATCACGTTCACGTTATTGGGGAATTCCAATTCCAATTTGGTCAACAGAGGAAGGAGATGAACGTATTTTTATCTCTTCGGTTGAGCAATTGATGAATGAGATTGAAAAATCTATTTCAGCTGGAGTTATGGCGGTACATCCTTTTCCAGATTTTAAAGTGGGAGATATGTCTAAAGAGAATTATGCTCAAATTGACTTACATAAAAACTACATGGATGAAGTTGTTTTGTTGGCAGCGTCAGGAAAACCAATGAAACGAGAATCTGATCTTATTGATGTTTGGTTCGATTCAGGGTCGATGCCTTATGCTCAATGGCATTATCCGTTCGAGAATAAAGAAATGATTGACGGCCACAAATCTTTTCCAGCAGACTTTATTGCGGAAGGAGTAGATCAAACACGTGGATGGTTCTATACCTTGCACGCAATTGGAACGATGGTTTTTGATTCTGTAGCCTATAAAAATGTAGTTTCAAACGGACTGGTATTGGACAAGAACGGACAGAAAATGTCGAAACGTTTAGGAAACGCAGCAGATCCATTTACAACATTAGATAAATACGGTGCAGATGCAACACGTTGGTATATGATTACCAATGCACAACCGTGGGATAATCTAAAATTTGATTTAGACGGAATTACTGAAACGCAGCGTAAGTTTTTCGGGACATTATACAATACATATTCGTTCTTTGCTTTGTATGCAAACATTGATCAATTTGATTATTCTGAGGCAGATATAGCGCTGGAAAATCGCCCAGAAATTGACCGTTGGGTATTATCGAAATTGAACACTTTGGTAAAACAAGTTGGTGAAGCATTCGAAACATATGAGCCAACCAAAGCAGGTCGTTTAATTCAAGAATTTGTTGGAGATCAGTTATCTAATTGGTACGTGCGTTTGTGTAGAAGACGTTTCTGGAAAAGCGACGACACACAAGATAAATTGTCTGCTTACCAAACATTGTATACGTGTCTAGAAACTGTTGCTTTATTAGCTTCTCCAATTGCGCCATTCTTCATGGATCAATTGTACATGGACTTGAATGCTGTTACAGGAAGAAATACTGTTGAATCTGTTCACTTAGCGGATTTCCCTGAGGTAAATGAAGGATTGATTAACGCGGAATTAGAGGAGCAAATGAATATTGCTCAACGCACATGCTCATTAGTACTTGGGTTGCGTAAGAAAGAAAACATTCGTGTACGTCAACCACTTCAAAAAATAATGGTTCCAGTATTGGACAAAGCATTTGCAAACAACATTACGCATGTTAAGGATTTGATCTTGTCTGAACTTAACGTGAAAGAGCTAGAACTTTTAGAAGAAGACAACAGTGTTTTGGTAAAAAGCATTAAGCCGAATTTTAAAACGATTGGACCGAAATATGGAAAGCAGATGAAAGCGATTGCAGGAATAGTTGCACAGTTTTCAGCAGACGACATTGCTGTTATTGAATCGAATAGTGGTTGGAAAGGTGATGTGGCAGGAGAGGAAATCTCATTGGATTTAGGGGATTTTGAAATCGTTGCACAAGATATTCCAGGTTGGTTAGTAAGTACTGAAGGTAACTTAACAGTTGCGTTAGATGTTACTATTTCGGCAGAGTTAAAATCGGAAGGAATTGCTCGTGAGTTAGTGAATCGTGTGCAGAATTTACGTAAAGACTCAGGACTTGAAGTTACAGATAGAATTTTATTGAAAGTCGATACAAACGAATTGATTCAAAGAGCAATTGCTGCAAACAAAGCGTATATCTGCAATGAAGTATTGGCCAATGATGTTGTTTTTGAAGCGCTAGGAACTGAAGCATTGATCACAGATTTAGCTGATGCAGATGATGCGAAAATTGGAATAGTTAAAAATTAATTTTAGAACGTTACCACAAAGAAACAAAGATCACAGAAGAAAGACTTAAAGGCATTTCGCTTCTGGTAACCTCTTTGTGTCCTTTGTTTTTTTGAGGTAAAATACACCTCACTTTTCCAGGGTTTCATAAAGTCGATTAACTAATGTTTTCTGCCCATCTTTAAACAAATTATAGGTGTTAAAGTTGAATAAAATTCCTTTTGGAACATTCAGTAGTTTCATGTAAGTTAACAGTTGTGCATCAAATACTGGAGTTAAAGCATTTACTGATTTGAGTTCAATTACAATCGCATTTTCCACTAATAAGTCACATTTCAGCGTTGTATTGATTTCAATCATTTTGCACTGAACGGGCACTTCAAGGTCGGTTTGATATGAAATACCTCGGTTTCCCAACTCATGTTCTAAACATTTATGATAAACACTTTCAAGTAATCCCGGACCTATTGTTCTGTGTACTTCAATTGCCGCTCCATTTATCTCGTAGGTTAAATCGTCTAAATAGTGTTTGCTTAATCTCATTTTGAATCGTTTCTTATTGAAACTATGAAAAATTATTCCTTGAAACCAACTTTTAAACTAGACAATATTTGTTTCTTTGCTTATTCTAAAAATCATCTATAGGATGTGATTTTTTTTAAAATAAATCTGCGTCAAATGAACTTTTTGACTAACTTAAAGTAAATGTCGACAAATAATACATTTCAAGAATCAGATAAAATTGCCCAATTTGTTGAGCGTTTCATTAATCAAACTGACGAATCGATATTCCTTACTGGAAAAGCGGGGACGGGTAAAACAACCTTACTTCGTAAAATAGTCAAATCGACCTATAAGCAAACTGTTATTGTTGCACCAACGGGAATTGCAGCGTTAAATGCTGGAGGTGTAACGATTCACTCCTTTTTTCAATTGCCTTTTGGAGGGTTTATTCCAGATTTCAACGCAAGTGCTGAATTTTCTGGAGGAGTTAAACTCGAAAACAAGAATTCATTGATGCGTCATTTTAGAATGAATGGTCGCCAAAAAAGCATACTTCAAAACTTGGAATTATTGGTCATTGATGAGGTAAGTATGCTTCGCGCTGACATTTTAGATGCGATTGACTGGGTGTTGCGTAATATCCGAAAAGTGAACCAACCGTTTGGCGGAGTTCAAGTTCTTTTTATTGGTGATTTAATGCAACTTCCTCCTGTTGTTAAACCTGCTGAATGGCAATTCTTGCGCAATTATTACCGAGGAATGTATTTCTTTAATGCGAAAGTGATTGAAGAGAAGTCTCCTGTTTACATTGAGCTGGAGAAAGTTTATCGTCAGGACAATGAAGAGTTTATAGCGATACTTAATAATCTCCGAACAAACTCCATTACACAAAGCGATGTAGAGAAATTGAATCAGTACGTTCAAATTGATTTTAACGCGGAAGAGCACGACGATTATATTACGCTCACAACGCATAACAATACTGCCGATCAAATCAATCAACGTGCGCTAGGAAAGCTAAAGGCGAATAGCAAAACATACGAAGCTGAAATCACAGGGATGTTCCCCGAACATTTATTCCCGATTGACGCAAGTATGGAATTGAAAATCGGAGCACAAGTCATGTTTATTAAAAACGATTTGTCTGCTGAAAAGGAATTCTTCAATGGGAAAATGGGAAGAATCATTGCATTGGAGCACGATGAGGTGAAAGTCAATTTCCCAGAAGAAAAGAAAACAATTATTGTTGACCGCAACGAGTGGAACAACATTAAATATAATTTAAACGCATCTACAGGCGAAGTTGAAGAGGAGATTTTAGGAACGTTTGTTCATTTTCCTTTAAAGCTTGCTTGGGCGATAACGGTGCATAAAAGTCAAGGGTTAACGTTTGAAAAAGCTGTTGTTGATGTTTCGAAAGTATTTGTTCCAGGACAAGCTTATGTGGCGTTATCGCGTTTGCGTTCTTTGGATGGATTAGTGCTTTTGAACCCGATTCGTATCAACGGATTGTCTAGTGACCAGCACGTGATTGCTTATGCAGACTCTAAGGAAGACGAGCCTGCTTTGAATGACAAATTAGACGCGGGAACGTACAGTTATTTGCGAGATGTCTTAATGCGTGCTTTCGACTGGGTAGATTTGCATAATATGTGGAGCAGTCACGCTGCATCATATAAACTTTTAACTGGAAAGTCGTTGAAGGGAATGAGCTCAAGTTGGGCGACCCAGCAATTGCAAATTCTCGCTGGAACAATGGAGCCAGCGAGGCGATTTAGAGGTCAAATTGATAGACTATTTACCGAGCGAAATATAAATACAGAGCATATTATCGAACGTGTGGAGGCCGGTTATCAGTATTTTTTCAAAACGATAGACGGCATGGTTTACTCGACCTTGAAAAAGATGGCCGAAGCTCAACAAAAGAAGAATACTAAAACTTTTAATGAAGAGTTGGAGGAGTTAGATCAATTGTTGACCGATACAGTCCTTCGGATGAAAAAAGCACGTATTTTAACTGAAGCCTTGCTGACGGGTCGTAAATTAGACAAACATGTAATTGTAAATCAAGAAGTCAAGAATTATAAAACCACAAAAGTTTCCTTGGTTAGAAATGAATTACGGGAATCTAAAACAACATTCGATTTCGACACGGATTTCATCGAAGTGAAAACAAAATCATCCACGAAGAAAGTATCTAAAAAAGCAAAAATTTCTACTTATGATCAGACCTTAGAAATGCTGAAAGGTGGGAAGACGGTTGAACAGATTTCAAAAGAACGTCAATTAGGTGAAACTACGATTTATGGACATTGCGTTCGTTTAATTCGTCTAGAGAAACTGGCATTGGACGAGGTCTTAGAGCGAGATCGAATCAGTGCGTTGTCAGATGTTTTTGACCAATACGATGGAATGTCTCTTACACCGTTAAAGGAAAAGGTTGGAAATGATTTTACCTGGGAAGAATTAAAACTTTACCAGGCTTCCTTGATTATTTAGTCAACTTTGGAAAAAGGAGAGGCACTTTTTGCTTGTATTCGGCATAACCAACTCTTCGTCCAGCCATTCGTTTGTCTTTCATTGGTATGGAGATGAACAGAAACATTGCGACCAAAGCGATTGCTCCAAAAGAGAAGTAATAAGGCATTTGATACGCAAAACCGCTTACAGAAATTCCAACCCAAAATAACATTTCGCCCAAATAATTGGGATTACGTGATCTGCCCCAAATTCCAGTATTCAAAATATCGCCAAGTTGTGGTTTTTTTCTTTTTCTAAATCGATATAATTCTATATCGGCAGTAAATTCGAAATAAATTCCTAAAAGAGAAATAACAACTCCAGAGAACAATAAAATAAACGATTGAATTTCATTTTGAATGATGTGAAATAGCGGTAAACAAGCGGCAAAAACAATTATTGTAGGAAAGAGATGAATTCCCAAAAAATTGACTATTGGATAATATGCTTTTGTCTTCTTTGCTAAATCAACGTATCTAAAGTCTTCGTGCGTAAAACCATTCCAACCGCGCGCCCAGCTTTTTGTTAATCTCCAAGACCATAAACTAATGACAGAAAAAAGAAGTAAATAATCCCATTCGACTTTTTTGAAAATAACTATGAATCCAATTACAAAGTAGAACGGAATTACACTCCAATATGCGTCATAAACGGAGCTGTTGCGCTTTATAAGACTGCAGATAAAAATGAAAACCGTCATTACACAGTCAGCGACAAAAAAGTCAATGATATCATTTGAAAAAGCCAAAAATTTCACCGAGCCAATTCCCAGAATAAACGCGATTACGTAATAAATTGTGATTTCTAAAAGGTCTTTTGATTTTTGATTCATACACCGAAATTAACTATTTAGTCTTTTTAAATTCTTGAATAATAGAAAAAATAGTTGAATCTTTCAAAATAGAATTGAATTCTGCGGCATTAGGCTTTAAAACAATTAGTTCGATGTTCTGTCCCTGAACGCTTTTTTTATCGGCAATAAAGTCGAAGACTGTTGTTTCATAATCGTAATCCAACTGTGTGGTTGAAATGCTTTTGGATTCAAAACGAATTATAGAAGGGATAAAATATCCGTTTTCATAGGTGTTCAGAATAAATTCGCTTGCAACGCGACCAGAAGAACGAAGTTCATTTTCAGAACCTTTGCCGACAATTACATCTTTGTTTCGAATTCCAAAGAAATAGCGCTCACCCTCTAATACATATGGTAGCGAATCATTCGAAACGACTCCAAAAATATAATTGTCTCTAACGTCGTATTTGGTAGATTCTCTGATTTCCTCGCGACTGATGGAAGAAATAGTAGTAGAAACCATGAAAATGCCTTCAGAATTGACTTCGTAGATGTTTTTTCCGTTGTTCACAGCGTATCTTCCATGCCATTTTTCATTCACAGTCGTTTGACTCGATTGATTATTGGGGCAAGGTTCAGAAAAGTAATAGGACTTTTGTCCTATTGAAAAAAAAGTCAAAATTAGACTTGCAATTAAACCAATTATTTTCATATCTTAATAATAGAGAACCTAAATTTACAAAACCATTTAATCAAAAAACGTATATGCAAAAAAGATGGCTCGTTAATACAACAATTGACAGTACAACAGTTGAAGAATTCCGTTCAGTATTAAAAGTAGACGAAGTAGTTGCAGAATTATTGCTTCAAAGAGGAATTTCAACATATGAAGATGCACAAAAATTCTTTCGCCCAAAGTTGGATGAGCTGCATGACCCTTTTTTAATGAAGGACATGAAAGAAGCTGTCGAGCGTTTACAGGAAGCGATTGAAAATCAAGAACGCATTTTGTTGTTTGGCGATTATGATGTGGATGGAACGACTGCCGTTGCAATGATGTATTCTTTTTTAAAAGATACCGCAGTAATTGATTACTACATTCCAGATCGTTACAAAGAAGGTTACGGACTGAGCATAGATGGAATTGACTTTGCGGCAGAACAAGAAGTTGACCTAATTATTTCATTGGATTGTGGTATTAAATCAGTGGGACATGTAGCTTATGCACGAGAAAAAGGGATTGATTTTATCATCTGTGATCATCACACACCAGGCGCTGAATTGCCGGATGCATTTGTTTTAGATCCGAAACGTGAAGATTGCAATTACCCGTACGATGAACTTTCTGGTTGCGGTGTGGGATTTAAATTGTTGCAAGGTTTGTGCGATTATAACAATTGGGATTACACAAAATTGTTTGAGCTGCTGGACTTCCTGGCAATTAGTATTGGTGCTGATATTGTTCCTGTAACAGGAGAAAACCGAGTGTTGTGTTATCATGGAATGGAGCGATTGAATGCACATCCAAGAAAGGCTTTCCGTGAGTTATTGCTACTTGCGAATCGTCCATTTCCGGTTACATTAACAGATGTTGTTTTTACAATAGCACCACGAATTAATGCTGCTGGAAGATTGAGATCGGGGAGGTTTGCAGTTGATTTAATGATTAGCGAAGATTTAGATCAAATAGATTTGTTAGCAGAAGAAATCAATGCTGACAATACAGACAGAAGAGCACTTGATAAAGAAATTACTCAAGAAGCGCTTGAACAAATTGACAATGATCCAAGCGCATATTCGAAAGTCACAACAGTGGTGTTCAGCGAAACATGGCACAAAGGAGTTGTAGGAATTGTAGCGTCTCGATTGATAGAAACACATTACAAACCAACGATTGTTTTAACGGAATCAAATGGAATGGTAACAGGTTCGGCGAGATCTGTGAAGGGATTTGATGTGTATGACGCAATTTGCGCGTGTGAAGATTTATTAGAAGAGTTTGGGGGACATAAATACGCTGCCGGATTAAACATGAAGAAGGAAAATCTGGAAGCCTTTATAAATCAATTCGAAAAAGCGGTGAAGGAACGTATTCGGCCAGAACTATTAGTTCCAGAACAAACCATTGATTTAAATTTGTCTTTCAATCAGATTTTCACTTCTGAAGAAAACAGACTTCAACTTCCACGTTTGAAACGAATTTTAAGTCAATTTGAACCGCACGGGCCAGGCAATATGAAACCAGTCTTTACTTCAAATAACGTTTTCAGCACGGATGTTCGCTTATTGAAAGATGTTCACTTAAAATTGGCAATGACTCAACCAGATTCTGATTTAGTCATTAACGGAATAGGGTTTAATATGTCCGAAAAAATGGATACCGTTGCTTCTGGACTGCCATTTCAAGTCGCGTACACCCTTGAGTCGAACAAGTGGAACGGTAAAGAAACCATTCAGTTGAACTTAAAGGACGTACGCGAAATGTTATAATTAGATAGTGGCTAATGATTGGTCAATATCAGAAATGATATCAGAATAATTTTCGATTCCAATTGACAAACGAACTAGCTTTTCTGTAATATTCATTACTTTTTTATCTTCAGGGTCAACATCTGCATGTGTCATTGTTTGCGGGTGCTCAGCTAAGCTTTCTGTTCCTCCAAGTGAAACAGCTAGTTTGATTAATTTCAGATTGTCTAAAAATTGAAATGCTTCTTTTTCACCGCCTTTCACATCAAAGGCAATCATTGCTCCAAATGACGTGAACTGACGTTCAATTACCTCTCGTTCTGCAGGAGTTCCATTGACATGAGTGTTTCCTAAGTAATAAACGGCTTCCACTTTTGGATGATTGTTTAAATAAGCAGCAACGTGTTGTGCGTTTTCGGCTTGTTGGTCCATTCGCACTTTCAATGTTTCCAAACTTCTCATTAATAACCAACCAGTAAATGGGGCAGCCATATTTCCTAAAAACGTTCTTAGTCCTTTTACACGACCCATTAACTCGAAAGAACCAAGACATGCTCCAGCTATAATATCCGAATGTCCGCCAATATACTTCGTTGCCGAGTACAACACTAGATCAGCCCCATGCTTTAATGGATGTTGCCAAACAGGCCCCATAAATGTATTGTCAACAGAAAGAATAACTTGATTTTCTGCAGTTGAAAAGTGATTTTTTATTTCGGCGCATAATTGAATGTCAATAACTGCGTTCGTCGGATTAGCAGGTGTTTCAATGTGAATCAATTTGAGATTCGCCGAATTTCCTGTTTCCTCAATGCGTTGAATAATTTCTTCTTTTGTTTCTCCAGCTAGAAAACCAACACTTTGAATTTTCATTCGCTTCAAAAAATGTTGAATGAAATGATCAGTTCCCCCATAAACAGGACGACTGTATACTAATAAATCTCCAGGAGATAGAAATTCCATCATCACTGTACTTATTGCTGACATTCCACTTTCAAAAACAGCGCAATCATCTGCCTCATCCCATAAACAAAGGCGATTTTCTAGTATTTCTAAATCAGGATTATTCAGTCGACTGTAAATTAAACCAAGCTCCTCGCCTTGTTCTTTTTCACGTAAACCATATGCCAATTCAAAAAAACGCTTTCCTTCTAGAGCATTATTGAAAACGAACGTTGATGTTTGAAAAATTGGACATTTAATTGCCCCTTCAGATAGAGATGGTTTGTAACCATAACTCATCATAAGACTTTCTGGTTTGAAGTTTGAATAATTCATATTTAGAATATTATTTATTTATATAAACATATTTTATTTCTTTAATTAATAAACATGGGAGATTATTATACTGTTAATTGTTATAATTTTAGATTATTAGCCTAATTTTAACTTCAATTATCGACGTGTTTAGAATAAAAAACTATGGAAAATAAATTAGATGAAATCGACTTAGCAATTTTGGAAATTCTACAAGAAAATTCAAAACTAGGCACGAAGGAAATTGCAACTCAGGTTGGCTTGACTGTTACACCAACTTACGAAAGAATTAAACGATTGGAAAAAACGGGTGTTATTGAAGGGTATGGTATTAGACTGAACAAAAAGAAAGTAGGTAAAGGTTTACAGGTGTTTTGTTTGGTTTCGTTGAAGGAGCACAATTTGAATTTACTTGAAGTATTTGAAAAAAAAATTGCCAGCCTAGACGAAGTAGCTACTTGTTATCATATTGCTGGAGACTACGATTACGCGATGTTCATTGAAGTTGCTGATATGGACGAATATGAAACATTCCTTAAACACAAATTAGCTAGTATTCCAAGTATCTCCAATGTTCAGAGTTCATTTGCCATGAGCACTATAAAGGCATAAAAAAAAGAGGCTGAAACCCCTTTTAATTTTATCTAATTCGTGACTTTGAAGATCCAGGTCCTGATAGATGCCCGACGTTATACCTTAGGAAGACCTCGAATCCGCCCCTCGCACTAGAAACTTGGTTCAGTGAAGAAATATTAATATCGTAAGCAAAACCAGCTGAAATATCCGACCATTCCAACATTGCTTTACCAATCAATGCATCTCCCCATCTATGGAATAATCCTACATGTAAAAAGAAAGGCTTATTGAATCCTGTTATTTTTGACCCTTCATTCAACGTAATTCTATAGTAAGTACCGTATAGGATTTCCATTGTAGATTTTTGTCTATTAAAGTAAAAACCTGGTAATAGTGCTCCCTTTGTATTACTAATACCGATTACAGCATTCGCAAAAATCGACCATCTCATGTAAAGCTTTTCTGAACTACTTTCGATAAATGAGTAATTTGGCTTATTGACATGATAAAATGCTACACCACCGTTAAATTGGCGTTGGTTATTTTGTGCCATATAGCCATCATTCTTTTTGTAAGTATACACCAATCCTGTACCCGCGTCGAAATAGGTGTAACTTGGGTTGTTAAACACTTCATTGCTTGGCAGTGCTGTATTATAGGACGAACCGTCATATTGAGAGCCCCATCTTCCATTGGCAACATCAATAGATCTTTGACCAAATCCACCGTAAATACCAACGCCCAATGAACTTTTTTGCCCAAGTAGCAAATGATAAGCGAGGCTTAAGTTTACGTTAGTTGTTGATACTTGCATATCTCCAGCTTTATCATTGAAAAATGATAAACCTCCCGCTATTATTCCAGCCTTAGTTCTTTTACTGTCGTTAAACCTTCCATCTACAGAAGCTGCAATTGTCTTATATGGCTCAGCAACGCTGTTCCATTGAGACCTGTAATTGACGATTCCCTGAATAGTAGAGTTCGCACCTGCTAAAGCAGGATTAAGATTCAATGGTGAATACGCTATTTGTGAAAAGTGTACGTCTTGTGAAAATGTAACTGATGATATAATAATTCCAGTTGCTGCTGTTATATGTGCTAATTTTCTGTTCATTTTTTCTGGTATTTAGTTTTATTTCACCAATGTTATGTTTCCTGACTCTTCTATTATTTCACCGTTGTCTAGTGCAGCATAGATTTTATATGCATAGACACCAGAATTTAATGGCTTACCTTTATATGTTCCATCCCAGCAAACCTCATCGTAATTTTTAGTGTCGAGATTAACTGCGAATTCAGTCTCAAATACTTTTTCACCCCAACGGTCATAAACGGCATATTTTAATTCACGAATACATGTTCCGTAAATACACAAATAGTCATTGTTCATGTCTTGGTTTGGAGAAAAAATGTTCGGTACATAAAAATCACCACATTCTATCTTGATTTCAATCAAAACTGTATCACCGCCAGTACATCCCGAAGAATCAGTCGATGTTACATAATAAGTTGTCGTTTCAAATGGTGTTGCTATTGGGTTCGAACAATTAGTACAACTTAATCCTGTTGGAGGAGTCCAGTTATAATTAGTTCCACCGGTAACTGTAATTGGAACAGATTCACCGGCATTGACACTACTATAATTTGGATCTGCGTCAATTGAAAGGGAACCATTAATTCCAATAGTATAGTTTTCAGTAATGTTACATCCTAAGAAATCTGTCACCGTAACACCATAACTTCCTTCTGCGAGATCAATTATATTCGTAGTTATTTCTCCATTTGGAGTCCAAACATATGTGTAAGGTCCAGTTCCACCGGAAACATTTGTGGAAATTGAACCTAAGGAAGTCATGCAAATGGCATCTACTATTGTTGCATCAATAACGATAAGACTTTCTTGTGTAACTGTATAAGTCGCAGTTGCCGTGCAGCCCAGATCGTCAGTAACTAAGACAGTGTAATCACCCGCAATTAATCCACTAATTGTAGGTGTTGTCCCAACATTTGGAGTCCATTGATAACTGTATGGAGCTTGACCACCAGTTATAGAGATTGTAATTGAACCTGTTGTGCCACCATTACAATTTACATTTTGAATATTATCTAATGCAATCACAGGTGCACCTGCTACAGCATCAATAACAGCGTTTGTTGAAGCTGTTGAAGTACATCCTGCAGCATTGGTAACTGTAAAAGTATAAGTAGTTCCAGCTGCTAAACCGGTAATAGTAGTTGTTGTTCCGGTTCCAGTAGTTGCGCCACCTCCTGGCGAAGCTGTAACAGTCCATGTCCCTGAAGCAGGTAGACTACTTAAATCGACGCTTCCCTCAGAAACGCTGCATGTAGGCTGCGTAATAGAGCCAACAATTGGTGCGCTCGGTGAGGCAGGTTGAGTATTAATTACTGCGTTCGTTGAACTAGTTGAATTACAACCAGCTGCATTCGTAACTGTAAAAGTATAGGTAGTTCCGGCTGTTAATCCTGAAATGGTTGTCGTTGTTCCTGTTCCAGTACTAGTTGCTCCACCAGGAGAAACAGTTACTGTCCAAGTTCCAGAACTTGGCAATCCACTTAAGTCTGCACTGCCAGTTGCAACACTGCACGTTGGTTGTGTAATCGTCCCAATTACTGGAGCAGTTGGTGCAGTTGGTTGCGTATTTACAACGGCATTTGCAGAGGCAAATGAAATACAACCAGCGGCGTTTGTCACGGTGAAAGTATACGTTGTACCAGCAGTTAATCCAGTAATAGTAGTGGTTGTTCCTGTTCCTGTGATTGTTGCTCCACCAGGTGAAACTGTAACCGTCCAAGTTCCAGATGAAGGTAAACCGCTTAAGTCTACACTTCCAGTTGCAACGCTGCACGTTGGCTGTGTAATTGTTCCAATAATGGGAGATGAAGGCGTTCCAGGAGCAGCGGTAATAATAGCATTAGCAGACGCTACAGAAGTACAACCTGCAGCATTCGTGACAGTAAAAGTGTATGTCGCGCCGGCGACCAAGCCTGAAACAGTTGTGGTTGTTCCAGTTCCTGTGCTAGTTGCTCCACCAGGAGAAACAGTAACCGCCCAAGTTCCCGAACCTGGCAATCCGCTTAGCGCCACACTGCATGTTGGCACACTGCATGTTGGTTGCGTAATTGTTCCAACAATAGGAGCTGGTGGTGTTCCAGGAGCAATAGATATTATTACATTCGTTGAAGCAGTTGATGTGCATCCCCCAGCATTTGTTACTGTGAAAGTATAAGTTGTACTAGCTGTTAACCCAGTAAAATTACCTGTCGTTCCTGTTCCCGTAATTGTAGTTCCACCAGGAGAAGCAGTTACTGTCCATATTCCAGTTGATGGAAGTCCTGATAAGGCAACACTACCGGTTGGTGCACTGCATGTTGGCTGTGTAATCGTTCCAATAACCGGTGCAATAGGAGCAACGCAAGCAGTATAAGTACATTGAACTGTGGTTGTAGGTGTTACATTTGTAGCAATTACAGTAAGTGTTTGCGGACCTACTGTTCCCGACCAATTATTTGCATATGGATCGGCAATTGTTGAAGGACCAGCTGATGCTGTTGGAGCAAAGGATACTGCGGCACAACCTAAAATTGGTGTTTCCCCTGTTGGGTCAGTTTTTATAAGGTGATAATCGAAATTTGCAACTCCCATGACCGTTGAATTCATAATATAACCTCCGTCTGAAGTTTTTCCTCCCCTAGGTAAAATTGTCGCTAAATTAAACGTATAGTATTTTGACCAAACATTAGTTGTAGCCGTTGGATTTACACGATGAATTGAATTCGCGAACACAAAAGAAAGTGGCTTAATATACATTCCCATAGTCACTAAATCAGTTCCACCATCTACTTCGTAAATCTGAGATACATCTACTGGATCTGGAATACTAAAGAATGTTGAATATGTAAAGTCACGACTGTATGTCAGTGAAAACCCTCCACTTGCAGCGTATTTCATTATTAATTCTTTGCCATTATCTGATCCAGCGGCAATAGGGTCACCAATACTAGTTTTGCTAATTGCTGTAAGATATTTTGATGCCGCTGTGGCAGTGGTATTTGGAGTGTCCACTTGTTTATGGTATGTGATTACTCCTGCGGTTGTGGTTTTAATAATTACAGCATCGTTAGATGTTGCATCGTCTCCATCTGAATTCGTATTTGTATTGTGGTCGTTGACGTCGTATTGACCGACAGCTATATAACCATCGGCGACTTCTACGACATCATTTAATGATGCATCATTATAAATTCTTTGAGCTGGAGTTTTTGTAGCTGCTGTATAATAACGAAAAACGTGATGCCATAAATGATTTCCGTTGGCGTCAAATTTAACGATTAGTGGTGAGCTGATTACCTCAGTTTGCGGATCACCGTTCGCATCTATGTAATTAATCGGCGAAAATTTAATTTCAGGACCTGCTCCGTCAGGATCATATCCAGTTACATAACCAACTGCTGCATAACCACCATCTGATGTTTTAACAACGCGATTTAAATATGCACCATCGGCTTGACTAATAGAGAATTTTTTTGATACTACAACCGCACCAGTTGCATTTACTCTCATAAATACGGCTGAATTGGATTCACTTCCTCCGCAGACATAGTACTCGCTTAATACCGGGTCCTTTTTAATATCATTGATTTGAAAACCTATTGACGCATCAGAATATCGCTTTGACCAAACTAGCGCTCCAAGGTTGTCTACTTGAGTGATTGTGCCATAAATTGGCAAAAAATTCAAGTTGGTTCCAGCAAAGACATAATTGCTTGGTGCTAATGCTTCAATGGCATTGCCTGGCAAATCAAATAGTGCTAGGTCATAATTAACTCGAAAAGCATTGGTGGTTTGTGAAAAAGAGTGCGTACACAGAAGTATTGCAAAGAGTAGTAGTCTTGTTGACATCGTAGTAGTATATTCGTTATTAAGCAAAAGAATCCGGCTTAACATAATTAAGCCAGATTAAAACTACAAATAATCAGATAAGTAACAAAAAGTTAATAACTTTTATTTCTCTGGATTTTCTCTTGTAAAGGATGGAATACCCGTAACATCCATTCCTGTTATCAATAAATGAATATCATGAGTTCCCTCGTAAGTAATTACAGATTCAAGATTGGCCATGTGCCTCATCATTGAATATTCACTAGTAATACCCATTGCGCCATGTATTTGTCTTGCTTCCCTTGCGATATCCAATGCGATTTCAACATTATTTCGTTTAGCCATTGAAATTTGTGCAGAAGTTGCCTTACCTTCATTTCTAAGTTGTCCTAATCTAAATGTTAATAATTGAGCTTTAGTGATTTCAGTAATCATTTCGGCCAATTTCTTTTGTATTAATTGGAACGATGCAATTGGAACACCAAATTGTGTTCTTTCTTTTGAATACCGTAATGCTTGATCGTAACAATCCATAGCTGCACCAAGTGCTCCCCATGCAATTCCGAAACGAGCAGAATCTAAACAACTTAATGGCGCCCCTAAACCTGAGCGACCAGGTAAAATATTTTCTTTTGGGATTTTAACATTGTCAAAAATTAGCTCTCCTGTAACAGATGCACGAAGCGATAATTTACCGTGCATTTCAGGAGTTGAAAATCCTTCCATTCCACGTTCAACAACAAGCCCATGAACTCGTCCTGTTTCATCTTTCGCCCAAACAACTGCGATTTGAGCAAAAGGGGCATTGGAAATCCACATTTTTGCACCGTTCAATATAACATGATCACCTGCATCCTTGAAATTTGTAATCATTCCACCTGGATTTGACCCGTGATCTGGTTCAGTTAAACCAAAGCACCCAATCATTTCACCAGTTGCTAATTTTGGAAGGTATTTTTGTTTTTGCTCTTCTGATCCATATTTCCAAATAGGATACATTACCAGAGAGCTTTGAACAGAAGCTGTAGAACGCAAACCTGAATCACATCTTTCCAGCTCTTGCATAATTAAACCGTAAGAAATTTGATCTAAGCCTGGCCCACCATATTCCTCTGGAATATATGGTCCAAATGCCCCGATTTCTCCAAGACCAGGCAATATATGCATAGGAAAAGTTGCGTTTTCGTAGTGCTCATCAATGATTGGTGATACTTCTTTTTTTACCCATGCTCTTGCTGCATCTCTGACAAGTTTGTGTTCTTCAGAAAGTAAATCATCCATATTGAAATAATCGGGATGAACGTATAAATCAGTTTTCATATTCTTCTGTTTTTGAATCAGCAAATTTAACGATATTTTTATTCAATGTTAGAATAAATCAAATGCAAAAGATAACTTTGTTGAGCATTAACTTTTTTTAACAGAGAATAAAATATAATGTTATTAGTAACTCTTGATACGTTTCCACAAGAATTAATTGCGCGCGATCATCCTATTACCTTAATTGTTGGCCTTGGGATGTTCTTATCATTTATACTAATCGCTCTAGCTAAATTAATTCAATCTGATATATACCTGCGATTAGCGTTTTCCTTTTTTAAAAATAAAGGGTTATATAGTTATTTGAGAGAATCATTCCCTGTCCAAAAGTTGGGTTCAGTGCTTTTATTAGCAAATTATTGGATTTCATTTAGTTTATTGTTGCTGCTTATTTTCAAAACGCAAAATGTCATTTTTGAGAATAACATTTGGGTTGTCATTTTAGTTCCCGTATTCGTTTGTTTATATAATGTCATTAGTATATTTAGTATAGGTTTAATTGCAAACGAAGGAAACCTTATTCAAACACCTATCGTTATGAAGATAAATGGAGCACAGCTTTTGGGTTTGGGATGCTCTGCTTTAGTGTTTTTAATGTCGTTGCAATTTATTGATAAGGAAACGTTTATTTCCTTATCTGTTGTTCTTTTAGTGTTTGAAAATAGCGTTAGATTAATTCGGAGTTTAGTTTACGTATTAGATCAACGTGTTTCGTGGTATTATATTATTTTGTATCTTTGCACCCTTGAAATTCTTCCACTATTTATTACATGGTATGTTTTACTGGTGAATTAATGATAATAAGCTTGTTTAACGAAATATTATAGCAGAGTGGCAATTAAGACAATTTTGGTTTCTCAACCTAAACCAGAAGGCAATAAATCGCCTTATTTTGATTTAGCTGAACGTCATGGGTTAAAAATTGACTTCAGATCTTTTATTCAGGTAGAGGGTATTGATGCTCAGGAATTTCGATCTCAAAAAGTTGACGTGAAAGAGCATACTGCAATTATTTTGACGTCAAAAACAGCTGTTGATCATTTCTTTAGAATTGCTGGCGAATTGCGTTTCGAAGTCCCTGACACAATGAAGTATTTCTGTATATCAGAAGCAGTGGCCTATTACTTGCAAAAGTATGTCACTTACAGAAAGCGAAAAATATTTTTTGGAAAACAAACAATAGAAGATTTAGTAGAAATATTAAAAAAGCACAAAAAAGAAAAATTTCTATTGCCTTGTACTGATATTTTGAGAGATAAAATTCCTGAAACTTTGATTGCAAGCGATATTGATTTTTCAAAAGCTGTATTATTTAGAACAGTCGCTTCGGATTTATCTGATTTGGAGGACGTTTATTATGACATGTTGGTGTTTTACAGTCCAGGAGGGATAGAATCCTTGCTAAAGAATTTTCCGGACTTCAAGCAGAATAAAACATTTATTGCTGCTTTTGGGCCAACTACAGCCAATGCAATTGTGAAGAACAACCTGCGTTTAGACCTGCACGCGCCTCAGACAAATGCTCCATCAATGACCGGTGCAATTGAGTTATTTGTAAAAGAGCAAGGAAAGAAAAAGTAGCAACTCATTATTAGACTTGTTTTTACGCGGGCTAATCACACCTAAAACTCTATTAAACAGTACTTTTCATGTTTTGTTATTTAACTAAACAGACCTTGATTGTTCTATTAGCAGTTCAATAATAATTGAAATAATGATTTTAATTTAAAGTTGTATTATTGTAGTTTTATTGTTACAAATTTGTAAAACTTATATTATTATGAAAAAATTAATACTTCCATTGGTTTTTTGTTCGACGTCAATTATGGCTTTCGCTCAAAATCTGCCAGTATCTCAAACTGCAATGAATAAAAATGCAATTCTTGAAGAGCTTACTGGAATTAATTGTCAATATTGTCCGGATGGACACAAAAGAGCCGCTCAAGTAGCAGCAGCTAACCCGGGTCGAGTTGTCCTAGTTAATATTCACGCTGGTGGATACGCAAATGCGACTCCAGATTTCAGAACTACTGATGGAACTGCAATTGATGGTTTCTTTACTGCAAGCGGATATCCAGCTGGTTCAGTTCAAAGAACACCTTTCCAAGCTGAAACGGCTTTAGCAACAGGTAGAGGTAACTGGACTTCTCAAGTTAACACAACTTTAGCACAAGCTTCTCCTGCAAACATCGCGTTAAATGCAACTATTGATGCTATCTCAAGAGAATTAACTGTTACGGTTGAAGCATTTTATACTTCACCTTATGCACCTGGAACTACTCATTACATTAATGTAGGTATTCTTCAAGATGATCTTGAGTCGGCACAATCTGGTGCAGCACAATGGTATCCTGAAATGATTCAATCAAATGGGAAGTACCAACATAAGCACATGTTTAGAGGGTTTATCAATGATGGCGGAACTTGGGGAGATCCAATTGACGCATCATCAGGGTCTGTTATTACTAGAACTTATACGTATACTTTACCTGCTTCTATTAATGCAAATGATTTGACTTTAGGTAAATTGAAGATTTTTACAATGATGCACGTTGGACATAATGCATATAATAATTCTCCAGTTATTACTGCTGCTGAAGTAATTCCAGATTACACGAATGTTTCTGATCCTTCTGCTAACTTAAACAGCATTGTTAATTCATTCAACATTTGTGATGGTGGATCTATTGTTCCAGTTGTTAAAATTGTGAACAATGGTTCAGCAATTACTACAGTTGATTTACAAGCTACTGTTAATGGTGGCACTCCGGTTCCTTTTACTTACAACGGATCAATTCCTACTTTTGGAACTGCTGAGGTTACTTTACCTTCAATGGTTGTAAATGCGATAGGAACGAACAATCTTGTTGTTGATATCCTTACAGTTAATGGAAGTGCTGCTTATGTTGGAACAGTTGCGACGCAAACAAAACCAATTGCAATTGCAACAACAGGGGCATCAACGAACTTGACGATTAAAATGACAACTGATAGATATGGTGATGAGTTAACTTGGAAATTATTTAATTCAGCGAATACAGTTGTTGCTCAGGGAGGACCTTATACTCAACAAGGATCTACAGGTGCGTATCCTCAGGCAGATGTAAATGTTACAGTTGCAAATAATGAGTGTTACCGCGCTGTAGTTTACGATACTTACGGTGATGGATTTGATTCTGGTTACGGAAATGGTGATTTCAAAATTGTTTCTGGCGGTATTAACGCTGCAACTATTACAACTTTTAGTAGCTCTGAAATGGAAGATGCAATGTATGTTAGTGAAGTTGCAGGAATCAATGAGTTGTCTGAAATTAACATGTCAATTTTCCCTAATCCAGCTTCAGGAAATGTAAACGTATCTTTTGATGCTACAGAAGCAGATTACACAATTGTAATCATGGATTTGCAAGGTAGATCAGTAACTTCAGAACACAAAAGTGATTCTAAAGGAATGCAAACAATTACTATTCCAGTATCAGAATTGGCAAGTGGAAGCTACTTAGTTTCTGTTTCCTCTGCAAAAGGAAATACTAATAAGAAAGTAACGATTAAATAACCTACTCTTTCATTTGAGTATTCAAACTAGAAGATTGATCTTAAATTTAAAAGCCGTGCGAGTTTCCGTACGGCTTTTTTTGTTTTAAACGGCTGTAATCCGCTATTTTTAGTAACTTTGCCTTCTTCAAAACACATCAAAAATGGCGAAAATTAGAAAACAAGAAGCATTGGATTATCATTCAATGGGAAAACCTGGTAAAATCGAGGTAGTACCAACGAAACCATACTCTTCTCAACGAGATTTATCTTTGGCCTATTCGCCTGGAGTTGCCGAACCATGTTTGAAAATAGCTGAAAACAAAGATGACGTTTACAAATATACGAGCAAAGGAAATTTAGTAGCTGTTATATCAAACGGAACTGCTGTTTTGGGATTGGGAAATATTGGTCCTGAAGCATCTAAGCCAGTCATGGAAGGGAAGGGTTTACTATTTAAAATCTTTGCAGATATAGACGTGTTTGATATTGAAGTTGATGCTTCCGATCCTGAGTTATTTATTCAAACGGTAAAAGCAATTGCGCCAACCTTTGGAGGGATAAACCTGGAAGACATCAAAGCGCCTGAGGCTTTTGAAATAGAAAGACGGCTAAAAGAGGAGCTGGACATTCCAGTAATGCATGATGATCAACACGGAACAGCGATTATTTCTGCTGCTGGATTATTGAATGCGCTTGAATTAGCAAAGAAAAAAATAGAGAAAGTTAAGTTCGTTGTTTCTGGTGCTGGACCTTCAGCTATGGCATGTGTAAAGCTGTACACTGCGTTGGGTGCAAAAACAGAGAATATATTTATGTTCGATTCGAAAGGACTATTGTGCGCTGAAAGAGATGATGTTGATAACTACAAAGCACCGTATTCTAAACATAAAAAATCAGTTGCTTTCGATGCGGCATTTAAAAAGGCAGATGTCTTTATCGGCTTATCGAGAGGAGGAATTGTATCTAAGGAGATGATTCAATTGATGGCTAAAGACCCAATTGTTTTTGCACTTGCAAACCCTGAACCTGAAATTTCATATAAAGATGCAATGTCGGCTAGAAAAGACATTATTATGGCAACAGGAAGGTCTGACCATCCTAACCAAGTGAATAATGTTCTAGGGTTCCCTTTTATCTTTAGAGGTGCTTTGGATGTTAGAGCAACAACGATAAATGAAGAAATGAAGTTGGCTGCAGTACGTGCAATCTCTTCGCTAGCAAAGGAAACAATCCCAGAAGAAGTAATCGAAGCATACGGAGAAAAAAATATTTCATTTGGCCGTGAACAATTTATTCCAAAACCATTAGATCCTAGATTGATTTATTATGTTGCACCAGCGGTTGCCAAAGCAGCAATGGATTCAGGGGTAGCGAAAAATCCAATTGAGGATTGGGACGTCTATGAAATGGAATTAAAAAACCGTTTGGGCTTAGATAATAAATTGATTCGGAATATTACTGAAAAAGCACAAAGATCTCCGAAACGAGTAGTTTTTGCTGAAGCGGATAACATTAAAATATTGAAAGCTGCACAAACGGCTTGGGAAGAAGGTGTTGCTTTTCCAGTTTTATTGGGAAAAAAAGCAATAATTGAAGGACTTATCAATGAATACAGCATCGAGTTTCAGGATGTTGAAATTATTGACCCTAAGTCGGATGAAGAAATTGAACGCAGAAAAGCATTTGGACTTAAATTCTTTGAAAAAAGAAAACGAAAAGGTGTAACGGAATTTGAAGCAATACAATTGATGCGTGAGCGAAATCATTTTGGCGCTATGATGGTTGAGTCAGGTGAAGCGGATGCTATGATTTCGGGGATCACAAGAAACTACAGAGATGTTGTTCGTCCTGCAATTCAAACAGTTGGTGTGCAAAAAGGGATGACTAAAGTCGCGGGAATGTACATTCTTAACACGAAAAGAGGGCCTTTATTTTTAGCAGATACTACAATTAATTTGAATCCTTCAGCGAGAGATATAGCTGAAATCACCTCGAATGTTGCTAAAACAATTCGAAAGTTTAAGGTGATTCCACGTGTTGCATTGTTGAGTTATTCAAATTTTGGTTCATCCATAGGAGAAGACGCTGAGAAAATGGCAGAAGCCACTCGAATTTTACATGAAGAAGATCCAAATCTAATTGTAGATGGAGAAGTTCAAGCAAATTTCGCGTTGAATAGTTCGTTGATGGAAGAAAACTTTTCTTTTTCATCATTGACGAACAAAAAAGTGAATACACTTATATTTCCAAACCTTTCATCGGGTAATATTGCATATAAATTGTTGCAAGAGATAACAGAGGGAGATGCTGTTGGACCAGTTTTAGTCGGATTGAGTAAATCAATACATGTACTCCAAATGGGTTCTTCAGTGCGCGAAATTATTAACATGGTGAAAGTGGCCGTGGTTGACGCTCAAAATAAATAAGTATGATTGGTCAATTAAACGGCGAAATTATTGAAAGAAACCCGACTGAACTGATCGTTGAGTGCGGTGGAGTTGGGTATGAAGTGAAAATTTCATTGAATACATTCAGCGCGTTGCCCAAGGAGAACAAATTGCGATTATATACGAAGTTTATCGTTCGAGAAGATGCTCAAATACTTTACGGTTTCGTTGAAAAAATTGAACGTGAAATGTTTAATCATTTGATTTCTGTTTCTGGAATTGGTCCAAACACGGCAATGATAATGCTTTCATCACTGATTCCAGAAGAAATTGCTTCGGCAATTCAAAATGAAGATGTCAAAACTATTCAAGGAATTAAAGGAATCGGCGCTAAGACCGCACAACGTGTTATCGTTGACTTGAAGGACAAAATGTTAAAAATGGCATTTTCAACTGAAAATATTTTCAATGTGGGCAATACAAGCCAATCTGAGGCGTTAACTGCATTGGTATCCTTAGGATTCGACAAGAAATCTGCTGAAAAGGTGATTGATAAAGTTAGCACAGGTGAAGATTCTGTCGAAAAGTTAATTAAGGATGCATTGAAAATTTTATAATTTTGCAGCTTGCTGGATTGCTACATATGAGATTAATACTAGTATTTTTTTTACTTACCACGACGTTAGCTATATCGCAGGACTCAACTTTGGTGTTCCCGATAGAGAATGGTGTTGATCCGACTCAAACAGCTCCTCAAAGCTTCGATTTAGGAGACCCAACAGGTGTTAATCAAACGATTGTTTACGACCCAATAACGGGAACTTATGTTTTTAAGGAAACGATAGGCAATACAGGTCTTAATTATCGAAATCCTTCCATGATGACTTTGGACGAGTACTTAGAGTACGAGCGTCAAAAATCGTTGCAAGAAAATTGGAAAGAAAAAATTGATGAGCAAACTGCTGAAAATCAACCGATGGAATTTCCAATTAAAATTGGAAGCAAGTTGTTTGAGAGCTTTTTTGGTTCTGATCAAATTACAATTCGTCCACAAGGAACTGTTGAGCTATCACTTGGTGTAAATTCATCGAGATACGACAATCCTCTGATTCCTGTGAAACAGCGAAAAATTACTCGTTTTGATTTCGATCAACAAATTAACTTAAATCTTGTCGGAGAAATTGGAACGCGGTTGAAATTAGGTGTAAGTTATAATACACAAGCAGCATTTGATTTTGATAATATCACCAAATTACAATATGCTGGTGACGAAGATCAAATTATTCAGAAAATTGAATTGGGAAATGTTTCTATGGCTTTGCCAACATCGTTAATTCAAGGTTCTCAAACATTATTTGGTGCAACAACTCAACTTAAATTTGGAAATACAACGGTAGATTTAATTGCTGCATCGTCTAAAGGAAAGCGTGATGAAATTAACATTACAGGAAAAGCTCAGGTACAAGAATTTGAGTTAAGTGCGGATAATTATGAGGTAAACAAACATTACTTTGTCAACTTGTATCACCACGATCACTATGATCAAAGTATGTCAACATTGCCAATTGTAAATACGACTGTAAACATTACACGTATGGAAGTTTGGTTGACGAATAGAACCAATAACACAGATAACACAAGAAATATTATAGCATTTACTGATTTAGGGGAAGCTCTTTCTCAGAATGTGCAAGGAAATCCTGGAAATCTTTCTTCAAGCGAATTGCCAGACAATGATGCAAATGGTCTTTATGCTTGGGCTTCAGGCCAACCATTAGTCCGTGGATTTGTTAGTGCAGTTTCTGTTTTAACTTCACAAGGAACAACACCTGGACCTTTTCAACAAGCATTTGATTATGAGAAAGTTCAAAATGCGCGTAAATTAAGTGAACAAGAGTTTTCATACAATGCTCAACTAGGATTTATTTCCCTGAATCAACCGTTGAATAACGATGAAGTTTTAGCTGTCTCCTATGAATATACATATCGCGGAGAAACTTACCAAGTCGGTGAGTTTTCAACGGATGGTATTGCAGGACAGGAAGCCTTGATTTTGAAATTATTGAAACCTACGATTATCAATCCACAGAACAAAGTATGGGACTTGATGATGAAGAATGTTTATTCTATTGGGGCTTATCAAGTTGATCAAACAGGATTTAGATTGGATTTATTGTACAATAATCCTGCAACTTCACTTTCAGTGCCTTTCATGCCGTCAGAAAACTTGGGACCGAATGTTACAGGAATTTCGGACAAGCAATTGGTTACATTATTAGAAATGGATAAAATCAATGTTTCGAATCAACCTTTTTCGGATGGTTCATTTGATTTTGTGCCAATTCAATTCAACGGAAATCGTGCCGAAAATGGTGGTACCATAAATACAAGAAATGGGCGGGTTTATTTTTCTACTGTTGAACCATTTGGTAAAACATTGGCTGATAAGTTAGACGCAGCAGGAGTTTCTCCCGTAATTATCAAGCAAATAGCTTATACTGAATTATACGATTCGACTAAAACAGCTGCTCAACAAATCCCAAGTAAAAATAGGTTCAGCTTTAAGGGAGAATACCAGTCTTCTATAAGTTCGGATATTCCTTTAAATGCATTAAATGTTCCTGAAGGAGCAGTGTCTGTTACCGCAGGTGGAATTAAATTGACCGAAGGTGTTGATTATACGGTTGATTATAACTTGGGTCGTGTAAAGATCATAAATACTGGAATTTTAGAATCGAATACGCCCATTAAAATTTCTATCGAAAGTAATTCTGTGTTTGGTTTTCAATCGAAATCTCTCTTTGGTGCCAGGGTCGCACATAAGTTTGGAACAAAGCTTAACATTGCTGGAACATGGATGCGCATGCAAGAACGTCCTGTCACTCAAAAGGTGGATTACGGAAGTGAGCCGTTTAAAAACAACATTATTGGGTTTGATTTTCAGTACAGAACAGAAGTTCCATTTCTTACAAAACTGGTTGACATGTTGCCAGTTATTTCAACCAAAGAAAAGTCTACTTTCTCATTTAATGGCGAGTTTGCGCACTTAATACCAGGTACTCCAAGAGCAATAAGCAAAGATGGAACATCCTACATTGATGATTTTGAAGGAGCACAAAGTTCAATTGATTTGAAGTCTGTTTCTTCATGGAGATTAGCTACCATTCCTCAAGGTCAACCTGATTTATTCCCAGAAGCGGGTGCTCAAGATTTAACCGCGGGGGCGAAACGTTCAAAACTTGCGTGGTACAATATTGATCCTTTGTTTTATCAAAGCAGCAGTTTAACTCCGCAACATATCATAGATGATCCGCAACAATTGGCTGATAGCCGAATGAGAGCGGTGAATCAAAAAGATATTTGGCCGAACTGGGATCCTCAATACGGGTCTATCACAAATGTATCTATCTTGGATTTGGCCTATTATCCAAATGAACGAGGAATGTACAATTATGACATTACGAACGCTGTAAATCCCGATGGAACTTTTACGAATCCTGAAAATCGCTGGGGAGGCATAATGCGCGCTCTTTCTACTACAAATTTTGAAGAAACGAACATTGAGTATATTCAATTTTGGATGTTAGATCCGTTTAATACTGATGCAGAAAATGTAGATCCAAATGCACAACACAACGGTGGAGATTTGTACTTTAACCTTGGAAATGTTTCTGAAGATATTTTACCAGATTCTAGAAAAAGTTTTGAAAATGGACTTCCTCCATCAGGAGTGTCAGCAGTAGATGACATGGACACAACAATTTGGGCACGTGTTTCTACGCAGCAGATTGTTGTAAATGCATTCGACAATGATCCAACCGCTCGAGTTAACCAAGATATAGGGTTGGATGGCTGGAATAATTTTGACGAACGAGGACATTACGCGGCTTACGTGAATTGGGTTCAAACAAATGCTACTTTATCACCGGAAGCAAAAGCGCGAATGATCGCCGACCCTTCTTCTGATGATTACAATTACTACCGAGATGACAATTACGATACTGATCAAAAAAGCATCTTAGAGCGTTACAAGAAATTTAATGGAATGGAGGGGAATTCCCCAACTCCTGAAATGTCAGACAACGCGAATGCTGATAGCTATCCAACTTTGAGTACAAGTGTACCTGATGTTGAAGACATCAATCAAGACAATAATCTTTCAGAAACAGAAAGTTATTTCCAATACAAAATTAGTTTACGTCCTGGAGACATGCAGGTAGGTAAAAACTTCATAACCAGTGTTCAGCCTTATAATAAAGGTAATGGAGATGTTGAGATGTGGTACCAGTTTAAAGTTCCGGTGCGTGATTTTGACCGTAAAGTAAACGGAATTACAGATTTTAGATCGATTCGTTTTATGCGAATGTTCTTGAAAGATTTTGATGAAGAAGTACTGTTGCGTTTTGCGCGTTTAGAATTTATTCGTGGTGAATGGAGGAAATTTTACGAGGATTTAACACAACCGGGAGAAGGAGTTACTGTAGATCCGAACCTGACAACGTTCAATATTGGAGCTGTAAATATTCAAGAGAATGACAAAAGAACTCCAATTGAATACAAAGTTCCACCAGGAATTATTCAAGAAACGGACCCTTCTCAAACTTACCAACGTTTATTGAATGAGCAATCTTTAAGTTTAGAGGTTTGTAATTTAGGAGACGGTGATGCTAGAGCAGCCTACAGAAATGTGCAATTTGATGTTCGTGCTTACAAGAAATTAAAAATGTTTGTTCACGCGGAAGAAGTGAATCAGGCAATTCAATTGAATGATGATGATCTTTCATTATTTGTTCGTTTAGGAACAGACTTTAAAGACAATTATTACGAATATGAAATTCCATTAAAAACTACAGCATGGGGCTCGAGCCTCGACACAGACATCTGGCCGGAAGAAAACTTTGTGGAAATTGTTTTTGATCACCTCTTGGCCTTGAAGCGAAAAAGAAATGCCGAAATCTCAAATGGTTCTTCTGTTGCCTCTTATGTTGTTGAGTATTCTGAGCTTGATCCGGATAATCCAGACCGAATTCTTCGCGTAAAGGGAAGTCCGAATTTACAAGGAATAAAAACCATGATGATCGGGATTCGTAATCCTCATAAAGACAAACATTTACTTGATAGTTGGACAGAAGATGGTCAGGCTAAATGCGCTATTGTTTGGGTAAATGAACTGCGATTGACAGATTTCGTAAGTGAAGGTGGATCTGCTGCAACGGCGCAGATGCAAGTTCAATTGGCAGATTTTGCAAACATTAATATGTCAGGGAACTATTCTGGAATTAATTGGGGATCTGTAGAAAGTAGAGTCCAAGACCGTCAACGAAATGAGCAAATTGGATTTGATATGAATGCTAATGTTCAGCTGGGGCAGTTTTTTGGTAAACGAGCGAAAGTTTCACTTCCATTTTTCTACGGATACTCACTAGGGATTATTAATCCTGAGTACGATCCATATAATCCGGATATTAAATTAAAAGATTATGAGGATGCTCAAATCAGAAAAGATAGAGCGAAAGACGGACAAGATTACACGGAAAGAAAATCTTATAACTTCACGAATGTGCGTGTTGGAATGAAAGCTGGAGCCAAACCACGCTTCTGGAGACCGTCGAATTGGGCAGCCAATTATTCGCACTCCGAAACGTATTCTCGTGATTTTAATACACGTTACGATCGCACAAAAGTGTGGAATGGTGGATTGGGCTATAACTATTCATTTCCTGCAAAACCAATTACGCCATTCGAAAAAGTGAAATTTATGAAAAAATCTAATTGGTGGGGATTAATTCGAGATTTCAACTTCTTTTTGATGCCTAAGAGCATGGGCTTTAGTACAGATGTTATGCGAAGTTATAACGAACGTCAAGTGAAGAACAATATCGTTCCAGACTATGAATTTCAGCCAGTTTATATTAAGCGATTTACTTGGAATAGAAAATATGATTTGGCGTACGATCTTACGAAGAAATTAAAGTTCAATTTTAGTGCGACCAACCAATCTATCTTCGAAGAAGGAAATCATGCGGTTGATAGAAAAAATGACCCAGACGGATATCGTGAATTCAAGGATTCAATCTCTTCTCAAATGGGAACGTTTGGGCAAACGATGGATTACACGCACAGTTACTCTTTCAATTATACGCTTCCACTGGATAAAATTCCAGCTTTGGATTGGGTGAGCGCGAACGTGAAGTATTCTGGTAATTATAACTGGCAACGTGCACCTTTGGGACAAGATGAGTTTGGGAATACCGTGCAAAACAGTAGAAATATCAATGGAACTGCTCAGTTGAACTTCACCAATTTGTATAACAAAGTACCGTTCTTGAAAAAGGTAAATGGAGGAGGCCGCGCTGGTGTCCGCCAACCAGCGAATTCAAGAAATGCAATTGCAGGTGGAGATGCACCAGTAGATCCAAAGGAGGAAGTTACTGAAGAACCTGAGAAGCCTGAGTCAGAAATGACAGAAAAGGAAAAAAGAAAAGCTGAACGTAAGGAAAAACGTAAAGAAAGAAAAGAAGCACGTAAGAAGAAAAGAAACGGAAAAGTTCATCCAGCTCTAGGATTTATTGCACGATTGGCTATGACTGTTAGAAACGTATCTGGAACGTATACACAGACAGACGGAACATTGTTACCGGGTTACAATCAAAGTACAAGTGTACTAGGATTTAACCCAAGCTTCAATACTCAAATGGGTGGATTTATCTTTGGTAAACAACGCTATGATATTTGGGGGAAAGAAACGGGTTATAACGTTGCCGAAGAAGCACGTGACAATGGCTGGTTGGTTCAAAATGAAAACTTGAATAGGCAGTATACGAATACGCACTCGAAGAATATTAACCTAAGAGCTAGTTTAGAACCTATTAAAGATGTTTCGATTGAACTTTCTGTAACAAAAACATTTGGAACATCTACAGGTGAATTTTACAGATGGAATCCTGTATCAAATTCATACGAAGGGCAAAGTCGTGTAGAGACTTCAACGCTAACATACTCAAATGTTTCAATTGGATCGTCCTTTATTAAATTGGGTAATGAGTACCAATCATCTACTTTTGAGAAATTACTTTCCAATCGAGCAGAGGTTTCTCGTTCATTAGGCGAACAACACAATAATTCTGGATTACAACAATCTGGATATTATAGTGGATATGGTGGCGCGCAACAAGAGGTTGTAATGGGAGCATTCTTAACATCTTATACCAATAGAGGAATCAATGATAAGAATGTTAATCCTATCCGGAATCTTCCGCTTCCAAACTGGTCTATTAATTACAATGGATTAAAGAACTTTGAGTTCATGAAAAAGATTTTGAGAAACTTTGTCTTACGTCATTCATATACATCTACTGTAAGCGTTTCCGGAATGCAAACGAACTTGAATGCAGAATTCGATAGTAATGGCGACCCAATTGCACGAGATTTGAATAATAACTTTATTTCGGCTATGCAAGTTCAGAACATTGTCGTTTCGGAACGATTCGGGCCACTTATTGGTTTTGATGCAACATGGAATGTTAAAGGACAAGGATTAATCACGAAGTTTGAATACAAGAAAGATAGAAACGCAACTTTATCATTGAACAATAACCAAGTGACAGAAATTCTAGGTGAAGAGTATGTAATTGGTATTGGGTATAAATTCAACAAAGTGAAATTACCTATCAAGAAAATTGAAGCGAGTCCAGTAAACCTTCGTTTTGACTTCTCATTCAGAGATAACTTGACAGTTATTCGTAAGATAGTTGAGAATTCGAATCAAGCAACGGCAGGACAAAAAGTAATTTCTATCAAGGCTTCTGTCGATTACAACGTTACTAAGTTTGTCACTTTGATGTTGTATTATGATCAAACGTTAAATACTCCTAAGGTTGCAACATCTTATCCAACCGGAAACATCAATGCAGGACTTCGTTTACGTTTCAACTTAGCAGGTGTGAACTAATGGTTATTAGAAGTGCTGATCCCAAAGATGTTCCAGCCATTCTGGATCTAATTATTGGTTTAGCCGTATTCGAAAATGAACCAGATCAAGTAATAAATACAGTTGGCAAACTTCACGACGACCTTTTTGTATCGAAATACTGCGAAGCATTCGTTGCTGAATTTGAAAACAAGGTCGTTGGATTTGCTATTTTTTACACTTCTTATTCCACTTGGAAAGGACCTTGTATTTACTTGGAAGACCTTTTTGTATTGGAAGATTATAGAAAGACCGGAGTTGGCTCTCAACTTTTTGATAAAGTTGTCGAAACAGCTAAAGACCGTAAAGTGGAGCGCATGGATTGGCAAGTGCTGGTCTGGAATGAACCAGCAATTCAATTCTACAAGAAGAAAAACGCCAGTCTTGACGGTGAATGGATCAACGGACGTTTGTTTTTTGAGGATTAAATGACATCCTGCTATTCTGAGAGTTTAATCAATTATTCTTACAACAAGTCATTCGCTAAATTTGCGAGTTCTGATCTTTCTCCTTTCTCAAGTTTTACATGCGCAAATAGCTGTTGTCCATTCAATCTATCTATCAGATAAGCTAATCCATTACTATGCTCATCTAAATACGGCGTATCAATTTGATTGGTGTCACCAGTGAAGATTATTTTTGTGTTTTCACCAGCACGTGTAATGATTGTTTTTACTTCATGTGGAGTTAAGTTTTGCGCCTCATCCACTATGAAAATGATATTGGAAAGACTTCTGCCTCTTATAAATGCAAGCGGAGCGATTACAATTTTTCCACCCTCTTCCAATTCTAGTATTGACTTGTATTTTTTTTCGTTTTCGCCAAATTGAGATTTAATGAATTTTAAATTATCCCACAATGGTTCCATGTAAGGCCCAATTTTATCATTAGCATCTCCCGGAAGAAAACCAATTTCTTTGTTGGAAAGAGGAACAATAGGACGCGCAAGAATAATTTGTTGGTATTTTTTACTTTGTTCTAAAGCTGAAGCTAAAGCAAGTAATGTTTTTCCCGTTCCCGCAACGCCTTGAAGGGCTACTAGTTTTATATCGGGATTCAACAATGCATGCAATGCGAATGCTTGTTCTGCATTTTTAGGTTTAATTCCGCACACAAATTCCTTTTCAATGCGCTCAATATGGTCTAAATGCGGATTATAAACTGCCAAGGAAGACGTTTTACCGTTTTTTAGTATATAGTATCCATTCGCAATTTTATGTGTCCCTAAAATACCATCTTCTTCAATTTTCCCTTTCGTGAAAATTTGCCGAATTTGATCTGAATCTACATTCTCAATGGTGCAAACACTCGAGTCTTTTGTTATTTCGTTATTAACCTTCCCTGTTTTATAATCTTCGGCCTGAATCCCAAGTGCTTTTGCCTTTATTCTTAGGTTGATGTCCTTGGTAACTAAAATAACGTCGTACTTAGTCTCAGTCTCTTTTAAGTAAAGCGCTGCATTGATAATTTTATGATCGTTTTTACCTTTTGAGTATACATTTTCGGCATTCAATCCTTCTGGATTTTCTGCCAATACAATTTTAAACCTGCCCATTTCTTTGCCAAGTAAAATCCAATCTTGCAAACTCGAGTTAATTGAAATTTTATCGATGAATCGTATGACTTCGCGCGCCGAAAAGTTTTTGGTATCGTTTCCTATTTTGAAGTTATCCAATTCTTCCAATACAGTAATTGGAATCGCAACATCATTATTTTTAAATGTTGTTATTGACTGGTGATCATGAAGTAAAACGGATGTGTCTAGCACAAAAATCTTTTTCTTGTTTGGCATAGTCAGGTTTTTCCTTTCAATTTACTAGTAATTGAAGTACTATTGGCAATATTACATTTAGAGTTATTGACAAATAAATGTTGAATGCAAAAATTATCGAGATTTCGGTCCTTAGATTTCAGACAGAATCGGCGCATTACTATACGCATAATCTAGTTAGCAGGAATGTAATCTGAAATCAATTTCTGAAGAGGGACTTGAATTCTTCCGAAAACCGTTTTTGTTTTTGTAGAATCGATGAAAAACGCTATTGGTGTATAGTTAAAATTCCATGTTATACTAGAAATGGAGTCAGATTTTAATTTTGGAGTGTAATTGCTCGTATGGAAGACCAATCCATCGCTGTTTTTTTTAATATGAAATGGTGAAGAATAAAGAAATCTGTATTTGTCGTCACTTTCCGTTATGAGACCTTTAGAAAACAAACTATTTAAGAAGGAATTTTTATTCTCTTTCATGGATAGAAAAAGGTCAAATCCTGCAATTTTCACGTCCTTATAACTTACCACGTCTGTCACTTCAAAATTCTCATCTAATTCAGAAGTAATGTATTGTTCTTTTATCGTTTGAAATCCACCTTGCCTGTATGAAAGATCTCCATTCCAAGTATTTAAGAACAATGTTGTAGGGAAATTAATTTTACGTCCAAGTTTATTTAAAATAATTGAAATTGGATCATTTTCTGAATTCTTTAGACGATTCACATCAAAATGTAAATTAATTATATTTTTAGTAAACGTCTTTTTCTCGTAAGCTTTACCAGAGTTCTTAAGTTGAAAGGACAACGAATCAAACTGGGTAATTACGGTATGAAAATAAAAATGAGTCGAATCATTGGTCATGGAAATCTCTGTGGATTCAATACCTAATTCCCTTAGTTGTTCTAGATGAAGCTGTGCATAAACTGGTCGATTTTCTGGTGTTCGCTTGTTAAAGAAAATGCGCCACTTTGGTGAAATTTCATTTCGCTTCGCTTTTAAGACACCTTCTATGCGTTTTTTGAAGTTTTTCCCTTGGTATACGAAGATCCAGTCATTGCCGTAAACCAAAGATATTTCAGAAGCTTCAATTTGATAGACTTTTGTATCTAAAAAGTCGATTTCAGTGACGTTTGTAAACTTTTTGAGGTACCCAATTCCAGCCGGAACTTTACTGCTATCTCTCAAATGTACAATCGCGCCCCAATCTTTTAGTTTTTTATCCTTTTCATTTGCAAAAAAATAGACCGGTTCTTGAAAATTTAAACCGTAGTTTTTCCCTTGGCTTAGCAAAAATTCAGGGGTGATAAAATCCCGAAAAGGAATTCGGTAATAAAACATGGTTTTTGAGAGCGATCTTGATAAATCGAGAATGTCTGACTGTCCGATAATATCAGCTTCTGGTAGTCGATCAAACACACGAGGTGGAAGTGCGTCTTCGGTTATCCACGGCTTGAAATATAGAATTGTTGCAAGGGCTGCTGCAAGAACTGAAATTAAAAAAAGGTTACGAAACATTCAGAAATTACTTATTTGGCAATGACGTAAAGGCTATTAATCAAATCCAAGACATACGTACCAGAACTATCGTATTCTCCTTCAAAGTTGTAAATTAAATTGAAAGTAGTTTTGTTTTTAGAAGTTCCAGAAGATGTAAATTCAAGTGTTCCTGTTTTACCGCGTGTAACATCGATTAATTGATTTTCTCTATCGCTAAACAAGCTTTTTGGCAAACTTTCGATGGCCTTTCCTAAATCAATGTAAGAATATGCAACGCCACTTTTAACTGCTTTTTTCTGAGTTGCTTTTCCAAGCGAATTGGCACCAAATCCTTTGGGATTGTTAATTGCTAGTTCCTCATCATTTGTGATGATAAAAATTCCATCATTTACAATTAAGTATAACGGAGCTGCGTTTAGCATTCCGTTTTCTATTTCTATATAAGCATCGTGTTTTGTCCAGTTTGGAGCAATTTTGCAAAAACGTGATAATAATTTCGATGCGATGTCAGAGCGGTCTGTTGCGAATCCTGTAGTAAAAATTGGCATGTCTTCCTCTGCGTCTGCTGTTTGCTCGGTATATTCAAATGTTTCATCATCGTAATCAAAAATGACTTTGGTCGTTTTTACTTTTTTGATTCCATTGTAAGTGGCAAACATTCCTCCTTTGTACGTGTCAAAAATGGCATCTTTATTTAAAAATTCATCCATGATTTCAAGCATCAAAAGACTGTAAGCTATGTCTTTTGTGTTTTCCGCTTCACGCTCAAGTATTGGAACAATAACCTTATACGCTTGTTCGTATGCGGCACGTAAATTAACACGGTAAGTAAAAAACGCACTGTTTTCCGCGTGCACGTATTTAAAGAAGTTTTTATCAAATTTAGTATCCGTCAATTTTTCATAGATGGAACCTAATTTATCGCCATAATTTGCGTCCATGCGCATTTCAATGGAATGATCTGTCAAGGCTAATTCACCTAATATTACATTGTCCTTATAAATTTCGTATAAGTCGTTGTACAAGAATGGATAATGTAAACTCATGTAGCGTATATCATAGCCTTTTCTTATGGTTCTTGAATTGTCGATGTAAAATGTACCTTCAGATGACTTTTTCACTTGGGCCGCAAAACGAATGTCTTCCGTAATCAAACTTTTCCCTTCTATAAAAAGCTCGTCATTTACTTTTTTTAAGAATTGAAGTTGAAGTGTTAATTCAACAGAATCTCGAAATTCATAATACGTTTTTTCCGTAGGGTCGGCACCTGCTGCTGGCAGTTCTTCATCCTCTATTTCGATAGGATTTGAAGTGTTTTCTTCAATTTCCATTTCTTCGAAAAACTCTGGATCCATAGATTCAGCTTCATTTTCGAGCCATATGTCTGATCCTTCATCGTAATAATTGTAATCATCGGACCATGGATATTCGTTGCCATTCGCATACCAAACAGAATCTGTTATGTCGTTCACATAACGATCATTCGGTGTAACACGGTATAGAATTCCAACGTTTCCTTTAATAGCAATACGATTAAAGTAAGAAATGTAAAATTCAACTCCGGGATATTCACTTTCCATCGATTGAAAATCATCAAATACTTCGAACAACATTTTTTTATCAGAGAGACCAAATGTAAACCCTGAAACCTCGTAGTCATCACCATTTCCGTAAAACACATTGAATTTTTGATCGAAATCAAATCCAGATTCTTTCAACGTTTTCCCAGAAGTAGACCCATCGAACAACTCTTGCTGAACTTCTTCCATGAACTCATATTTTACCAATTCATCCAAAGATATTTTTTGAAATAAACTGATGTTATTGATGCTAAAAACAGAAGCCGCATCTTTTGGGACGAGGTTTTCAGAGTTCTGCCCAAAAACAATAGCGTTAAATATTAGAAAAGTAAAAATGAAATTAATCTTCATAGCTAAATTTTGTATGCGGTTAAATAAAAGCGAAATTGTACTACAAAACTACAAAAAGGAACGGTGCTATTCTTCTTTTACCAGATAAATAGTGTTGTCTAATATGCTCGGATTTTGGGTTAAACTATATGCATTGGTGCGTAACATCATCGCTTTATTGTTTTTTGCTTGTTTGGCCTCAGGGTTTTCAAAAGATTCAATTTCTCTTTCAAAACGCGTAATGGAAGTATAACTCCCGGCCTTGAGTAAATCGGCATCTTCTTTTTTAAATTGATTGGCTTTCTCAACAGTAATTTGTGGAATTGAGCGAACCAATTTTCCATCTTCAAATGTCAACCAGCATGATTCAATTTCCTTGATGTTTGAGTTTTTTGTTTCAGATTTGACAATGGCAAGAATCGCTTCCTGAAGTCTTTTTAAAGAAGTAAAGTCAAATTGTAATTTGAAAATGAAGTCAGTGTAATTGGATTCCATCTGTACGTTGCTAATCCCGTTTGACTCCTTTAAATCATTAACTACCGCTTTTATTTTAGCCGATATTTCATCTATCGTTGGCACTTTTTTCCCGTCCAAACTATCAAGGGCTAGAACAGAATTCACCTTAACTTTACTTGAACTTAAATTGATTGAGTATTTGAAAGTTCCTGAACCGTCATTGTTTAAAGTTAAATCATCGAGTATTTCAATGCAGCTTGAAAAACTAAATACAACAAGAATAGCAGCAAAAATTAAATTCCATTTCATATGGTATTGTTTAATTTGTTAGTATCGGACATATGGAATCGCCATGCGTTATTTTCTTTTTTGACATTTGACTTTGGCTTATTTCATAGTGCAAAATTATGCAATTCTTAATTACAAATAACACGCCAAGAATTTCTATTACAAACTGAAACATATTTTATGTTAAATTTGAACTTCAAAGCAAACAGGATATGGAATCGAGCATAAATTGGTTAAAATATAAATGGATTATTTTCGGAGCAATTGCAATCCGTTTGATAGCTGTTATTTTTTCACAAGGATACGGAATGCACGACGACCATTTCTTAATCATTGAAGCGTCCTCTTCTTGGGTAGATGGATACGATTATAACAATTGGCTTCCTTGGTCAGATGGAAATAAAGGGCCAGATGGACATAGTTTCAGTTATGTTGGATTGAATTATTTTTATTTCTTGGCAATGAAGTTTTTTGGAATTTCAGACCCTAAATTATTGATGCTCATAAATCGCTTAATTCACGCCGCTTTTTCAATGATTGTTGTAGTGTATGGCATTAAAATCACCCGAAAGTATTCGTCGGAACAAAATGCAATGCGTGTTGGATGGTTATTGGCGTTGACGTGGATAATCCCAATTCTTTCTGTTCGAAATTTAGTTGAAACTGCATCAATACCATTATTAGTTCTTGGTTTTTGGTATTTGATTAGAGAAAGAGGCATTAGGGACTTTCTTTGGGCTGGAATTCTAATTGGTTTTGCTGTTTCTTTTAGGTATCAAATTGGCGTATTTGCAATAGGCCTTGCGGCATATTACTTTTTCCAATGGAAATGGAAACCGTTTCTATTGTTTTGTGCAGGTGTTTTAATTACATTTTTGATTACGCAAGGCCTCGTCGATTACCTTATTTGGGGACGTCCATTTGCTGAGATGCTCGGTTATATCGCATATAATTTGGAACAAGGAACTGAGTATATGCCGAACACGAATTACTTCATGTATTTTATGGTGTTGGCAGGAAGCATGCTCTTTCCGCTTGGAATACTAATGATGGTTGGATTCTTTAAAGCTTGGAAAAAGTACATTCTCATCTTTTTACCAACGTTTATTTTTATCATTTTCCACACACTTTATCCAAATCGTCAAGAACGATTTATTTTAACAATTCTCCCGTTTTTTATTATTTTGGGAGTCATTGGTTACGATTTATTTAATAACTCTAAGACAAAGGAGAAACTCTGGAAATTTTCTTGGGTGGCTTTTTGGGTGTTAAATATTCCATTGTTACTGCTGGCTTCAACAACCTATTCTAAAAAATCGAGGGTAGAATCGATGTACGCGATATATAACAACGGTAAAGAGAAAAATTTCATCTTATGCGAAGGTTCGGCCAATGTTCATACGTCCATGTTACCGCGATTTTATGCTGGAAATTGGAAGACATATTTTGTGGACAGAACTGACACGACGCTTATTTTGAATGTTCGCGAAGATTATAACTTTGATTACATCTACTTTTTTGCTGCGGAAAAACTGGACGAACGTATTGCAGAGTACAAAACGATTTACCCTAAGATGACATTGAAACAAAAATGTTATCCGAGTTTAATTGACGCTTTACTTCGGAAATTAAATCCTCGTAATGCAAACGAATACATTGAAATTTGGGAAACGAACAGCGAGAAATGATTGTTCTAAAATCAATTAATTCCGTTATTCAACATGCTTTTTTTACTAAATTTGCATCAAAATATTAGCGAATGTCAGACAGTCAACGTATTTACACGGCAAAAGCACCAAAACCAGTTGGATTATACCCGCACGCGAGAAAAGTAGGCGATTTACTTTTTCTTTCAGGTGTTGGCCCTAGAACAGCAGGTTCAGACACAACAGACTCAGCAGTTCCAGGATTGGAACTGGATAAAAACGGAAACTTTATTTCGTTTGATTTTGAAGCGCAATGTCGCGGAGTTTTTGATAATGTTCGAATCATTTTGGAAGAATCTGGTTCGAGTTGGGATCAATTGGTAGATGTAACAGTTTTTTTAGTGAATATGAAACGTGATTTTCACGTGTACAACAAGATTTACGCGGAATATTTTAAAGATAATTTACCATGTCGCACAACGGTAGAGATAAATTCACTTCCAACACCGATTGCGATTGAGTTAAAATGTATAGCAACAATTAAATAGTATGATCAATTTTATTATTCGCTGCCTAGTAGCTGCAGCCTCTTTATTTTTTACAGTAGCACTTTTTTATAACGGATATTGGGGTTGGGGAATTATGATGATTCTTTTAGACGTCATCGTAGGGTTTTCATTCTTCCGTAACGAACGCATGATTATGGGGTTGAACGCAATGAGAATGGGTGACACTGAAAAGGCGAAAAATCACATAAATAAGATTTCAGCACCGCAATTTTTGCCAAAAAAACAACACGCTTATGTTTTGTTTTTGAAAGCTGTCCTTGGAACACAAGAATTAGGGTTTGCTAAAAGTGAGGAGTTATTGCGAAAAGCAATTGCAATGGGATTGAGAACAGGTCAAGATAATGCCGTTGCACGTATGCACTTGGCTGGAATTTGTGCTCAAACTGGTCGTAAAACAGAATCTTTGACATTACTTGCTGAAGCGAAGAAATTGGATACAGCTGGAATGATGAAAGAGCAGATCAATCAAATGCAAAAGCAAATGACTGCTGCACCTTCTAAAAATCAGATGCGTCAGGCGCAAATGATGGGTGGTAGAAGAAAAACGCCACGCAGATAGAATGTCAGAAAACCGTTTGTATACAATTGGCTGGGATGATTACGAGCTAGTCGATGCTGGCGGTAGTTTGAAACTGGAACGTTGGGGAGAAATTTACACCATACGACCAGAAGTTCAAGCGTATTTTAAATCCGAAAAGCCTTTTGATGAATGGCGTAAGTTGGCGCATTGGGAATTTATTTCCAAAGGCGGACAATCTGGAGCTTGGAAAGCATTGAAGCAAGATGCTCCGAAAGAGTGGAGTATCACCTACGGAAAGTTAAAATTTAACCTACAAATCACAAAATTCAAACACCTTGGCTTATTTCCAGAGCAGCGAATCAATTGGGATTTTATTCAAGAGAATTTATCTAAGGAGTCAAACTTTCTTAACCTTTTTGCTTATACAGGTGCAGCTTCAATAGCTGGAAAAGCTTCAAGTGCAGATGTAATTCATTGCGATTCTGTCAAGCAATTAATTTCATGGGCAAAAGAAAACATGGAGTCAAGTGGCTTAGAGGGAATAAAATGGGTGCATGAAGATGCATTGAAGTTTGCTGAACGGGAAGTAAAAAGAAGGAAATACTATTCAGGCATTATTATGGATCCACCGGCATGGGGAACTGGAGCGAAGAATGAAAAGTGGAAACTAGAGGACAAATTAGAAGAGTTAGTGACAAACGCTTCTGCGCTAGTTGGCCAAAAGGGATTTCTGATTCTCAACACTTATTCACCATCGATTGATTACAACGCAGTCGCTCGCTTAGCACATCGCCAATTCAGAAAACGTAGCTTTGAGGTGAAAGAGTTGTGGATGAAAACAACGACCGGGAAGGAGTTGTATTACGGGGTACTGCTTAGGGTGAATAATTAGAATATTAATCAGCTTAAAACAATTTTCATCGATAGATTAATTGAAGTTTTTCAGACAATAAATGTTTTAGGAGTTAAAAGTGATTTAACACCTTATCCGCCAACACATCGCTCAGTTTATAGTAACTTTCATGAGTCCAACCACCAACGTGTGGAGAAAGAATTGTTTTATCTGATTCCAGAATATACTTAAAGTCTTCAGGGATTTCTTGCTCGAAAAAGGATTCAAAACTTGATTTTTCATACTCGAGCACATCTAAACAAGCACCTAAAACTTTTCCTGATTTTAAGGAGCTAACTAATGCCGAAGTTTGCACGATTTTTCCTCTCGATAAGTTAATGAGATAAATGGCTTTTTTAAAATTGGAAAAGAACGCTTCATTCGCCATAAACAGGGTCTCTTCGTTTTGCGGAATGTGAAAACTTAGAACATCAGCCTTTTCAAAAATTTCGAAAAGAGCAACTTCATGAATAAATTGATTTCCAAAACCACTTTTGTATTTGTCATACGCCAATATTTTAACGTCAAATCCTCTCAGTTTTTTAGCGAAAGCATTACCGTTGTTTCCAAATCCAATGATTCCAACCGTCTGTCCGTTCAATTCAATTCCACGGTTTCCCTCTCTGTCCCAAATTCCTTTTCGAACTTCAGTATCAGATTTCACGAGTTGGTTGAAAAGTGCTAACAACATACCTAAAGCGTGTTCTCCAACTGCATTTCTATTTCCCTCAGGCGCATTGAACAATTGGATATTCTTTTCTGCACAATATACTTCGTCAATGTTCTCCATTCCAGCTCCAGAACGTGCAATGAACTGTAAGTTTGGAGCATTTTTTAAGAACGCTGCATCCATTGTAAAACGAGACCGAATGACTATTCCAAAAGCTTCTTTTAAAAGCGGTTGAAGGGCTTCAATCGATAATTGAGTAGCATTGATACAATTGTAATCGTTCGCAGTTAAGCGTTCTTCTAAAATTGGATGAACTGTGTCGAGAAAGAGTACGTTTTTCATGACGAATTAAATTCCGAACATTAATATTCCGATTGTCAAATAGATAAAAAGTCCTAAGACATCATTCAATGTTGTGACAAAGGGTCCTGTTGCCAATGCTGGATCAATGTTGTATTTGTCTAGCAATAATGGAATTAACGTCCCGAAAATTGCGGCAAAAATAATCACTGTGAACAATGAGAGACTTACTACAAATCCCAATGTTGTGCTATCAAAAACATAGGCAAAACTGAATATAATTGTAGATAGTAATAATCCATTGACAAGTGCGACAAGTGCTTCTTTGCGGATTTTCTTAAACACTGAACCAAATTGATTTGTTCCTCTTGCCAAAGATTGAACAACAATTGCAGAAGACTGGACACCCACATTTCCTCCCATCGCAGTGATTAGCGGAATGAAAAAAGCAAGAGCGGGAATTGCACTAATTCCGCCTTCAAAACCTGAAATAACCTGCGCACTTAAAACTCCTCCAAGCAGTCCAATCATTAACCAAGGCATTCTTGCTCTTGACATTCTAAAAACGCTAGAGCTAGACTCAATGTTTTCAGAAATACCAGAAGCCAATTGGAAATCTTTTTCAGCCTCGACCATGATTACATCGACAACATCATCAATCGTAATTCTTCCGACTAACTTGTTTTGCAAATCAACAACAGGAATTGTAATCAAATCGTACTTTTCCATGAGTCGCGCTACATCCTCATTATCGGCGCTCGTTTTTACGGAAATGATATTTTTATCTTGGTATAAATCTTTAATCTTGGTCTTTGGACTAGCAAATAACAAGCTTTTTAAAGACAAGTACCCGAGTAATTTGTTTCTATCGTCAACGACGTATATCGTGTGTATTTTTTCAACTTCTTCGGCTTGTTTTCGAAGTTCAATTACGCATCGATCAACCGGCCAATCTATTTTTGCCTGAATAAACTCCTTCTGCATCAAACCACCTGCCGTATCAGGCTCGTAGTTCAAAAGATCTACAATGTCCTCTGCAGTTTCACTATCAGTAATTTGAGAAATAATTTCCTCAACTTCTTCTTGCGAAAAGTGACTAATTAAATCGGCAGCATCATCAGAATCAAGTAACTCTAATTGTTCGGCAATTTCTTTGGTGGAAAAGGATTTGATCATCAACTCTCTCAAGTCCTCATCCAACTCCATCAAGATGTCACCTTGAATTGATTCATCAGCCAAATCGTACAAATAGACTCCTTCTTCGTGATTTAATTCACAAATAATGGCGGCAATATCTGCATAGTGGAGCTCTAGAACATATGTTCTAATCCATTCCTCGTCTTGTCGATCAATCGCAAATTCTAGCGATTCAAGGTAGTCCTTTGTTAATTCAAACTGCATAAAGAAGTTTTTTGCAAAGATAATACTTTTAAATGGCTACGACATGTTTTTATCGTTCAGCAAATGTTATGGATGGAGTTGTCTTTTTTTGGAAACCAATGAAATGGAGTGTAATCCATAGAATAGAGCGAAAAAGGTAACGCCAGTTTGTGTTTCAAGTGTGTCTTCTGGAATAAATGAGACTACGGCAATTAATATAAAAAAGAGTCCTACCAAATCGTGTTTTCGAATGTTGTAGATTGTAAAATGTATAAGCATCCAGCAAAAGAGGATCAATCCACCGATTCCAAACGTAATAAAAACAGTCAAATACATGTTGTGCGTTCGATGCCTATTTTCAAGGGATAATTGCGAATTCGAATCTTCGTATTGTTGATTAAATGCATCTTGAATATCTCCAGTTCCCACACCAATCAACCAATTGCTTTTTATTATGAAGATTCCTGCTTTCCAATACCTAATTCTTTCCAGGATGGAGTGGTTGTTTACTGTTTTCGCATTGTTCAACTGGTGTTTAATGCCGTAAAATCGCGCAATTATCCCTGAGTTGACAATACTCGCATGACCCATTTCAATGTTTCGAATTTCCTTTTTCGTTAATTTATTGACTCCAGCGGAATCTTTACGAATATTTTTGGAAGACATGTAACGGATCAACGTTTGTTTTAATGGCTGTCCAATTAAATCTAAACTGTCCAAAGAGAGTGCAGAACGCTCTGCCCATTCTCGCCTTAATTCTGATTCACACACATAAATGTATGTTGGCTCACCAGTCTCAACCGTGACTTTATTAAATTGATGTTCGTATGGATTTCCTTCTGCGGTATTAGTTTCTAGATTTTTATAATTTTCCTTGTTGATGCGCATTGGTTTGAAAACCCATAGCAGCATCGAAACAACGGCAATTACAATTCCTCCAACGAGCACAAAAGCAGCAACTTTCCATTTTTTCCAAATGAGGTAAATACTAAAAACAGAAATTACTGCGAAAAGAGTAATTACTCCGGATAATACTTGCGAATAAAAAGTGTAAAAGATAAACCAGAGGATTAATACGATAAGAGTTATTCGGTATTTTTTCAATTTGAAGAAAGAAATCAATATCCCAATGGACATTGTTACAATGATTGCATAACGAATGTGTGACCCAAAAAGCGAAAGACCGCGTATGTCGTCATATTCACGATGACCAATTATATTTTCATAGAACAATACATTAATTGCTGAGGAAAAAAATGTACTTGCGACAAAAGCAATTAATATATAGTTGATGTGTTTTGAATTTGCAGGTGGTTTTGCGATGATTATAAGCGGAATTACCAACAAAGGAAGTTTTACACGAATGTCATTCCAGGCATATTCCATGTTGCTACTCCAAATAAACCCAATGAAATGAAGCACGAAAAACAAGGCGAGTAATATAAATGCTTTGTTTGATATTAAACGTCGCCACTTCGTTTTGTACTCACCTTCTAAAAGAAAATTAAGTGCTAAAAACATCATGGCAAGAGACATAACGATTTTATTAATAGGAACTCCTATTGCAAGCACGCATAGACCAAAGATCAATATGTATGAATGGGTGTTTTTTCCGAATAACCGGTTTAGCATTTTAGCAGAAATAGTTTAAGAAGTAAACGCAGTTTATTTCAGTATAGTATTGTAACGTGAAAGATCTTTTAAAACTTCTACAGATTTTTTGATGTAATCATCTTCTCTGAATGAATGTTCTGCTCGTCCTTTTTGGTAAAAGTATCGTGAAACTATTTCGTTCTCAAGTATTTGTGAAATTTGACCTTTAAATTTTTCTAAATCACGCTCTTTTGAAGGAGTTACTTTTTCCATCAATGCATCGTATTCTTTTTCGTTTCCCTCGTAAAAACCTTCTTCTTCGGCAATTTCTCGCATTTGTTTTAGCATTTCCTCAGTCGCAGTCGAATAATCGAATTCTTGATTTAAAATGTATGCTTTGAACTTGTTGTATTCGTCGTTGTTTAGGCTAAAACTGCTGGCTCCTTCAATAGTTGGTTTTGCATAATAAAACTCCGTCGCATAATCGAAGAAAAAATTGTTCTGTAAAAAGGTAATGGCTAATCGACTTAGCTCCTTTTCTTCAATTGTTATATCTGGATCGATTCCTCTTCCGTCAATTACATCTCTTCCATTTTTAGTTTTAAAAATCTTCACCAAAGAATCTGGAATTTCAGCTACCCCTTCACCGTCTAATCGATCGTAATATTCTAAACGCTGCACACATCTTCCTGAAGGCGTGTAATATTTAGCAATAGTTAATTTAACTTTTGAGCCGTATTCTAAATCGTAAGTACGCTGAACCAAGCCTTTTCCGTATGTTCTTGTTCCTACAATTACTGCTCTGTCTAAGTCTTGTAAACTTCCAGAAACAATTTCGCTTGCAGAGGCAGAACCTTCGTCGACCATTACAACTAACGGAATGGTTAAGTCAATTGGTTCTTCCGTTGTTTTATAATCCCTGTTTTCTTCTTCAATTCTACCTTGTGTAGTTACTACAGATTGGTTTATTGGAACAAACATATTAACGATACGGACTGCTTCAATTAATAGTCCACCTCCATTTCCGCGAAGGTCTAATACTAATTCCTTCATTCCTTTTGCTTTTAGTTCGTTGAAGGCTGTTCTAACATCTGCAGAAGCAGTTCGAGTAAAGCTGTTTAATTTAATGTAACCCGTTGTTTCATTTAACATTCCAGAATACGGAACGTCTGGAAGTTTAATTTCATCCCGCGTGATTGAAATCGATTTTATGTCACCATTCAATCTTTCAACATCTACTTTAATTGAGGTTCCCTTTGGTCCTTTTAATGCATTTGAAACATCTTCGGTCGTTTTACCAACCATTGATTTCCCCTCTATAGCAATTATTTTATCTCCCGCAATTAACCCCGCCATTTGAGCTGGATTCCCTTCATAGGGTTCGGCAACATAAACGAATTCGCCTTTTTTACGAATCAATGAACCTATACCACCGTATTGTCCAGTTGTCATCAATTGATAATCTTCAATGTTCGATTCGTGATAATATACTGTGTATGGATCCAATTCTTTCAACATTGCATCGATGGCAACTTTAGAAAGATTTCCTGTTTGAATGTCATCAACATAGTATTTTTCTAAGTGCTCATAGATTTGATCCAATTGCTCTAAACTTCGAACAACTTCAAAACCGTTTGATTGTGCAAAAGAGTTGGAAATAAAAAACAGTGAAAATCCGAAGATTGCTGCACGAAGAGAGTTGAAAGTTTTATTGATTTGGCTCATGAAGAGATTTAATAAGTTCATTAAACAATTTTACTACTTTTTTTTCCAATTGAACGTGATTTAGTTCATCTTTGGATGAATAAACTAAAAACAAAGCTAGTTGCTTGTTGTTTTCCGTGAGGTATGTTTCAATTATTGATTTATTCAGCCGCACAGCTTCTTTGCAAATCCGTTTAATTCTGTTGCGTTGAAATGCCTTTCTAAACGTTCTTTTTGGTGCAGAAAAAACGATCTTGAAGGGAGTGCTGTCGGTAAACTCTACAACATTATAAATTGCAATGAGCGGGTATGATTTAATCGTCTTTCCTGTTTTGAAAAGATCTTCAATCATTATTTTGCTACATAATTTGTAATTCTTCCCTAAACTAAATGTTCCCAATTTCGATAAGTCTTTTATTTTTCTTCGTCTTTCTCTAAACGAGGAAGGTATATTTTTTCCGCTACAATAAAACTTGTTGGGAAGGCTGCTTCTACTTCTGCTTTGAATTTCTCAGCCTCTTGTCGAGTTCTGAAATCGCCTGCTTTTAAAAAGAAGTTAGGAGCGCTGTAGGTAATGTAAGTATCTGTTTTTGGTGAATTAGCAATTACTGCGCTACGCGCATTGTTAATTACTGTTTTGTCGGAGTCAAAAAAGATTTGTACTCTAAATCCGTCAATTTGAGGTTTGATGTCAGGCGGTGTTACCTTACTTTGTTTTTCAACAAGTGAATTAATACGTCCGTCCTTAATAACTTGTATGTCGCCTTTTTGAGCGAAAGTTGTGGAAAATGCCACTAAAATTGAGATGCAAAATAAAACTTTCATTTTTTTTTAAATTAATTCAGAGTTGTAAAAGTACAAATTTGTTCTTTCAAATCATGTGCCGAAAACAAAACTAGAGTGTAAAACGACTGATTACCTTCACATTTGGTGAAAGAGGAAGTTTTTAGCATTCATTGGCCCTTATTTAGAATCATTTTAAATTAAGTAAAGTGGATTCAATATTGTCATAAAACTGTCATGAAATACACGATTTCTAGTAAATTTGTCTTCGTCAAAAAGTGTTTTTTTGACTATGGACTAACAGTTTTTTACATGAAAATATCTAGTAGTCAGATGTTTAGAAATCTTAGCAAGTGGTACTTGAGTGCGCTGACACTCCTATTTTTAGCGGGTACCTTTAATTCTCAGGCACAAGGAGAGGGTTTGTTCAAAGCCAAATGTGCAACGTGTCACCAAGTTTTTAAGGACGGAACAGGTCCTAAGCTTTACGAAGCGCGTAAAAAGTGGTCCGATGGCGGAGCCGCTGAAGGGTCTATTTACCAATGGGTAAATAATTATGAAGCTGCAGCAGCGACAGATCCTTATGCAGCAATGGTAATGGCTTGGTCACCAACGAATATGAATAAGTTTCCTGAGCTGACTCAGGAAGAAATTATATCGATATTAGACTGGGTTGATTCACAAGTTGACGGAAAAAAAGACGGTACAACATCGACTTCTGGTGGTCCAATGGGTGAAACATTAGAAGAAGAGTCTTCAACGAGTTGGGTCTGGATGCTACTAGGCTTAATGTTCGTTATTATCATTTTAGCAATCGGTGGTGTTCGACGTCAATTGACAGCAGCAACAACTGAAGCTGAAGGTGGTAAGTTCAATGACGATGCTTCTTACATGGATGAAATTAAGCAATGGGCTTGGAACAACCGTAAGAAAACAGTTGTTGGAATTGTGATTGTATTCTTAGCATTAATCGTTGCATTGTTCTTAAGTCTTTACACGATTGGTACAGTTGAAAATTATCAACCGTCGCAGCCAATAGAATTCCCTCACTCAGTTCACGCTGGTATTAACGGAATTGATTGTAAATACTGTCACAATTCAGTAACGAAATCAAAAAGTGCAGGATTGCCAACAGTAAATGTTTGTATGAACTGTCACAAACAAATTTCAGGAGCTACTCCAGAACAAGAGGCGAAAATCAAGAAGGTTTACGAAGCAGCGGGTTACGACCCTTCTGGAGCAGGTAAGTACACAGGAAAAACAAAAGAAATTGTTTGGAATAAAGTACATGTATTGCCAGATCACGTTTATTTCAATCACTCTCAACACGTTGTTGTTGGTGGAATTGATTGTAAGCAATGTCACGGTGATATGGCTAAAATGTCAGAAACTGCGAAAGTTCAGCCAGTATCTGAATTGAATAAAATTGAAGGAAACGTTCAGTTGACAAAAACTACATTGACAATGGGTTGGTGTATTGAATGTCACGCTGAAAAAGAAATCTCTCAAGGATCTCTAGATTCGAAGAAAGATGGTTATTACGATGAGATTCACAAACGTTTAATGAATAATGACAAATCATTGTACGGTGAGTATCTAGAAGATGGTAAAGTGACTGTGAAGGAGCTTGGCGGATGGGAATGCGCTAAATGCCACTATTAATTTTTTAAGAACTAGAAGAATTCGAAATAAGAATTATGGGAATGACAAGAAAATATTGGAAAGGGATTGATGAGTTAAAAGAAACTCCACAATTCTTAGCGTCCAGAGATCAAGAGTTTCCTGCTCAATCTTCAGTAGAAGAGTTTTTGAGCGACGAAAGTTTACAGGAAACATCGACAGCACGTCGTGATTTCTTGAAGTTTTTAGGGTTTAGTGTTGCCGCTGCTACTGTTGCAGCTTGTGAGGCGCCTGTTACGAAGGCAATTCCTTACGTAAACAAACCTGAAAATGTAACTCCTGGATTGGCTACTTGGTATGCTTCTACCTATTACGATGGTAATGCGTATGCAAGTATCTTGGTTAAAACAAGAGAAGGTCGACCAATTTATATCAAAGGAAATAAAGATTACGGTGTAACGAAAGGGACGACAAATCCACAAATTATTGCATCTGTATTAAGCTTGTACGATAGTGCTCGTTTAACGGGACCAACTATTGGTGGTGAGGCAAAATCGTATTCTGAAGTTGATAAAGGAGTTGTTGCTGGTTTAAAAGCAGCAAAAGAGATTGTTTTATTATCGAATACTGTAATTAGCCCTTCTATTGGAGGAGCAATTTCTGAATTATCTGCTGCATACGAAGGAAAAGTAAAACACATTCAATACGATGCTGTTTCATATTCTGCAATGCGTGCTGCAAATAAAGCGTCTTTCGGTTTAACTGTTAACGCTGAAGATACAACTACTGCAGGTATCATTCCTGACTATGATTTTTCTAAAGCAAAAACGATAGTTTCTGTTGGAGCTGACTTCTTGAACTCTTGGTTAATGCCAACGCAGTTTGCAGGTCAATATACTTCTAGAAGAAACCCTGATGGAGAATGGATGTCTAAACACTTTCAATTCGAATCATTACATTCTATTACAGGTTCAAATGCGGACTCACGTGGAATGATAAAGCCGTCTGAAGAGGCAAACGTATTGGCTTTCATCCTCAAAGGAATGGGTGTTGATGCTGGCGTTTCCACGAAATTAGACGCTGCGAACACAAAAATTGCGAATGATGCAATTAAAGCATTGAAGAAATCAAAAGCCAACTCATTGGTAGTTGCTGGTTCCAATAATGTGGCTGTTCAAGTACTTGCGAATAAATTAAACATGGTGCTAGGAGCTTATACTTCTACTATCAACTTGAATAATCCAATCAAGATGTTCATGTCTCAGGATGAAGAGATGAACACATTCGTAAAGAATGTTGTTGCTGGGAAAGGTCCAGATGCAGTTATAATGTTCGGGGTAAATCCAGCTTACACATTACCAAACGGTGCTGACTTTGCAAAAGGATTAGAAAAAATCAATACAACGGTTTCTTTGTCAATGTATGCTGATGAAACGGCTACAAAAGCAAAATATATTGCACCTGATCATCACGGATTAGAGGCTTGGTCGGATTATAGTCCAACTGAAGCGCATTGGTCAGTTGGTCAACCAACGATTCGCCCATTGCACAATTCTGCATCGGTTGTAGAATCTTTATTGGTCTGGGCAGGAAACGCAAAACGAGGTGGGAAAGACTCAAAAGTAGCTTACGATTATATCAAAAATAATTGGCAAGAATACGGTTTCCCAATGCAAACGAAATATACAGATTCAGAGACGTATTGGAATATGATTGTTCACAATAGTTGCGACAATGATCCGATTCCAGCAGCAACGGCCGTGGCGTTTAATGAAGCTGCAATATCTGGTTTAAATGGTAAATTACCAAAGACTTCAGATAGAGAAGTGATTTTATACCAAAAAGCAGGTATGGGAATTGGAGTTCAGGCAAACAATCCTTGGTTACAAGAGATGCCAGATCCAATGACTAAAGTAACTTGGGACAACTACATTACAATGAATCCTGTTGAAATGGAAAAAGCAGGTTATGCTACTACTTTTGATCAAGAGCACGGATTGAACTTAGCGACGATTAAAGTTGGATCGAAAGAATTGACTTTACCAGTTTACCCACTTCCAGGTCAAGCACCAGGAACAGTTGGAGTGGCATTGGGTTATGGTCGTGGTGCAAATGGAGAGAAGATAGGTAATGCAGCCTTTCAGACAAAAGAATACGGTGGACACGTAACAGATGAAAACGGAAATCCAAAACCAATTGGAGCAAATGCATTTGCATTTACATCCTTTTCAAATGGAGCTATTTCCTATTCCGCTGATTGTACTGTAACTAAATCAGATGAAATGTACCTTATTGGAGCTACGCAAATTAGCTCAACAGTAATGGGACGTTATTCAATCGTTCGTGAAACAACATTAGACATTTACTCTTCAAGAGGAAAAGAAGCATACAATCCAGCGCATACATTACAAAAATTAGATGAAAACGGACACCACGTTGAAGCTCCGGTTGGAGAATTCGATTTGTGGGAAGCACATCCAGTAGAAAATATTGGTCACCGTTGGGGAATGACAATTGACTTGAGTTCATGCTTCGGTTGTGGATCATGTTTAATTGCTTGTCAATCAGAAAACAATGTTCCTGTTGTAGGTAAAACTGAAATTAGAAGAGGTCGTGAAATGCATTGGTTGCGTTTAGATCGTTACTTCTCTTCAGATGAAGAAGCAGCAGTTGGTACTAGAAAGGATAAAGCAGATTTCACTTTTGCTGATGCAGAAATAGCAGCGTTGAACCCAAAGGTTGTTCACCAACCAATGATGTGTCACCACTGTAATCACGCTCCATGTGAAACAGTTTGTCCAGTGGCAGCAACAACACACAGCAATGAAGGATTAAACCAAATGGTTTACAACAGATGTATTGGTACGAGATATTGTGCAAACAACTGTCCTTATAAAGTGCGTCGTTTTAACTGGTTCAACTACCCTTCATACAAAGCGCAAGCGGAAATTAACCCAGCGCAAGATGATTTAGGACGTATGGTATTGAATCCAGACGTTACGGTTAGAACACGTGGTGTAATGGAAAAATGTTCTTTCTGTGTACAACGTATCCAAGAAGGAAAATTAGAAGCGAAAAAAGAAGCTCGCCCTGTGCAAGATGGAGATTATGCAACGGCTTGTGCTGATGCTTGTCCAGCTAACGCAATTACAGTAGGTGACTGGAATGACTTGAAATCTATGGTTCGCAAGAGCGCTGACGATAGTCGTTCATACCAAGCATTAGAGGAAATTGGCGTTAAACCGAATGTATGGTTTAAAGTTAAAGTTAGAAACGAAGAGAATAGTCTTTTGGATAAGTTACAAGTTGAGAAAAAGAATCATGGCGGTCATGAGGCTAAAGCAACTGAAGGACACGAAGGAAACAGTCATCATTAATTGAATATAAAAACCTATTGTAATGCATAAGGAAGCAGCAATTAGAGAACCCCTCATTTTAGGTCACAAGACCTATCACGACATCACAGAAGATGTGTGTAAGCCAATCGAGGATAAGGCTCCAAAAACTTGGTATATCTTATTTGGGATTGCTTTAATTATCGGTTTGTACGGTGTAGGATGTATTCTATACTTACTTGGAACTGGAGTTGGAGTTTGGGGATTGAACAAGACCATTGGATGGGCTTGGGATATTACTAACTTCGTTTGGTGGGTAGGTATTGGTCACGCCGGAACCTTGATTTCTGCGGTACTATTATTGTTCCGTCAAAAATGGAGAATGGCGATTAACCGTTCTGCTGAGGCAATGACAATTTTCGCTGTATTTATGGCTGGATTGTTCCCGTTAATTCACATGGGACGTCTTTGGTTAGGATATTGGGTATTGCCTTTACCAAATCATTTTGGTTCTTTATGGGTAAACTTTAACTCACCACTTCTTTGGGATGTATTCGCGATTTCAACGTATTTATCTGTATCTTTTGTATTCTGGTACATTGGTTTGATTCCTGATTTCGCAACTATTAGAGATAGAGCTAAGAAGCCACTTTCAAAGAAAATGTATTCTATACTTTCTTTTGGATGGTCAGGTAGGGCAAAACACTGGAATCGTTTTGAATTGATCTCTTTGGTTCTTGCTGGTTTAGCAACACCACTTGTATTCTCCGTTCACTCTATTGTATCTTTCGATTTCGCCACTTCGGTGATTCCTGGATGGCATACAACGATTTTCCCTCCGTACTTTGTTGCCGGAGCGGTATTCTCCGGATTTGCGATGGTACAAACACTATTGTTGATCATGCGTAAGGCAATGCACTTAGAAGCATACATTCACACGAAGCACGTTGAATACATGAACATTGTAATTATGGTTACAGGTTCGATCGTAGGAACGGCATATATCACTGAGTTATTTATCTCTTGGTATTCTGGAGTGGAATACGAAGCGTATGCATTCATCAACCGTGCAACCGGTCCTTATTGGTGGGCTTATGCAGCAATGATGACTTGTAATGTTGTTTCTCCACAATTAATGTGGTTCAAAAAATTAAGAAGAAGTTTAATGTTTACTTTTTTCATTTCGATTGTAGTGAATATCGGTATGTGGTTTGAGCGTTATGTAATTATTGTTACATCGTTGCACAGAGATTACCTGCCATCTTCATGGAGCATGCATTATCCAAGTCACATCGATATCGGCGTTTACATGGGGACAATCGGCCTTTTCTTTGTATTCTTCTTGTTGTTTGCTCGTTTCTTCCCAGTATTGGCGTTGAATGAGTTGAAATCAATTTTGAAATCTTCAGGAGAATCATACAAAAATGGAGATGCAGGTCATCACCCAACTCCATCGCCAGTTGTCGAAGCGAACGAAGCGGAGACTGTGAATATTGAAGCACCTGTGGTTGAAAGTTCATCTGAATCTGGAGATTTGTTCTCAGCGATTGGAACAAGTTCATCTGATAAAGCGGATGATTTAAAAGCAATTTCAGGTGTTGGTCCAGTATTGGAAACAGCATTGAATGATATTGGAATTTACTCTTACGAACAAATCAGTAAAATGACAAAACGGGAGTACGATATTATGGATGGAATGACAGGTAAATCTGCGGGTAAAGCTGAAAAGGATGACTGGTCAGGGCAGGCCAAAGAGTTAATGAATAAATCTAACAATCAATAAGACATGGCAGACAAAGTAATATATGCAATGTATGACGATGACGACGTTTTGAAAGACGGCGCTAAGAAGTTGGTATCAAAAGGAGTGAAGGTTGCGGATGTATTTTCTCCGTTCCCAATTCACGGAATTGATCCTATCATTGGAATTGAACAAACACGTTTGGGTATTTTTGCCTTTATTTACGGATTGATTGGTTTGACATTGGCAACAGTGGGAATGCGCTATTTCATGATTGTGGATTGGCCAATGAATATTGGGGGTAAACCAAGTTTCTCTTATATGGATAACATGTTAGCGTTTATCCCAATTACCTTTGAGTTTACTGTATTATGCGCAGCGCATGGAATGGCAATTACATATTTAATTGCAAACAGAACTCTTCCAGGAATGAAAGCAAAAAATCCAGATCCAAGAACGACGGATGATAAATTCGTATTGGAACTTAGGACTAGTGATAATCACCAATTTTCAGTTGCAGAATTAGAAGAAATGCTAAAGGCAACAGGAATTGTTGAGTTGGAACAAAAAGACATTGTATAATTTTCTTACACCAGGATAAAATGAAATTTAGAGTAATATCAAGTATAGCAATTGCGGCAGTTTCAACACTTATGTTGGGATCATGCAATGCAGATCCTGATAGTGCAGGATATGAATACATGCCAGACATGTATCGTTCTTCAGCAATTGAACCTTATGTAGATTACGGTGAGATTAGAGGTCGTGAAAACAAGGAATTAAAAATGCTTCTTTCAGCCAAAGTTCCACCTTTCGGAACTATCCCTTACTATGGAACGGATTCAACAGAAGTTATGTTAATGCTTCCTTATGGTAGAAAAGGACATACTTCAATGCGTCAATCACATGGTTTGTACGGTTATGATTTAGTGAGTACTAATGAATACGAAGCGGCAGCGGCAGATAAGAACCCGTTATTGTTAACTGATGCAAATATGGAGAAAATCTTTGTAGATGGTAAACGTATCTTTAGCTCAAATTGTGCACATTGTCATGGTGAGAAGGGAGATGGAAACGGACCAATGATGTTAAGCGGCGCTTATGTTGGAGTTCCTGATTATGCTAATTTGAAAAACTTAGGTGATGGTCAAATTTTCTATTCTATATATTATGGAAAAGGATTTATGGGAGCGCACTCATCGATTTTGAATAAGAAGGAAATATGGACTTTGGTTCATTACATTAGAAAGTTTCAGAATGCTGATTACGGTAAAACAGGAGCAGAAATGCAAATGGCACAAGTTGCTGACTCACTTTAATAATTGAATATAAATTGACGAATTAAGAAGATGGAATTCAAAATAGCAAATAAGGCAAAAGTATTTACAATGTCATTGATTGTCATTGGTGCATTGTTCACGGCAATAGGTGTTGCTTTGCACATCGGTGATAGTAATTTTACGCAACGTATCATTGCAAGCGGTTTGGTAGATAGCTACTTTTTCTTTTCAATAGGATTAGGTGCGTTGTTCTTTTTAGCCTTGCAATACGCTACTGAAACAGGTTGGTATGCTGCAGTAAAGAGAGTAATTGAAGCAGTAGCTGGATTTATACCTTACGGTATAGCTATGATGGTGCTAGTTCTTTTTGCTTTGACTATTACTGACGGAGCGCACATCTACGCATGGATGGATCCTGAAGTTGTTAAGTATGATGATTTAATTCAGGCAAAAGAGAGTTACTTGAATAAAGGCTTTTTCTGGATTCGTACAGTTGTTTATTTAGTAACGTACTATCTTTTTTGGATCGGATTTAAGAAACGTTCTCTTCAAGAAGACATCGAAGGTGGAACAGCAATTCACTTTAAAAATTACCGAAGAGGTGCACACTTTTTAGTATTCTTCGCAGTATTTAGTTCCACGTCTTCTTGGGATTGGATCATGTCAATTGATGTTCACTGGTTCTCGACATTATTTGGATGGTACACGTTTGCAGGAATGTGGGTTTCAACTATGGTCGTGTTAGTAATGTTGACATTGTACCTTAAAAAATTAGGATACCTTCCAAAAGTAAATGATTCGCACATACACGATTTAGGAAAATGGACATTTGCAACATCATTCTTATGGTCGTATTTATGGTTCTCTCAATTCATGTTGATTTGGTATGCAAACATCGGTGAAGAGGTAACTTACTTTATCACAAGAATTGAACACTTCAAGATATTATACTTCTCAATGTTCTTTATTAATTTTGCATTCCCTATGTTACTTTTGATGTCTAGAGAAGCAAAAAGACATTCAGGAATATTAAGTTTTGTTGGAATAATAATTTTAATTGGACATTGGTTGGATGCTTACATTATGGTTGTAGGTGGTTCTATGGGAGCAACTGCTGAAATTGGATTTATGGAGATAGGAATGGCTTTAGCGTTCGCTGGGGTATTTATTCGAATAATTCTTTGGAACCTTACGAAAGCTCCTTTGAGCCCAGTAAATCATCCATACCTAGATGAAAGTATTCATCACGAAATTTAAAAACATTTATCACAGATAACATTAAAAGTAGATGGTAACGAAATTGGTCATATTAGCGGTAATAGTTTTAGGAGTAATCGCTGTTGCGCAACTCATGAGAGTCTATGAACTTTCATCGAAACTTAGAAATAAGGAAGAAGGGGAAATTAGCAATAGAGACAACCGTTTCAATGCAAACATGATGGTGGTATTCATGATAGCATTATTTGGAGGTTTTATTTGGTTGATGTTGAAATACGGTTGGACAGGTAGGGGTGTTGCCGCATCAGTGCATGGTCATGAAGTTGACTGGTTGTTAAACTTGAATTTTATAATTATAATAGCGATATTCTTTATTACGAATGCATTGTTGTTTGTCTTCGCATTTAAGTATGTTAAAAGACCGGGTGTAAAAGCATTTTACTTTCCACACAATAATAAATTAGAAATGATTTGGACTGTTGTTCCTGCAATTGTTCTCGCGATAATTATCATTTTCGGATTGAAAAGTTGGAATAGTGTTACTGATCAAGCCGTTCCTGAATCAATTCGAGTAGAATTGTTCTCAAAGCAATTTGATTGGACAGCTCGTTATTCTGGAGTCGACAACACTTTAGGAAAGTTTGATTACAAATTGACGACTGATAACAATGAGTTGGCAATTTTAACTTCTGCTACTTTGGATTCGGCAATTTATCAGATGGAATTTGGTACAATGGGTATCAGTGCTCTTGAAGCTAAGTTGAATGACAGAAAATTAATGATGATCCCGGTAGATCGTGAAAAAATGATGACGGATTTATCGCGTAAAGAAATGTTAATTCGTTTGTTGTACCAAATGAAAGGTCGTCACGATGCAAAATTGGATGCTCAAGCGTGGGATGATATCATTCAAAAAGACACTTTGTACTTGTGTAAGGATAAAGAGTATGAGTTTAACTTTAGATCTAAGGATGTAATTCACTCGGCATACTTTCCAAACTTCAGAGCACAAATGAATACTGTTCCTGGAATGACGACTCGTTTCAAATTTACTCCAGATACTTCTACTGAGGAATACAGAAAATACAAGAAGAACCCAAAGTTCAATTATGTATTGATGTGCAACAAGATTTGTGGTGGAGCGCATTACAAAATGAAAATGATTGTAGTTGTTTTGGAAAAGAAAGATTACATGAAATGGATGGATTCGAAAAAGATGGAAACATTCAAAGACAAATACTTTGCAGTTGCAGCACCGGTAATGGATGTAGCACCTGACGCAATGGTAGCAGGAGATTCAACGCTAGTTGTTGTCCAGTAAGTAATAGAAGAATAATATTAAATTAAAATAGATAAAAATGGCTGCAGTAGCGCACGAAGCACACGGACACCACGATTCTCACGATCACGATGATCATCACAACGAGAGTTTTGTATCAAAATATATCTTTAGCCAAGATCATAAAATGATTGGTAAGCAGTTCCTTATGACTGCTGTCTTCATGGGAGTTGTGGCAATGCTATTGTCCATCTTATTTAGAATTCAAATTGCTTGGCCAGGAGAAAGCTCTGATTTTGTTTCCTTCTTTTTAGGAGATAGTTGGGCTCCAGGTGGAGTAATGAAAGAGGATATGTATTTAGGATTGGTAACAATTCACGGTACAATCATGGTCTTTTTCCTTTTAACAGGTGGTCTTTCAGGAACATTTTCGAATATCCTTATTCCATTACAAATTGGAGCTAGAGATATGGCATCAGGATTCTTAAACATGCTTTCTTATTGGTTCTTCTTAATTTCATCAATAATAATGTTATTGTCATTGTTTGTTGAATCTGGACCAGCAATGGCTGGTTGGACAATCTACCCGCCTTTATCTGCGTTGCCTCAAGCAATCAGTGGATCTGGATTAGGAATGACGCTTTGGTTGTTCTCAATGACTATCTTTATTGCATCGTCTTTAATTGGATCATTGAACTATATCGTTACAGTATTGAACTTACGTACAAAAGGAATGTCAATGACACGTTTACCATTGACGATTTGGGCATTCTTTATTACGGCAATTATTGGAGTATTGTCGTTCCCAGTATTATTATCTGCAGCATTGTTGCTAATGATGGATAGACTCGCTGGAACAAGCTTCTACTTATCGGACATTATTGTTGGTGGTGAAATGTTAACGCAACATGGTGGTTCTCCATTATTGTATCAGCACTTATTCTGGTTCTTAGGACATCCTGAGGTATATATCGTATTGATTCCAGCATTGGGTCTTTCATCTGAGATTATTTCAACTAATTCACGAAAACCCATTTTTGGTTATCGCGCAATGATTGGTTCTTTATTAGCGATTGCTTTCCTTTCGTTTATTGTATGGGCGCATCACATGTTCGTCACTGGAATGAATCCGTTCCTTGGAAGTGTATTCGTCTTTACAACTTTATTGATTGCGATACCTTCTGCTGTAAAAGTGTTTAACTACATTACAACTTTATGGAGAGGTTCGATTGTATTTACTCCAGCTATGTTGTTCGCAATTGGTTTAGTTTCTACTTTCATCACCGGTGGTGTAACGGGAATTATTCTTGCAGATGCCGCATTGGACATTACAATTCACGATACTTACTTCGTTGTTGCTCACTTCCACGTTGTAATGGGATTATCAGCCGTCTTCGGAATGTTCGGTGGAGTTTACCATTGGTTCCCTAAAATGTTTGGTAGAATGATGAATACTCGATTAGGGTATGCTCACTTCTGGATTACAATTGTGGGAGCTTATGGAGTTTTCTTCCCAATGCACTTTGTTGGATTGGCAGGAGCGCCACGTAGATATTACGACTACTCAGTTTACGGTGACTTTGATGTTGATTCCTATAATTTGATGTTGGACTTGAATGTTATTATTACAATGTTTGCGATTATTTCAGCATTAGGTCAGTTGATTTTCTTATTCAACTTCTTCTATAGTATTTTAAGAGGACCGATTGCACCGCAGAATCCTTGGAAAGGAACAACATTAGAATGGACAACGCCGGTGGAAAGAATCCACGGTAACTGGCCTGGAGAATTACCAACGGTGCACAGATGGCCGTATGATTATTCTAAACCAGGTTCAGATGTGGACTTTATTCCACAAGATGTTCCGTTAGCCGATGGTGAAGAGGAACATTAAGAATAAAATTTAATTGAAGCCCTTTGTTATTTGACAAAGGGCTTTTTGTATTTTTGAACAAAGCATTTCCTTGGAAGAGACATTTGATTATAGAAGCGAAGCTGAAAACGGCGAACAGGACTACGATAGAGTTCTCCGACCAAAACGATTGAAAGATTTTACTGGTCAGGCGAAGATTGTCGCTAATCTTGAGGTATTTGTTCAGGCAGCAACGTTGAGAAATGAATCCTTGGATCATGTTTTACTTCATGGACCTCCGGGGCTTGGTAAAACGACTTTAGCGAATATTATTGCGAATGAGCTCGGCGTTGGTTGTAAAATCACGAGCGGCCCTGTTTTGGATAAACCAGGTGATTTAGCAGGGCTTCTTACAAACCTTGAAACAGGTGATGTTCTTTTCATAGATGAGATACATCGATTAAGTCCAGTTATTGAAGAGTATTTGTACTCTGCAATGGAAGATTATAAAATCGATATTTTAATCGATAGTGGTCCAAACGCTAGAACAGTTCAAATAGCATTGAATCCATTTACATTGATAGGTGCAACGACAAGATCGGGATTATTAACTTCTCCATTGCGTGCGCGTTTTGGAATCAATCTAAGACTTCAATACTACGATTCAAAAACATTGACATTAATTGTAGAGCGTTCTTCTAGTTTGTTGAACATCGAAATAGATGAAGATGCCGCGTATCAAATAGCAAGTAGAAGTAGAGGAACTCCAAGAATTGCAAATGCTCTATTAAGAAGAGTTAGAGATTTTGCTCAGATTAAAGGAGATGGAAGAATCAATTTATCCATTACGAATCATGCACTTGAAGCGCTGAATGTGGATCAAAATGGCTTGGATGAAATGGACAATAAAATCTTAACGCTTATCATTGATAAATTTGGTGGCGGACCAGTTGGCTTGACAACAATAGCAACTGCAATTGGTGAAAATGCAGGAACACTCGAAGAAGTCTATGAACCATTCTTAATTCAAGAAGGATTTTTGATGCGAACTCCTCGTGGAAGAAAAGTAACTGAGAAAACTTACAAACATTTGGGCAAGAACCTTGGTTTTTCGCAAGGAGGATTTTTTTAATTGCAGATGATGGAATCAATGATGTTAAACTCACCGGATGATTTAACAGCGGATTTATTAGAATCGGGCGTTGTTAGTTGGGACGATATTGTCCGTTCCGTTCAGTGTTTTCATTACGACAGAAACTCAGATAGAAATGACCTAAACCTCGTTTGGTACGAACGAAAAGGATCGTGCAGTTCAAAGCACGCTTTTTTAAAGCATGTTGCGGATTTAAACAATCTCCCTGATATTGAATTGGTTCTTGCATTTTATAAAATGAATGCAAAAAACACACCTGTTCTTGGCGAAGTATTGGAAAAGAATAATCTAACAGAAATTCCAGAAGCATACTGTTACCTTAAAGTAAATGGTGTTGAGTTGGATGTGACAACTGTCCATTCCGATTTCAAGCAGTATAAAAAGGATATAATTAGCACAAAATCAATTGAACCTAAAGATGTCATTTCAAATAAAATTGAATGGCACAAATTGTATTTGGAAGAATGGAGAAAGGAGAAGCACCCCGAACTTGATTTTGATACATTGTGGTCAATACGAGAAGCGTGCATTGCGCAACTAGGAGTAAGAAGTTAATTGAATTCAAGAGAGAGAAATACCGCTTTAATCAAATCCAAAGCCTTGGAGCTAGGCTTCATGTTTTGTGGTGTTTCTAAGGCTGATTTTCTAGAAAAGGAAGCGAAAGCATTGGATAAATGGTTGAAAAATGGCAATCATGGTAAGATGTCCTACATGGAAAACCATTTTGACAAAAGACTTGACCCACGTTTATTGGTAGAAGATGCAAAATCAGTTGTTTCGTTGCTACTCAATTATTACCCAACTGAAGAACAAAACTTGGATGGTCCCAAAATCTCTAAATACGCTTACGGAGAAGATTACCATTTTGTAATCAAGGAAAAATTAAAAGAGTTACTGGCTTTTGTTCAAGACGAAATCGGAGAAGTTGGCGGACGTGTGTTTGTTGATTCAGCGCCTGTAATGGACAAAGTTTGGGCGCAGAAAAGCGGCTTGGGTTGGGTTGGAAAACACACGAACATCATTCATCCTAAAAACGGTTCGTTCTTTTTTATAGCGGAATTGATTCTCGATTTAGAATTGGAACCAGATGGGCCCATAAAAGATTACTGCGGAACTTGCACGAAATGCATAGATGCTTGTCCCACAGATGCAATTGTACAACCTTATGTTGTAGATGGTTCCAAGTGTATTTCTTATCTCACGATTGAATTAAAAGACGAGATTTTACCATCAGAATTCAAAGGTAAAATGGAAAATTGGGCTTTTGGCTGTGACATTTGTCAAGACGTTTGTCCTTGGAATCGTTTTTCGAAACCAAACAACGAATCGCGATTTAATCCACACGAAACTTTACTCAAATTGAACAAAGCTGACTGGGAAGATCTAACCCAAGAAGTTTTTCAAGAATTGTTTCGTAAAAGCGCCGTGAAGCGAACGAAATTTGCCGGATTGAAAAGAAACATTGATTTTTTGAGATAATCGACGATGAGCACATGATACTTCAATTTCTTGTTTTTGCCTTTATACAGTCTGAGTAGTTGTTGTTTTCAATAACAATAACGCGTATTTTTTTTCAACTTTTTTGTTTTGTTTTTTACAATGCGTAAATTGTTGCGTTAAACTAAACTACAACTATGCCAGAAAACGAAAATGGAAGCGATATTTCTTACAGTATGACTCCTTTTACGGGAACTTGGACGAAAGCTTTGGCCGCTCATTTGTTGAGAAGAACGATGTTTGGGCCAACCAATCAACAGATTTTAGATGCAGTTTCCGCAGGCATGGTACCTGCGGTTACAGCTTTATTGCAAATTCCAGCAGTTGGTTTGCCATTGACATATCATCCAGACGAAACAATTGCAAGTCAAGGAGCACCATGGAAGACAAGTGTCTATCCTTCAGACCCGGTTCAAGCGCAAGCGGTTAACTCTGCTAGAGTTGGTTCCTTCATTGGGTGGATGTATGAAAACATGAACAACGAACAAGTATCCATTGCAGAAAAAATGTGCTTGTTTTGGCAAAATCACTTTGCCTCAAGTGTAACCTTTGACATGCGCGCAACATATGATTACTTTAACTTAATAAGAACACATGCTTTAGGGAACTTTAAACAATTCGTTAAAGACATGACGATAAATCCCAACATGTTGATTTTCTTGGACGGAGCATCAAACAATCCATTCAGCCCGAATGAAAATTATGCACGGGAATTTTTAGAGCTATTTACCATTGGTAAAGGACCTCAAATTGGACCTGGAGACTACACCAATTATACGGAAGATGATGTTGCAGCTGGCGCAAAAATTTTCACAGGATTTTTAGTAGAGGGATTAAGAAGTGCGACATTAACGGATGTAACGGCAACATTCACTCCTGTTCTGCACGACACATCAACGAAAACTTTGTCGGCGCATTTTGGAAGCGTCCAAATTACAGATGCAGGAGGAAATGAATATGCAAACTACATAGATGTTGTATTTCAACAGGGTGAAGTTGCAAAATTTATTTGCAGAAAATTTTACAGATACTTTGTCAATTATGACTTAACTCCTGCTGTTGAAACAAGCGTTATAGAGGAAATGGCAACTGCATTGATCGCGAATAATTACGACGTATTGCCAGTATTATCAGAGTTATTTCAAAGTGAGCATTTTTACGATATTTCTGTACGCGGAGCATTAATTCGCGGACCTTTAGATATGTTGTATTCAATGGTCAATGGAACTGAGTCTCAAAACAATTTCAGTCTCGGAACAGACTATGAAATGCAAACATTTATTTACGGTATTTCAAGTGTTTTAGGACAAGCTTATCTTGAGCCACCTAGTGTCGCAGGTTGGCCAGCCTATTACCAAGAGCCGTCGTTTTCACGTTTGTGGATGAACGCAACGCATGTCAAAACAAGATTTGATATAAGTTCTTTCTTTACTATTTATACTGGTATCCCAGTGAATGGAGACAACTGGAAAGTAAATGCAATCGGGTTTTTAGATAATTTATCCATTCCGGCGGACCCAGTTCAAGTGATTGATGACATCGTAGATGTTTTTTGCCCTAAAAGTGTTGGGGCGATTCAAAAATTGATTTTGAAATCGATTTTAACAAACGGACAGCCCGACTTTGAATGGACAATTCAATATAACGAATATTTAGCTGATCCAGTGAATCCAACATTTTCTGATCCCGTTAGATTAAGAGTAGAGTTAGTTTTAGCACGTGTGTTTCAGACACCTGAATTTCATACAATGTAAGCCAAAATAGAAATTATGAAAAGAAGAAATTTTGTAAAGAGTTTAGCGCTTGCATCGGCAGGAACGCCTATTTTATTGAATAACATAAAGTTTCAGTCCATTGGAAAGAAACTTTTTAAAGTAGCCATAGGTGCAGAAGACAGAGTGTTGATTATTATTCGTCTTAATGGTGGAAATGATGGTTTGAATACTGTTATACCAAGAGATCAATACGCGAATTTGAATATTCAACGAAGTAACATTTTAATTCCAGAAACATCGGTTCTGCCGCTAACAACAGAAGTTGGTTTGCATCCAGTGATGGGAGGAATGAAAGGAATGTTCGATCAAGGTAAATTGGGAATTATACAAAATGTAGGTTATCCAGAACAAAATCGTTCCCATTTTAGATCAATGGATATCTGGAGTTCTGGTTTGATAGACAATCCGCCCGCAACAGGATGGTTAGGTCGTGAATTAGACCTTTCATATCCCAATTATCCAGACGATTATCCGAACGCAACTTATCAAGATCCTTTCGCAATCAGCATGGGATATGAAGTGTCTGCAACTTGCCAAGGTTTAATGGCCAATTTTTGTCACGCTGTTAACAATCCATTTGATGTTTATAATTTATCGACAAGTGGTTCAGTTAATGACGGAACGTATTATGGTTCACACATTGAGTATTTGACAACATTAATCAACCAAGCGAATGAGTATGGTGGGCAAATAAATGAAGCAGCAAATGCTGGGAATTCATTGTCTACTTTATACGATGCAAATAATCCGTTAGCAGTGCAATTACAGTTCGTAGCGAAAATGATTTCTGGTGGGTTAGAATCCAAAGTATATGTATTGAATGTAAATGGATTTGACACGCATGATTCGCAAGTAATTGGTGGTAATACGGCAACAGGAACTCATGCAGATCTTATGAAAAGAGTTTCGGATGCAGTTTCTGCCTTTCAAAATGATTTGATGTTATTAGGACTGGAAGACCGTGTGGCTGGTATGACATTCTCTGAATTTGGAAGACAAGTTGCATCGAATGCAAGTTTTGGCACAGATCACGGAGATGCAGCACCATTATTTTTATTTGGAACTTGTTTGGATTTCAGTTTGATGGGTACAAATCCTGTTGTTGGAAATACAGTTATCAATCAGGAAGGAATCCCAATGCAAGTTGACTTTCGAGATATATACGCATCGATATTAAAAGATTGGTTTGGTGTTGCAAATTCTGAGATTCAGATACTTTTTGAACACAATATTACTTACCACAATTTACTTGGAGCGTGTAGTTTAGGAGTTGACGAGGAAGAGCTGTCGAAAGACAAAGCATTGATATATCCTAATCCAGCTTTTGGAAACTCAACTGTTCGATTCAATGCTCAGAATGAATGGGTGAAAATCGACGTGTACGACGTAAACAATAAACTTGTTGCTTCCGTTTATGATGGGAATTTGGCGCAAGGTCAGCATGATGTTCCTATGGAAATTAGAACTTTACCTGCGGCCCAGTATTTTGTGCGAATTCAAAAAGCATCTGGGACAATTGCAACGAAGTTATTGAAAGTGAAGTAAGCAAAATATTCTTTATAGATTAGATAGAGCTGGGCAAACGTCTGGCTTTATCTTTTTGTAATCGCTTTTCTGAAAATTTTAACTCCTGCTTGAACTTCAACAAGGGTTTTTCTGATACAATAGATTAAAATTGCATAAACACAGCTCCAAGTGCAGAGCCGCCAATTACTAAAAATGCTGGATTCAACTTTTTAAACATGAAAACAGCTAGAATACCCAACAAAGCAATAAGAATTGTTCTCCAATCTGTCAATGTATCTTTCCCCATTTCTATGCATACCACAATAATTACTGCAACAGCTGCAATGTTTACTGCATCCAGAAATGCTGACATCATTTTAGATTTACGTAAACGTGGAATTAGAGGGTTTAAAATAAGTACAAAAATAAATGAAGGAAGAAAAATCCCTATTGTTGCGGCGATTGCTCCCCAAAAACCATTCAATTGCCATCCAATAAATGTTGCTGTTGACAATACAGGTCCCGGAGTAAATTGTCCAACTGCAATTGCATCAATGAGTTCTGTGCGCGTTAAAATCCCTGTATTTACCAATTCGGCATCTAAAAATGCAAAAAGCACATAACCACCTCCATAAAGTAACGCTCCAACTTTAAAAAATGTCCAAAAGACACCTAATGTTCCGAGTTTTAGCGTTGGAAGTACCATTTTAACGAGAAACAATGGAACAAAACTGTTCGTTGTAGAACGATTGTTTTTAATAAGGAATAAAAGTAGTCCAATAATTCCACAACCGAATAAAGCAATAATTTCATTCACGCCTAGCAAACAAGCAGTAATAGTCAGTGCTCCAAGCCCTCCCAATTCTATACTTTTTAAGGCTTTCTTTCCAAGACGATAAGATGTTGCAATGATAATCGCAATAACAGCAGGTTTTATTCCATAAATAAACATTTCTGCCGCTGGTAATTGTCCGTATTTCTGATACAGCCAAGCAAATACAATTGTTATAAGAACGGCAGGAAAAACAAAGCAAATTCCCGCAACAAATAGCCCTTTCCAACCAGCACGTTCGTGTCCACAATGCATGGTCATTTCAGTTGAATTAGGACCTGGGATTAAATTTGTCGCACCTACTAAATCGAGAAAATGATCATGCTTCATCCATTTTCGTTTCTGAACAACTTCAGCTTCCATCATTGCAATATGCGCTGCGGGACCTCCAAAAGCGATACTGCCAAGTTTAAAGAAAAGTTTTGCGATCTCGATTAGAGAATTAGTTTTTTCGCTCATAATTCTACAAATATAAGTGACTTCTCCATAAAATATAGGTGGTATTAATGATTATTGTTTGGTGATTTTGGACGCTTTTTTTCTTTCTAAGGTTATTTATTTGCATAATAATGGTGCAATATGAAAAAGGCAGTTAAGAATTGAGCATTTGGAGAAGGCGATTAATTGCTCAATTATTTTCACTGTCCCGTCCTCCAATGCAATACCCTTGTTAGCGAATGGGCTTTTAATCTTTCTGCTTGTATACGAGTTCATTTACTGCTGTACTTTCCCATAATTCACCTTTTAAGTTGGAATCAATTGTTTATAAATTGGTGTGTGTATTTCCATCTGAATCTAAAATTTGAAACGTTTCGATGTCTGCTTTGCTGCCGAGTTTTAATTTGCCCTGAGTCAAAAGTCCTTCTAGGAGACAAATTTTTAAGAAATTTTCCCCAAGCTGGATGTGCTATAAATAAATGCAATTACCATGGGGAAACATGCGAATAATAATCATATTTAACCGATTTTGTTCTACTAACCCAAGAATAAAATTCCCAATTTAATAATTTTTATCCCATTATGAGAACGATTAGGCGATGGTTGCACAATAAAATCTATAGAAACGAGACGGTTACAGTTCTTGGCGTAATTCTTGTGGTCTCGAACTGGTAGATTCTTATATTCATAAGCAAGTCATGAAATTATACCCAGACGCTGAACTCCAGCATTTTAAACACAATAGAATACCTGATAATCAAATGATAATGAGCTATATATCTGAACGTTGGATGTCAGGTTTTGGGCATGGGTTAATCTTAGGTTGTTTTAAGAGTTTTGGTAAAACTCCTGAAACTGTTACTGAGAAAATCAGGGAATATGAAGTTAACTTTAAAATCAAACGCTTTGACTGATAGAGGAGTATTTGAGCGGATAATGGAAGAAAAAAGTCTAGAATTGTTTGGTTTAAACAAAAGATTTCTCTCCCTGAAATCTGAATTGGAAGAGTATCAACTTAAACATGAGCGTTTAGTTGATGAATTGAATGAAAAAAAATTCCAAATTAGTAGTCAATTAGATGCATTTAATAAATCGAATATCACTATTGAGATAAATTTTGACAGAATTATTTTAGACGTAAATGACAATTTCTCCAAAATTTTCGGGTATGCAAAAAGTGAAATCATTGGAAAAACTTATGATACTTTAATTAACGATTCTTCAAATCAAAGAGAAACGCAGGATTTATTATGGGATAGTTTACGAAAAGGGCTTAGTCAAGAAGGTGAATTTTTACGGTTAAGTAAAACAGGAGAAGACATTTGGCTTTCTGGAAGTTATTCAGTCATTCTAGATTCTGAGGGGACTCCTTGTCGAGTTCTGAAAATTGCAACGGACGTTACTCAATCTAAAAATCAGCTATTTAAATTAAATCAGAAAATTGATGCAGTTAATTGTGCAGCAGTCATTTACGAAACAGACTCCATGGGAAATATTACTTTTTCCAATGATCTTTTTTGTGAAATTTCAGGATACTCGAGTGAAGAACTGATAGGGCAGAATTATTCCGATATTATGTGGCAGGCGATTAGATTAGGAGAGGTATGGTCTGGATCAATAATAAATAAGAGTAAAACCAATTCGGATTACTGGTTGGATATCACGATTGTTCCATTTAAAAATACAGAAGGCGAAATCTACAAATACGTGACGATTGGAAGTGAAACAACTCGTCAGAAAATGCTTGAGATAGAATTAAGTATTCAAACTGACAAGCTCCAATTTCAACAAGAGAAATTGCAAATAGCCAATCTAGAGCTACATGGAAATACCCTAAAACTGAAACAATCTGAAGATAGATTAAAAGATCAGCAGCAGGAACTTATTAAAACCAATTTAGATTTATCCAACAGCAGTAAATTATTGAACGAAAGGAATCAAACCCTTAATGATAAAAACCAAGAATTAGTACGGATTTCACAAGAACTCTTCAGTAAAGCCGAAGAACTTGAATTGACCAGTAAATACAAGTCAGAATTTCTAGCTAATATCAGTCACGAATTGCGTACACCGTTAAATTCAATTATTTTATTAAGTCAATTGTTATCAGAAAACACGAATGATAAATTAGATAAAGACCAACTTGATTATGCCGCAGTAATACACAATTCAGGGCATATTCTATTGAAACTAATAGAAGAGATCTTGGATTTATCAAAAATTGAGTCTGGTGATTTTCATGTTGTATTGGATACGATTGATCTTGAAGCATGTTGCAATTCTATGGAAAACATGTTTCAACCGCTAGCACAGAAAAAAGGTGTGGGTTTTTCGATAGAGAAAATTGGAGATATTCCAAAGAATATTATTTCTGATGAGGGGCGTTTGGAACAAGTGATAAGAAGCCTCGTATCAAACGCGTTTAAATTTACAGAAAATGGTCATGTCAAGATTATTGTAAGATTGCCAAATGAAAAAGATATAAATGACTCAAATATTATCGAGTCTGATTTTATTATTTTCGAAATTATCGACAGTGGTATAGGGATCGAGAAGGAGAAACAGGGATTGATTTTTGAAGCGTTTCATCAAGCTGACGGCTCAATACAAAGAAAATATGGAGGCACAGGATTAGGGCTTTCAATAAGTCATGAAATTGCTCAATTACTTGGTGGGGAACTTACTTTGGAGAGTACATTTGGAGAGGGAAGCACCTTCAAATTAGCCATTCCGAAGAACTCCCAAGGCGTTATTCCGAAAGTCTCAAGCCACGAGAAATCGTTGGATTCTTTTGAACAAAATAACAATACTTCTGACGCTTCCAATGGAGTTGCACTTGACCATGTAAAAGGAGAATCGTCGAACATCTACATTCAAAGTTTATTGGAACAAATCATCATAGACTCGGGGATAAAGCCATCAAAATAACGTATAAAAATCAAACGCCTTGACAGATAAGAAAACATTGAATAGAATAATTGATCAAGAACGATCAACAATAAATGAAACTGATACTGAGACTCTTATTGAAAGCAAACGGCTCGAGTTATTTGCTTTAAACAAAACGTTTGACATAGTTAAATCTGATTTGGAAGATAATCAAATTCAAAAGGAAACATTACAATTAGCCTATGTTGAGCTTCAAGAAAAAGTGTTAAAACTTAAAATTTCAGAAGAGACATTAAAAGATGAACATGAGGAACTTATTCAAGGCCATAAAGAGTTAGTGAAAAGTAGTCAATTATTGTTAGAAAAAAATCGATCTATTAGTGATAAGAAGGAAGAATTAGAAGCCACATTGGAAGAACTCCAGCGTAAAGCTGAAGAGCTGGCCTTGACTAGTAGACACAAATCAGAATTTCTAGCTAATATGAGCCATGAATTGCGAACACCTTTAAATGCAATTCTTTTATTAAGTAGCTTATTATCAGAGAATCATTATGATAACTTAAATGAAGAGCAAATCGAGTTTGCGTCCGTAATAAAAGATTCGGGCAATAGTCTTTTGACCCTTATCGATGAGATCTTGGATCTCGCTACAATTGAATCGGGTAAAATGCCAATCGAATTGGTTACTGTTGATTTTGAATTTTGTTGCAATTCCATTAAAAGTATGTTTGAACCTTTAGCAAGGGAAAAAGGCTTGAGTTTTTCGATACTAAAAAATGTAAATGTTCCAATGAATATTGTTTCTGATCAGGGGCGTCTCGAACAAGTCCTTAAAAACTTCATATCCAATTCTTTTAAATTCACAGAAAAAGGAAGCGTAAAGACTTCGATAAGGTTACCAACTGAAAAAGAAATAAATGATTTAAAAATTGGCGGGTCAGATTTTATCGTTTTTGAAGTTATTGATACAGGCATAGGAATCGCTAAGAATAAACAGGCATTGATTTTTGAAGCGTTTAAACAAGCTGAAGGCTCCACACAAGGAAAATATGGAGGCACAGGATTAGGGCTTTCAATAAGTCGGGAAATTGCTCAATTACTTGGTGGAGAAATAGTATTAGAGAGCAAATTGGGCAAGGGAAGTACATTCAAATTGATTATTCCTCAGGATTGCTCTAAGGTTATTCCTAAAGGCTCAAATCTGGATGAATTGTTGGATGCTTCAGCAAAAACTACCAAGATAAATACTCCTGTCGATATCAATTTAGTTGCTTATACTCCTGATGAGGTAGAAGATGATCGACTGACGATAAGAGAGAATGATAAAGTAATTTTAATTGTAGATGACGACCCAATATTTGCAATGTCCTTGATGAAATATATGCGATTACGAGGGTATAAAGTTGTTATTGCTGTTAGTGGCGGCACCGCCTGTAAATACGCAATTGAATATCAACCGACTGGAATTCTTCTCGACATAATGTTACCCGCCAAAAGTGGATGGACGGTAATGGATGAACTCAAAAACAATAAGAAAACAAAAAACATTCCAGTTCATGTGATGTCATCTTTAAAGATTAAAGAGAAGACAGCTAGAGAATCTGGCGCTATAAGCTTTATGGAAAAACCGTTAGCTCAAAAAGAGCTTGGAACTATGCTTAGCAGAATTAAAAAAATCAATTCTAAAAAGAAGAAGAATGTTCTTTTAATCAATGATAATAAGGCAAGTCTAGAGGTGATGAAGAGTTTTCTTGCTAGTAATTTGATACAGTTTTCTTTGGCAGAAACGGGCAAAGAGGCAATTGTGATCTTATTGAAAGAGGAAATAGATTGCATAGTACTTGATATGCTTTCTTTAGGTTCGATAGCTTTTCAAGTGTTGGAAAGCATAAAGAATGAACGAATGTCAATTCCGGTAATTATTTACACTGGAAAGTCGATATCCGAAGTCGAAGAGAAAAACATCAAAAAGGCTACAAGCACCTTTGTCATGAAAACGGCCAAAAATTTCAAGCAATTATCAAGCGCAGTATCATTATTCTTGCATATAGATGATGAAAAAAACAGCAACAGACAACATAGTCAACTTTACATGGAGGACCCAACTCTTGCCGGAAAAAGAGTGCTGATAATAGGTGATGATGCAAGAACTATTTTTTCGACAATCAATTTACTCGAGTCCCACAAGATGAAAGTAGATTCTGCGAGTGATGGAGTTGAGTGTATAGAGATACTTAAAAAATCTTCGAATTTCGATTTGATTATTGTCGATATGATGCTGCCGAACAAAGATGGATATCAAGCGATCTTAGCAATTAGAACAGATCTTAATATGAAATCAGTTCCGATTATTGGAATTACGGATTTTGAAATGCCTGCTGAACTTGCTGAATCTATGACGGACGGTGCAAATGCCTACATAGACAAACCTCTAGATGAAGATCAGCTGATTTCATTAATGAGAATGTGGTTAAATAAACTCTGAATAAATGTTGAAAGGAAAAACTGTAGTTATTGTTGATGATAATTTAGCTAATGTTTTCGCATTGAAGGCGGTACTAAAGCCCTTTGGTTGTAATATTTTGACGGCAATTAACGGAAGAGAATGTCTTGATGTACTAAAGAAATCATCACAAGTTGACATCATTTTACTCGATATGATGATGCCTGTAATGGATGGTTATGAGACAATTAAAGAGATTCGAAAGAACCTAGTAACATGGCAGATCCCAATTGTTTCGTTAACGGCGCAAGCGATGGAAACTGACGTAAAAAGATGTTTAAATGCCGGAGCGAATGGTTACTGCTCTAAACCAATTAACATCGACAATCTTATGAAGATTATATCTTCTGTTCTCTTATAATCAATTAAAACACGAAACACTAGACGAGGGATATGAAGAAAAAAGAAGCTGGCAACGATCAAACAGAAACTCTCTACTCTATAGATATACTTGATTATTTAATACGGTATTTTGTTTGCCTATTCATATAAGTCTAGTTTTTAAAGAAGTTTAACACTCATAAATTAAAGGTAATGAACGAAATATATAAGCATAAAATTCTCATTGTCGATGACTTAAAAGCGAATTTATTCGCTCTTTCAGCTCTTTTAAAGAATGCCAAATTTGACTGCGACTCTGCTCTCTCAGGAAATGAAGCGCTCAAACTTCTCTTAAAAAATGATTATGGACTAATTATCCTTGATGTTCAAATGCCTGATATGAGTGGGTTTGATTTGGCGGAACTGATCAAAGGCAATAGTAAAACCAAAGATACGCCGATTATATTTCTTTCGGCAATCGCTATCCAAAGAGGATTTTTTACTCAAGGATATAAATTGGGCGCCTTGGATTATTTAACGAAACCGGTAAATGAGGGCCATTTTATGCTAAAGGTTACTAATTTTATGGAGCTATATTGCTCAAGGTTAATGCTTAAAGAAAGTTTGGAGAAAGAAAAAAGGATGAGCGAATTTAAATCGCGATTTGTTTCGGATGTATCACATCAATTCCGAACTCCAATGACAGTCATAAAGTCTTCAATGGCAATAGTTTCTATGATTTCTGAAACTTTTGATGAGGCTGCAAAAAAGAAAATGTCTATATCGAAAACTAGAGTAGATAACGCAATAAATCAGATGACTAACTTAATGGATGATTTATTAATCTATAGCAAGACTGAATCAGGAAATATACAACTGAAACCAGAAAAGATTGATTTGTCGCAGTTTTGCAAAGAAATTTGTAAAACATTTAATGAAGTAGAAGTTGCAAAAGAAATAATCTTTCTCGAGCAAGGAGAACAAAAAATAGTCGAAACAGATGTTCAGTTGCTCTTAAACTGTATCAGTAATTTGGTTTCAAATGCATTGAAATACTCTCCTAAAAATGAAAACCCAATGCTGGTCGTCAATTATTATCCAGATACGTTTACAATATCGGTAATTGATAGGGGAATTGGTATTCCAGAAAAGGAGTTAAAGGAACTTTTTCAACCATTCTTCAGATCAAGCAATGTTAATGATATTCAAGGTACCGGATTAGGACTGTCAATTGCAAAGAGTTATATAAATGATTTGGGGGGAGACATAAAGGTTGAAAGTAAACTTGATGAAGGTAGTTCATTTATTATTACAATGAATTACGCACTGAATTTGTGAGTGAAACGGTCGAAATTATTACTGACTAGCACAAAAAAAAATGGCTCTAAATGGAAGACGTACAGTTACCTCAGTGTTACTCATTAAAGCAAAAAAGCCTCATAATCAGAAGATTATGAGGCTTAATAGTACTCGAGGCGGGAATCGAACCCGCACTCTCGAAAGAACTGGATTTTGAATCCAGCGCGTCTACCAATTCCGCCACTCGAGCATCAATCAACCTAATTACTTAGGTAGAGCGGGTGCAAAGTTAGCGTTTTTCTTGAATTTGCAAAGTAGTTTCTAAATAATTCACAAATCTTAGATTGAGAGTCAATCATTTTGTCTAAAATTGTACTGTCATGGGGAAGATACTGATCAAAAATATTAAAGGACTTGTGCAGTACGGAGAAGATTTACCAATCATCCGAAAAGGGAAAGAAATGCAAGAACTACCAATACTTTCCAATGCTTTTTTAGCGTTGGAGGATGGTGTAATTGTAGCTTACGGAGCGATGGAAGATTGGGGTGGAATTACCGATTGGCGCGACTTAGAAGTAATTGATGCAGAAGGAAAATTTGTTTTACCTGCCTTTTGTGATTCTCATACGCATGCAGTTTTTGCAAAATCACGTGAAGAGGAATTTGTAGATAGAATCAATGGTTTGTCCTATGAAGAAATTGCACTACGTGGAGGTGGAATCGTAAATTCTGCTGGTCGCTTGCAAGAAATGTCAGAAGATGAATTATTCGAACAAGCAAAAATACGCGTCGAGCGATTGATGTCATACGGCACAGGAGCATTGGAAATAAAATCAGGATATGGATTAACAGTCGATGCTGAATTGAAAATGTTGCGCGTAATTAAACGATTGAAAAATGTAATGCCGATTGCCATAAAAGCAACATTTTTAGGAGCGCATGCATTTCCACCAGAATACAAAGAAAATCACCGCGGATACATTGATTTAATTATTAACGAAATGATTCCTGCGATTCAAAAAGAACAATTAGCAGATTACATAGACGTGTTTTGTGAACGCAATTACTTTAGCGTTGAAGAAATGGCTGAAATTTTAGAAGCTGGCATTAAAATTGGTTTGAAACCAAAAGTACATGTCAATCAATTTTCAGCGATGGGCGGAGTTAAAAAAGCAGTAGAATTAGGCGCACTTTCCGTGGATCACATGGAAGAGCTATCCGATGAAGATGCTCTTGCTTTAAAAGGAAGTTCTACCATTCCGACTATTTTACCAAGTTGTTCTCATTTCTTGTCCATTCCTTTTGGTGATGCAAGAAAAATGATGGACAACGATTTGCCTGTTTGCTTAGCAAGTGACTTTAATCCTGGTTCTACGCCAAGTGGAAATCTTGGGTTTGTTTGGTCGTTGGCGTGTGTGAAAATGAAAATGACACCAGAAGAAGCATTGAACGCCTTAACATTGAACGCTGCTTATGCAATGGATTTATCAGAATCTCACGGAACTATTACACTAGGGAAACGCACTCCAATATTGATTACGAAGGAAATTCCAAGTTTGGCATACATTCCTTACGCTTTTGGCGACCAACATTTTGAGAGAATTCTCGTTTAAACCAATCCTTAATTGTAATTTAAAGCATTATGCTAAAATATATACTTCCATTAGCGCTCTCTTTGAGCTGTTTTTCTCAAACAATCAATGAGAAACATCAATTACTTTGGGAAATTTCTGGGAAGGGAATGAAACAAAAGTCATTTTTATTTGGGAGCTTGCACTCCAATGAAAAAGAGTTGTTTCATTTAACAGACTCAACTTATTACGCCTTAGATCAAGCAACAACAGTTGTGTTGGAAGCGGATATTTTTTCCATTTTTGATGAGTACAACACGCGCCAAGATTATGTTGAAATGAATTACGACAATGAGGGAAACCCTTATGGAAATTCTTACAATGCGAGCACAACTGCTTATGGAGATGAGGATGGAATGCCGCAATTTTTAGATGCATATTTTCAACAGTATTGTTACAACGCAGGAAAGACATTTGCTGCGCTAGAATCGGTGGATTCTCAAGTTGAATTACTTTCTAACATGAATCGTTCTCGATATGGTTACAACGCATATTCAACTTCGGATGAATTGATTAAGTTGTACTTGAAAGGTGATATCTATTCCATTGATGAATACTTAAGATCTTCTATGTCTATCTATCCAAAGGGCTATGAACGCGTGATTGTAGAGCGTAACTTTGGGATGGCCACAAAAATAGATTCATTGTTAAAAATAAACGGTAACAAACTATTTTGTGCTGTTGGTGCTGGACATCTAGCGGGACCAAGCGGTTTAATTAATTTATTGAAAAGCAAAGGATATAAAGTTCGACGAGTTGTTGCTTCTTATTCGGAAGATCCAACAGTAGCTATTTCAAATGTGCGCAAGTTTAAAAGCTACGCGTATAAAAATGACGAATTTCGCTTAGGGGCCGAGTTTCCAGGAAAGCCAATCGTGATTAGGAACGAAGACGAAGGTTATTTGCTTAAACTTATGTACAGTGATTTGGGACAAGGGAACTCATATGTTGTGGAATTGTATCCACTTAATGAAGACATTGGTTTATTGCAATTGGCAGAACGGCACATTGGAACTCCTTCAGAAAGTCCGTTAAAACAAATTAAACTTGATAATGGTGGAGAAGCATACCAAGGTCTTGCAGACACTTACGCTGAAGGATTTTACTGGGTGCGTGTTGTGATGAGTGAGGATTATTTTGGAATTATTAAAGCTTATGGCGGAAATAAATTCATGAACTCAAACCGAGCTGAGCGTTTCTTTAATAAAGTTTGGATTGATTAGTCGCAAAATTTAAGTGAAATCTACGTTTTTTATTATCTTCATGCCAAAATTTAACCCGTCATGATTCCACGTATACAGCAAGCCATTTTTACAGAGAAAGTTGCTGAAAATAAATTGGTATTCCTTCAAGGTCCTAGAAAAGTAGGGAAAAGAACATTGATCGAAGCTTCATTTGAATCCAAAGGAAATGTTTTCGAACTTTTTGACTGTTCTCAAAAAAAGATACACAAGGAAATTGAAAGGAACTCACTTCCTTCTTCAGCTCCATTTATCGTCTTATACGAAGCACAATATTTAGCAAACCTAGATACAATTCTAGAAAAAGTATTGATGGGAGAAATCAACGCGACAGTTGTTGTTTCGTGCTCTTACATTCCTAAAGTGCAACCGGAGTTGCTAGAAGCAATTCGCATGGCGGGACTAGAAATAAACTTATTCGCACCATCTTTTTATGAAGCGGCACAGCATTTTGGCTTGCCGGAAGAAAACCGTTTATTGGAAGAACGATTGGTCTACGGAAACTATCCAGAAGTTTTGGCGAATTTGCCAAATGCAGAACAAACACTCAACGAGATCATTCAAGAAGCTGTTTTTACCAAATTGAGCAGTGCAGAACGGATCAATAAAGGAGAAAAGTTAATTCGCATGTTGCAAGTCTTGGCATTTTCTATTGGAGACGCTGTTTCGTACAATGAAGTGGCAGAACGCTGTGGCTTAGACAACGAAACAGTCGAGCGTTACATCAACTTATTGGAAGATGCATTTTTATTGTATCGTTTACCCTCTTATTACGGCGGGCATCGCTATGAATTGAAAAAATCTAACGTGATTTATTTTGCAGATAACGGAGTTCGAAATGTACTGATCAATAATTTCAATCCAACATACATGCGTAACGACATGAGTGAATTGTGGCGTAATTATGTAATTTCAGAACGAATGAAATGGTTGAAAATGAATCAACTTGAACATCAAACGTATTTCTGGAAAACGCATACCAACCAACAAATGGATTTTGTAGAAGTGACGGAGAACGGAACCTTTGCCTACAAAACGGATTGGGAAAAGAAGAAGAAAGTGAAGTTGCCGAAGAGTTTTTCGGATGCTTATCCTGAAATCAAAGCTTCTGTATTGAACCGCGCGACGTATTGGAAATTTTTAACTCAAAAAAAGTAACATGATGTTCACGGATAAGATTGCCAACTACTTGTTTGAAAACGAGGTGGATTTTAGTCACTTAACGATTGTTATTCCTTCTGAACGTGCTAAGAAATACGTTTCAACTTCTATTTTTAACCGTTACCAAAAACCCATTTTTGCCCCACGAATGATTACGATGGATCAATGGGTGAAATCGTATAGTCCGGAGACAATTATTGATAAAACGCGTGCATTAATTCAACTTTTTTCAATTCAATTAAAGGAAGCGAAAACTGAAGAAGACCGTTCATTCGACGAGTTTTTAAATTGGGGAACGATTTTACTTTCGGATTTCAATGAAATTGACCGCTACTTGTTAGATGCGAATGAAGTGTTTAAGAACCTCGCTGATATCAAAGAGATTGAGCAATGGAGTTTTAGCAATGAAGAACTTACTGAAAGTCAAAAACGTTTCATGGAGTTTTGGGATAGACTTCCAGGATATTACAAGGAATTGAATGAGTTACTTAGTAAAAACGATACATGTTACGCCGGGAAGTCGTTTAAAACTTTGGCGAACAATATCGACTTACTTTTCAAAGAAGATAAAAATCACCAATTTCTATTTGCTGGATTTAACGCTCTTTCAAAGGCTGAATTGACCATTATTCGTCAATTGGATCAAATGGGAATAGCAGTTGTATTCTTGGATGCGGATGATTTCTATTTAAAAAACAACAATCACGAAGCAGGTAAATTCTTACGCGAGTTATCCGAAAAATTGGACGGTAAAAAGTTAAACTTTGTAGAGAATAAACTTGCTATGAAATCCATGAAGGTTGAAATGATAGAATGCGCACAAAACACTGGACAAGTGAAAGTCGCGGCAACGATTCTAGAAAATTCTACCAAAGAACAATTGGATGATACGTTATTGTTACTTGCCGATGAATCTCTTATTGCTTCGATTTTAAAGAACTTACCAAAGAAAATTGGAAAGGCGAATATCACGTTGGGCTTACCGATTCGGAATACTGCAATGCGCACGTGGGTAGATTTAATCTTTTCCATACAAGAGAACAAAAAACGTTTCAAAACCAAATGGATTTACTTCAACGATCTTCAGAATTTTTGGAATCACCCATTTCTACTGTCTGTTTTATCGAAGGAGGAAAAGGATCAATTAATTTTAGCCGAAGCAGAAGTTGTCAAATACAACCGCATTTTTATCGATCCGGAAAAATTAGAAATTGGTGAAACTGCTATTCATCTCCTTAAATATGTTACCAGCGATTGGAATTCAGACTGGAAATTAGCCATGTCGTATATTCGTAATTCAAATGAATTGATTTACAAGAATTTGGAATCAGAATTTGCATTTGAAAAAGCAGTAATAGAATGTTTTGACCGAGCGTTATTGGATTTCCAGAACTGTATTGAAGAGGGAATTCCAGAAATGAGTTTGAAATCGTTCAAGCATTTGTTTAATCAGCATTGGGGAACAAAAAGCATTGCGTACCATGGAAATCCGACCAAAGGATTGCAAATAATGGGATTGTTGGAAACGAGAGCCTTGGATTTTAAACGCATCATTTGTGTGGGAATGAATGAAGGAAATCTTCCGCCAACCAATCCAATTCAAACGATGATTCCAATGGATTTACGGCGTTATTTGGGATTGCCAACACCTCGTGAAAAGCAAGGACTATTTGCTCACCATTTTTACCGCCTTTTACATCATTGCGAAGAGTTATTTGTTACATATTGCACAGCAACCGAAGCGATCGGGAACAATGAGCCAAGTCGTTATTTGATGCAAATGGAAATGGAGTTAGGTCGCCTGAATACAAATATCAAGATTGAGAAAAAGATTTATTCTTTAGATGCTAAACGCGAAGTTGAGGTCAAAGAAATTAATAAAACAGAGGAGATTAAATTGAGAATGGATGAGTTGTTTGCGCAATCGACGTCCGCTTCAATGCTTAAAAAGTATTTAGAATGCCCACTTGATTTTTATTTCCGTTACGTGATGGATTTTGGCGAACAAGAAAGTGTAGAAGAAGAAATTGAAAATAACACCTTCGGTTCGTTCATACACGAAACCTTGGAGCAGTTGTACACTCCTTTCACCCGTTTTGATAAAGAAGGAGTAAAGGTGGAGCCAGCACCTCGAAACATCACTTCCATCGACGTGGAACAGATGATAAAAGACTTTGAAGTGGTCATTCATCAGAAATTCATGGAACACTTCAATGGCGACAAAGATGCATTTATGAAAGGTAAAAATTTCCTGTCCTACCAAATGGCAATTGATTTAACGCGTCGTTTCTTGAAATCTGAAGTTGAATTTTTAACGGAACAAACACAGCCTGTTTTTATCGAATCTTTGGAACGAAAATACACTGCTGAAATTGATGTAGAAGTATTTGGTGAAACAAAAAAAATAAGATTGGTTGGTTACATTGATCGTGTGGATTCTATCGGAGAAAAAATTCGAATCATTGATTATAAATCAGGAAAAGTTGCCGACGCCGATGTAAAGTTCAAATCTCGTGACAACGACATTGACTCTACGATTGGCTCATTAAAGTCTCGAAAGCATGTCTTGCAATTATTGAATTACGTTTATTTATACCATTTTAATCATCATGTTCTTGCGGAATCAAGTATTATTTCTTTTGTTTCCGGACAAAACAAACCTTTCACTTTGGAAACAACTGGATTTTCGTTGACGGAAATGGTTGCAAATTTCCCTCAATACATTGGTAAAATTTTAGAAGAAGTGTACGACGACGAAATCTCATTCTCACACGATTTCTCTAAAATGTACAGCTATTGCCAGTATTGTGTTTAAGGTTAAATGAAAACCGAATAACCTTAATTTGGATAGTGGATTGAATTCGCTGATTAATTAGAATCTAGCGAAAGTGTTGTTTTCTGCTTTTCGCCTAAAATATGCCTGCGATGGTGCTTCTTACTTCTGAAGGAATGTGGAGCTCAAGATGCTGTAAACTAACATATTTAGGTGCTGAAATAAATCCACTAGATGAAGTTACAGATGTTGATTTCGAATAGGTGAGTGATAAAAATTAAAAGTTTAATTTGAAATTCATAAAGGGCATTCTTTTATGTGTACTTTTTGTGTACTATTGTATATGTTATATTATAAAAAAGTACTCCATCCAAATAGCCAAGAATGGTGTGTTTTTATTCATGGTGCAGGTGGCAGTTCAAGTATTTGGTATAAGCAAATTAAAGCTTACTCAGAGAACTTTAATCTATTGCTAATTGATTTAAGAGGACACGGAAAATCAAAAAATTTAAAAACATCCAAAAATTATTCGTTTGAAATGATTGCACAAGATGTAATTGAGGTTATAGAATTTAATAAAATAGCTTCAGCACATTTTATCGGTGTTTCCTTAGGGACAATTATAATTTATCAAATTTTTGCCATAAAACCAAGTATTGTTAAGTCAATGATTTTCTCTGGAGCAATTACACGCTTAAATATTAAATCGAGGTTGCTTTTACGAATAGGTAGATTTCTTAATCCTTTACTGCCTTACATGACTTTATATGCTTTACTAGCAAAAATTATCATGCCTAAAAAGAACCATAAGACATCTCGTACCTTGTTTGTCAATGAGGCAAAAAAACTTATGACAAAGGAATTTAATCGTTGGTTTAAATTAACTGCACGTTTGACAACTTATCTTAATCGTGTAGAACATGAAAATAATAACAAACCAACAATTTACATAATGGGTAGTGAGGATCACATGTTTCTCGGGTCTGTAAAAGCTATCGTGGATTTAAATCCAAGTATTGAATTAAATGTCGTTCCAAATTGCGGACACGTCGTAAACATTGATCAAGCCGAGGTATTTAATGCTATATCCATTCAGTTTATAAGAAAAACAGCATAATTTTAAGTGAAAACGGGAAGCATTGCTGTCTCCTGGGATTTATCACATACTTCTTCATAATTGATTTTCGTAGCGAAATTGAATTCGATAAAGGGCATATTCCTGGTGCTGTAAACATTCCTATTTTAAGCACAGAAGAACGAAAAATTGTTGGAATTACCTTGAAACAAGCAGGGCGGAAACGCTCTATTTTAAAAGGATTAGAGTTAACTGGCCAGCATTTAAGCAAGTGCTTAAAACAGTCAGAAAAATTATAAGAAAACAAATAAAATATAGTCGTTCATTGTTGGCGAGGAGGAATAGCAACGGATTAAAATGGCGTGATGTTTAATTGTTGTGTTTTCCATCTTTTTAAGTTTTAAAAAGGATAAAAAAACCTGAAAAGAGCTCGGTTAGAATGGTAGAAACTCTAGAGTGAAACTCTTTTCAGGTATACCTGCAAGGATATAAAAACAAAAATACCAACGAAACCAGATTGTCAATATTTAATAACAAGACGTATACTTAATTGAAATGGTTGGGTGTGAAGGAGGAAATAATTGAAAATTAACAATGAAAAATTGAAAACCATCGTCCTGAATGAGATAATTAGCATATAATTATAATTCGAAGTTTGAATTGAAAATGCGCCTAGCATTAGCATTAGAAAAAACGGAAACGAATTCAAAGTTGTTAAAAATGGAAGAAGTTTGGAGCGGAGCGGAAACCCCGCAGCAGGGACATCACTGTCACTTTCAGCTTTCAAGAGTAAGAAGAAGAATTTCATCCGAAGCCCAAGGGTTATTGCAGAGACAGCAACTGCGCAATACTGCGCTAGACTTTTTTTGTTTCTTTTTTTTGGCAATGACCGCGCAGCTCCGCCGCAGGTTTAAAAAGAAAGAGGTGCATTATTATGAAATAAAAAAAGCCGCACAATTAATGCACGGCTTCAGTATTTACTTTGCTCTTATTCTTAGTAAAGCTCTAATTTCAGTGCAGTTCTGTAATCTTTAATTTCCTCGCGGTTGATTTTGTGATCTGCGTTCATTAAAAGCTTCAACAAATACAATAAGTTTTCGTTTGCTTCAATTTCAATTGGGTATTCTTGCTCTTCTTCGTCTTCTTCGTATTGTGCTTGAACGTCAAAACCTTTCTTTTCAAGTAAATACTCGTACGTTAAACGCAATACTTTTGTCACCAAAGGATCTTGTTCTTGTAAAGCGAAAGTTCTCAACTCTTTTAAATCTTCAATAAGATTTTTAGCTTTAACTCCGTCTTTTTCGACGTTTTTAATAATCACTTCTAATTTAGTATTTGCTGCTGCAAGTTTCATAAGTAACTTAATATTTTCAATTGATTGGGTAACCAATTTATCCACCCGTGATTGCAAATGTAATCAACTTCAATTAATATAGTACGCATATCATTGAGAAAAATGTGATAATCGAAATAATTTGAAAGAAAAAAGAATCAAACACAATAAAAATGAATAAGTTCGACGCAACTCTTTCAAAAGCAAAAGGAAAGGTTAAATTTGTAGAAAGCACTCAATAATGGAGATGAATTTAATTGCGAAAGGAATTGTTACGGGATTTGTGCTAAGCATCATGATTGGACCCGTTTTCTTCGTGCTATTGGAAACTAGCATTCGGAAAGGAATTCGCGCAGCAATTGCATTTGATTTAGGTGTAATTCTTAACGATATTGTTTACATTGGTATCGCCTTCTTTTTTTACAATCAAGTTGAAAGTCTTTCGAGTGGTCACGACAACTCTATGCTTCGTTTAATCGGGGGTGTTTTATTCATCGGATATGGGGTTTATAATTTCTTTAAAAGTGTTAAAGAATTTGACTTGGAGGATGATAAAATAGACATTAAAAATTCGAGAGGTTATTTATTGTTAGGGCTAAAAGGTTTTCTTCTCAACTTAGCGAATCCGCTGGTTATTTTTTATTGGTTCAGTGTTATGACTTTAGGGGCAAAAGATGCTGCTGAAGGTGGTTCAATTAATTCTATGCTTGTTTTTATTGCCGCAATTTTAGTCACATTTTTCTCAATAGACTTACTTAAAATATTTGGGGCAAAAAGCCTTCGTCCTTTGGTGACGCATAAGCTACTATCAGGTCTAAATCGCCTTATAGGTATTGTGTTTTTTGGTTTTGGAGCTGTGTTAATCGCCCAAGGAGTGATTGGATTAGTGAAGTAACCATTTTACCGTTTTACGTTATAGATAAAATTTAATTATGATGAGAATTGTATTGCTTTTAGCGTTCATCTTTTTTGGAGTTGGAGCATTTGGACAAAAAATAGAAAAAGAGAGCCTTTCAAAAAATCATCAAACATATTGGGATTTCAATCATGTGCAAGTTCAGTCTTCAGGAAAGTACTTTGTTGATGGCATGGGTGAAACCACGAATGAGCATGGAAAATGGAAATACTTTGATCGCCTTGGTGAATTGCAAGAAGTGAGAAATTATTACAAGGGAATGTTGCATGGAGAAGTTGTTCGCTTTTACCCAAATGGAAAAAAAGAGCAAATTGGGTTTTTTAAATGGGGAAGACAAGACAGCACGTATATCGAATGGTACGAAACAGGAGACGTTAGAGTTCAAGGGTATTACAAAGAGGATGTTCCGATCAATGAGTGGAAGTACTATTACCGCGATGGAAGATTAAAATCTGTTGAAGAACCGAAAGGGGAAGACAATTATTTGTGGGAGTTTTACTTGCCGGATTCGTTGTACACGCAAACTGTTTTAAAAGGCGAAGGTGAAATGACGACGTTCTACACAACAGGAAAAGTAAAGGAATGGTACAACTATAAAAATGGCCTTAAAAATGGTCTGTTTGAGGAGCTGAGTATTTATGGTTATTTAACCTTGAAGGGGGAATTTAAAGACGGTGAAAAAGATGGGACATGGGAATATTTTTATTACACAGGTCAGCCAGAAAAAGTAACGAATTATTCAAATGGCCAGTTGAATGGCGGGTACAAATATTTTTACGACAACGGTCAACTAAACGTCGACGGAAACTACACGAAAGGTAAGAAAGATGGAAGTTGGGTTTGGTATACAAAGACCAGCACTAGAGATCAATCAGGAACGTTTAAAAACGATCTGCAGGACGGCGAGTGGACCTATTGGTTTCCAACTGGAGAACTTTCCTACTCTGCGAAATATAAGGAAGGATTAAAATCTGGGATGTGGTCGTATTTGTATAAAAACGGAAAGAAATTCAAAGAAGGAACTTTTGACAAGGATTTAAAAAATGGAGCTTGGAAAACGTGGTACGAAGATGGTACTTTATTAATGGAAGGAACATATTTGAACGGAAAGGAAGAGGGAAAATGGAACAATCACTGGGAAAGTGGTGATTTAAAAAATAGTGCAACGTTCAAACTAGGTAAGTTAGAAGGCGAATGGTTGTCGTTTTATCCGAACGGAAAACAAAAATTGATTGGTAAGTATTCCGACAACATGAAGGTTGGTGAATGGGCTGAATATTTTGACAACGGAAAAGTAAAGAATGTCAACAATTACAAATTGTTCAAGAAGAAAACCAAAATGGATTACGGTTTAATGAAAGATCATGTTGTAATGGAAAGTCAGTTGCATGGACTATCTACTTCATACTCTTCTAAAGACTTCCGATTGACAGAAGAAGGGAATTACAAAGAAGGAGTGAAAGATGGGGAATGGATTGCATACCATCCAGGCGGAAAATTGGCTGCCGTTTCATCGAATTATAAATCAGGAAAACTAGATGGAACAATGAAGCAATTCGATCGTCGAGGAAACCTAATGTCCCAAGTTGATTATAAAGACGGATTGAAACATGGAAGTTTTATTGTCTACGATAAACGAGGGAAAGTAATGAGCGAGAAAAAATTTGCCAACGGAATGCAAATTATTGAAGGACAAGCTGGCGGACAAGGTTCGTTTAAACCTGGTAAGTAAGATATGAAAATAATTATTGCTGGAGGAACAGGCTTTTTAGGAAAAGAGCTCGTTCATCATTTCGAAAAAGAAGACAATGAGATTTTTGTCTTGTCAAGAGGGAAATCTCGCGTTGAAGGAAAAACTAATTTTGTTCATTGGGATGCCACTTCAGAAGGAGCTTGGGAAAGTTGCTTAATTGGTGCGGATTTAGTCATTAACTTGACGGGAAAATCAGTCAACTGTCGTTATACTGAAGCCAACAAGCTTGAAATAGTAAATTCTAGAGTTAACGCTACCCGCGTTTTGCAAATTGCAGTAAACAAACTTCAGCATAAGCCAGCTTTATGGATTAACGCGAGCGCTGCATCTATTTATGGTCAGCACCCAGAAGCTTTAATGACGGAAGAGGATTCAATCCGCGGAGACGATTTTTCAGCGATTGTTGCCCAAAAATGGGAAGCGGCGTTTTTTCAGGAAGAAACAGTCAATCTTAGAAAAGTTGCATTGCGTATTTCATTAATTCTAGGGAAAAGCGGCGGGGTTTTTCCGGTGTTCAAAAAGTTAGCACGGCTTGGACTTGGCGGTAAAATGGGCAACGGTAAACAGAAATTCGGATGGATTCACATCGATGACGTTATTCGAATGATCGACTGTATCATTCAAAACGAAACTATTTCTGGACCAGTAAATTGTATTTCACCAAACACTCCAACGAATCAAGAGTTCATGAAGTGCTTGAGAAAAGCTTTAAAAATGCCATTTGGATTGCCTCAGCCAAAATTTCTATTGGACATTGGAGCTGTTTTTATAGGAACGGAAAGTGAGCTGATCTTGTCAAGTATTTACGCATATCCAAAACGCCTAATTGACAACGGTTTCAAGTTCAAATTTGAAAACTGCCAAGATGCGTTAAACGATTTAAGCAAATAAATCCTTCGCGTTTGAGCTGAACAGTTTTACAGCAATTGCTAGTAGAATAATTCCAAATACTTTTTTAAGTATTGCAATTCCGCCATCTCCCAATGCACGCTCTATCACTTTCGTCAATTTCAATACAACGAATACAATAATGATATTGATAAAAATCGCTACAAGAATATTGAGTTCATGGTACTCTGCACGCAATGAAATCAATGATGTCATAGTTCCAGCTCCTGCAATAATTGGGAAAGCTAACGGAACGATACTGGCTGTTTTTCCAGAGACTTGATCTCTAAATAAACGCACACCTAGAATCATTTCGAGCGCCATCGCGAACAAAATAACAGAACCTGCTACGGCAAAAGACTTAATGTCAACCCCAAAAAGATTCAGAATACTTTCTCCAAGGATAAGAAAACCGATCATAATGCACAACGCTACTATACTTGCTCGGAGCGCGGCTAATTCTTCTCCTGATTGTTCTTTCAGTTTAATGATAATTGGAATTGACCCAACGATGTCTATAACGGCAAACAATACCATTGTTGCTTTGAATATTTCGATCCAACTGAAACCTGTAAAAAATGCTCCCATAATGATTAACCATTAATTATTGTTTTTTCAACAACTACCGGCAAGTAGCTTTGCTCTAATACGTGTATTTTTTGTGCTAATGATGCGGTTGTATCATTCGAATTGATCGAACATCGAAACTGCGCTAATATTTTTCCTTTGTCAAATTCCTCATTCACGAAATGAATGGTAATACCAGATTCAACTTCTTTGTTTTCAATTACTGCTTCATGAACATGGCCACCGTGCATTCCTTTTCCGCCGTATTTCGGTAGCAAGGAAGGGTGAAGATTGATAATTTTATTTTCAAATTGTTGTATCAGTTGACCAGGGATTAATCTCAAGTAACCTGCTAACATTATCCAATTAATTTGATGTGATTGGCACAATTGAACTAGAAAATCACCGTTTGCGACTTCACCATTCGGGTGGTGAATTGCAGTTATACCTAAGTCTTTCGCAGAATTTAAAATAGGCGCGTCACTTTTGTTACTCAAAACAAACCCAATTTCAATTGTAGGATGATTGTTAAAGTAACGAATCAAATTGATGGCATTACTGCCTGTTCCAGAGGCGAAAACTGCTATTCTCGTTTTGTTCATGGCGCAAATTTAGGAAGTATCCTTATATTTAGCTTCATACTTTAACATTTCTTATTATGTCAACTCAAAAACATCCTTTTATTCCTTATGTCCAAGATTCCATTTCAGACGAAGAAATGTTAAAACGCTCGAAGGAATTCTATGAAAAGATTGACAAACGAAGATCTGTCCGTGAGTTTTCAGATGCGCCGGTTGCGCAGGAAGTTATGGAAAACATTGTCATGGCGGCTTCTACAGCCCCTTTTGGAGCGCACAAACAACCGTGGACATTTTGTTTAATTTCAAATGTAAACTTAAAATCCAAACTGCGAGAACTAGCAGAAGAAGAGGAAAAGAAATCCTATAGTGGAAGAATGAGTGATGAATGGCTAGAAGATTTGGCGCCATTAGGAACTGATTGGGTAAAGGAATTTATTGATGTTGCTCCGTGGATTGTAGTGATAATGAAAAGAGCATATGAATTGAATGAATACGGAACTAAACACAACAATTATTATGTGTCAGAATCTGTTGGTTTGGCAGCGGGTTTTTTCTTGTTAGCTGTCCAAAATGCAGGTCTTGTCGCCTTAACGCATACTCCAAGCCCCATGAATTTCATTTCAAAAGCTTTAAATCGCCCTGAAAATGAACGACCATTTTTATTAATTCCTGTTGGTCATCCCGCTGAAAATGCGGAAGTACCTTCCTTAGCGCGAAAGAGTAAATAAAAGGTTATTCATTATTATCAGTAATTATTTTGATTTTTGATAGTTTGTCGTTTTCTTTGCGATTGAATTAACCAATAAAAATAGGAACAAATGTCTGATGTTAAATCAAAAGTAATATCTATAATCGTAGATAAATTAGGTGTTGAAGAAAGCGAAGTATTAAACGAAGCAAGCTTCACAAATGATCTAGGAGCAGACTCTCTAGACACGGTAGAGTTAATCATGGAATTCGAAAAAGAATTCAATATTGCTATTCCGGATGATCAAGCTGAAAATATCCAAACAGTTGGAGATGCAATTTCTTACATTGAAGAAAACGCTAAGTAAGATTTTGACTGATATTATTTGAATTAACGTTCGTTTATGGAATTAAAAAGAGTAGTTGTCACGGGCTTAGGTGCCCTAACACCGATTGGAAATAACCTTTCTGAATACTGGGAAGCATTAAAAAGCGGTAAAAGTGGAGCTGCTCCAATAACTCGATACGATGCTTCGTTATTCAAAACCCAGTTCGCTTGTGAACTTAAAGGTTTCAATGTTGAAGAACATATGGACCGTAAGGAATCAAGAAAATTGGATCCATTTGCGCAGTATGCTATGGTTTCGGCTACCGAAGCTATGGCAGACTCCGCACTGTTAGAGTCAAACCCAAATCTTGATAAAATCGGAGTAATTTGGGGATCTGGTATTGGTGGACTTAAAACATTCCAAGATGAGGCGGAAAGCTTCTTTACGGGTGACGGTGTACCGAGAATCAATCCATTCTTTATTCCAAAAATGATTGCTGATATTGCAGCGGGTCATATTTCGATCAAGTACGGTCTTCGCGGACCAAATTATGTCACAGTTTCAGCCTGTGCATCTTCTACCAATGCAATTATTGATGCCTTTACATACATTCGTCTCGGTAAAGCCGTAGCTATTGTAACTGGTGGATCTGAAGCGTGTGTGAATCAAATGGGAATGGGTGGATTTAACGCCCTTAAAGCATTGTCAACACGAAATGATTCTCCAGAAACAGCATCACGTCCATTCGATTTAGATCGTGATGGCTTTGTGTTAGGAGAAGGAAGTGGAGCTTTAATTCTTGAAGAGCTAGAGCACGCTAAAAAAAGAGGTGCTAAAATTTACGCCGAAGTAGTTGGTGGTGGAATGTCAGGAGATGCTTATCACATGACAGCTCCCCATCCAGAAGGGATTGGTGCAAGGAACACGATGCTCGCTGCATTGGAAGATGCAGAATTGTCCCCATCAGATATCGATTATGTGAATGTTCACGGAACATCAACTCCGCTTGGAGATGTTGCAGAAGTTAAAGCGATTCACGATGTCTTTGGTGAACATGCGTATGACTTGAATATTAGTTCGACAAAATCAATGACGGGACATTTATTAGGAGCCGCTGGTGCAATTGAAGCAATTGCATGTGTATTGGCAGTTCAAGATGATATTATTCCTCCAACGATTAACCACTTTACAGATGATCCAGCATTGGATAATAAATTGAATTTCACCTTCAATAAAGCACAAAAAAGAACAGTGAATGTTGCTATGTCGAATACTTTTGGATTTGGAGGACATAACACGACTGTTATTGTGAAGAAATATAAAGGGTAAAGTCTTGTCAGCGCTATTTCCATTCTTTCAAAAACACACTAAGGAAGAATTAGAAATAATTCATGTCATCTTTTCACGATTCGGTTACAAACCCAAATCATTGCTTTATTTTAAAAGAGCTTTAACTCATAAGTCTGTGTCTAATGCAGAAACAGAAACAAATGAGCGTTTGGAGTTTTTGGGCGATGCAATTCTTGACTCTGTGGTTGCAGAGTTTCTATACATTAAATTTCCGTCGGAAGACGAGGGTTACCTTACAAAAATCAAGTCAAAAATTGTAAATCGTAGAACATTAGGTGAAATTGGTCATGAAATGGGGTTGAGTAAAATAATGAACTACAATAATAGTCGTTCAATAAAACTTGAAACCATCGAAGGAAATGCTTTTGAAGCATTAATTGGTGCAATTTATTTAGACGGAGGCTATAGAAAAGTTCAACGGACCATTGAAGATCATATTTTTAGAAAATACCTCAATTTGAATCAACTCTTGGAAGAAGAATTGGACTTTAAATCGAAACTGTTTATTTGGTGTCAAAAAAACAAGTTGGAAATCCAGTTTGGAGTCGTTTCAGAGCAAAATTATGGTCATGAATGGATGTACATGATTGAGGTAATTATCAATGAGAAAGCATACGGACGAGGAACCGGATCATCAAAGAAAAAAGCAGAACAAGCTGCTTCAAAAGAGACACTTGAACTTGTGGGAGAGTTATAGGGTTTTTATTTTTCCGTTCCAATCATTTAATTTGCGTATTTTAATGCAATTGCATGCTTATACCGTCATTCTCAGGAGCAAGTACAATCAACGAATACTCGAAAAGTGAATTACTTAGTGCTTTATTTAGTCGCAACATTGGAAGCATAGTTTCGCTAAGAGCGGGATTATCTACTTCTAACGGTATCGGTGCGAAATCATATCAGTTCGATGATAAACCAGAATATAGACGCGCAAACGGAACGCTTATCATCAATACTTATCCTGTCAACACAAAAACATTACGGCGATTAATCTATTGCTACAGCTGAACTATAAAAAGGTATTAAATTCATTCATGACTTTTGATGTAGGGATTAGATTTCATGCTGGCTATAAGTTACCAGAGTGCCTCAATGTCAAGAACCTTGGTTTTGGGTACCTATTTTTGGCAAAGGAGAGCAAAGAGAGCCGATTTCAGATGATAATATGCCAGTCTTTTTTCACTTAAAACTGGATTTTCGTTTTTATTCTAAGATTAAAAAGGATTTAAATCGTTCAAACAATTCATCACAAATTTCAGTGCGATTGCTGCAGTAAAAGCGAGAATAACCGCCATCAATTATTATCCGCCCTTTGCCATAGATGCCAGAAAGGATTAATGGTTGTTCTTCGATCCAAGCTTCAACTGTAAGTCGATGATCTAAGGGAAAAGCGACAGTCGATTCGCCCGCTGGTATTTCAGTGATGGTATTCAAATGTAAGTTTCCTCCTTGCACGGATGAATTTGCTTTTGTTTTCTGGTACTCGCCATAGTTCTCTTTTCGATAGAGCTCTTGTGTAATTTGACGTGATTCAGCTTGAAATGGCCAGTTTTCTGAACCGGTGTATAATCCGCCACCGTTTTCAACAAAAGTAATAATGCGTTGAATGTCTGTTTGAGTCAATTGACTAGTAGAATTTGAAAATATATAAATCGCTTTATAGGAGGATAAATCACGAGGAAGGATTGCTGTTTCGTCAATTGTAAATTCATCTATATAACAAAGTTTTTTAGTATTTCCAATTAAGAGAACTGGGTCTTGTCCAAATGTAAACCCGCTTATTATGCAACAAAGAATCACAAGTTGTTTCATGATGTTTGGTACACTTCATCAAACAAAATGTTCATAGTGTTTTTTCCATGAATTTTTTATAACTTAATTAGAAAAACAAAAAATGAATCACATTGAACTAGGACAAAAAGGAGAGGAAGTTGCTGTAAATCATCTTTTTACGAAGGGGTATGAAGTGATTGAGCGCAATTATAAATGGAAAAATGCAGAATTGGACATCATTTGTAGAAAAAATGATTTGTTGATTGTTGTAGAAGTGAAAACTCGAAAATCGAAGGCTTTAGGGGAGCCTTTTTTGTCCGTAAATCGCTCCAAGCAAAGGCAAATCATTAAAGTAACGAATCACTATATTGAATCAAATGACGTCCAAGAAGAAGTTCAGTTTGATGTAGTTTCTATTATTTTAAATCAACATCAGTTGCAAATTGAACACATCGAAAATGCGTTCTATCCAATTGCATAAGGAAATGTCGTATCTTTGCCGAAATATTTATGCTCGCGATGAACACAAGAAAACCTAATAATCGTAAAAACGATTCAAAAACGAAACCGGCGACAAAGCGTGAACCTGCAAAAGGACGCTCAACGGATAAGAAAGATGGTAAATCAAAGGACACGAAGTCTAACGGACCGAAAAAAGAATTAAAACCGAAGGAATTAAAAGCTAGAGGTAGATTCATTGATTACAAAACGAAATTAAAGAAGGGAGATCCGCTTCCGACATTTAACGAGCACGCAATTCGTTTAAATAAATACCTTTCCAATGCTGGTATCTGTTCTCGTAGAGAAGCAGATGTGCTAATTTCAACAGGACTGGTTTCAGTGAACGGTGAAATAGTTCTTGAAATGGGATACAAAGTAAAACCAGATGACGTTGTTAAGTACGATGGTGGAACTTTAAAATCAGAAAAAAAGCAATACGTTTTATTAAACAAACCGAAAGGTTTCGTTACGACGATGGATGATCCATTGGGACGTAAAACAGTGATGAGCTTGATCAAAAAGGCATGTAAAGAACGTGTTTATCCAGTTGGTAGATTGGATAGAGAAACAACTGGCTTGTTATTGTTTACAAATGACGGCGATTTAGCAAAAAAGCTAACGCATCCTTTGCACAAGGCTGGTAAGATTTATCACGTTGAATTAAATAAAAAAGTTTCTAGTGAACACTTGAAAAAACTAGTAGCTGGAATAGATTTGGAAGATGGGAAGTCGGCTTTTGACAAGGCTGAATTTGTGAATGTTGAAAATGCAAAAGAGGTTGGGGTGGAACTTCATTCCGGAAAAAACAGGGTTGTACGCAGAGCATTTGAATCTCTTGATTATAAAGTTACGAAGCTAGACCGAGTTATGTTTGCTGGTTTAACTAAGAAAGACCTACCTAGAGGTGCTTACCGTCTCTTGACTGAAAAGGAAGTTTCGTTTCTGAAGATGCTTAAAAATGATAAATAATAATTGAAAAATATATTAAATCAATGAAAACTTTAATTGTACTTGTTTTAATTGCTATCCCTTTCTTATCAGAAGGACAGAAAAGATCGGAGGAAAAAGTTTCTTATGCAAAAGGAACTGTTTATGGTTATTGGGGATACAATAGAACGGCATATACAAAGAGTAATATGCGTTTTGTTGGACCAGATTATGATTTCACCTTGGTCAATGTTAGAGCCGCTGACAACCCTTCAACGGATATCAAACAGTACATTAGGGTAAGTACAATTACGGTTCCTCAATTCAATGCAAGAATAGGATATTATTTTAAAGATCATTGGGCAGCTTCAATTGGTTACGACCATATGAAATACTTGATAAATGACGGGAATCAGGTGAAGATGTACGGGCATGTTAATCCAGGAGTTGACACTATTACCAATTTGTCAGGAGAATATGATGGAGAAGTTTTTACAACTGATAGAAGTACATTTCATTACGAAAATTCGAACGGATTAAATTACTTACGTGCCGAAGTTACTCGAACTGATCAATGGTTGACGTTTGGAAAAAACAAATGGTTTGGATTTTCAACAAATGTTGGATTGTCAGCAGGTGCATTGTTAACTTTTAACGATTTCCGCTTTGCGGGGAATGATGACCGTGTAACAATTTCTTTGTCCGGATATGGTTTATCGTTAAGTTCTGGACTTAGGTTTGAATTTTTTAAGCATGTGTTCCTACAAACGAACTTTAATGCAGGGTTTCATCACCTTGTAAAAGTAAAGTCACGTCCTGACCTATCAAACGAATATTACATCAAACATAAATACGGATTTGTTGAAGGAAATGTTGTCCTTGGTTTGATGTTCTATATCAAAAGTAAAAACGGATGTGATAGTTGCCCAGTTTGGTAAACTACTTTTCCTTGTTTTTTCCTCCTAGACGTAAATCAATTTTGTAATAGAAAATAGGTAAGAATCCTAATTGACTCTTCACACCTACGGGTTCCTTCGCTGGATTGGCCAAATCCGGCGCGTAGGTTAAACTTAAAAAGTTGTCGTACCCAGTAATGTTAACTAAATCCAATCCAATTTCATGAGTTGTTCGCTTCGTATTGTATTTCCAGTTTACTTTTACATCCATTCGGAAGTAATCTCTAAATTGACGTGAGTTATACCCATCATTCTCGAAAATCAATTCGTTTAATGCTTCAGATGCCGCTATATCAACATATCCGTACCTTTTACCTCCAGCAACAGTTACTTTTAATCCAACTGAAATAGATTGTTTCGCTCCAATTTTAAATTCTTTTCCTCCAAGGGCATTGGCGATGTAAAGACCATTGTATGAAGTATTGCGCAATTCACCATCGCTTCCTGTATATTTAGAGTCATAGACTGTCCCAGAGAACATAAAGAAAAAAGACTTGTCAAAGTACTTCTGAACTGTAAGTTCTAAACCGTAATTGTATCCCGTTCCTGTATTCTCAAGTGGTTCTGGAAAAAATCGCTGAAATCCACTTCCCATATTAATTAATGAGAAAGCCGAAGGGGTAATTGTAACGGGGATATTATAGAGGTATTGATAATACGCTTCAGCCTTAATATTAAACCCTTTTCCAAATGTTTTTTCGTATCCTAATGCCGAGTGAATACTTTTTGAAAAATCCATGTTTTTATTGTGATAAATACGTTCTCCTGTGATACTATCTGTTTGGTGATACAAATAAGTGTATTGAGGTTGAGTTTGACTGTGCATTCCTGCCCCAAGACTTATTGCTTGACCTTTGTTAAGGTTTAATCTCCATCCAATTCGTGGCTCTGCAACACTAATGCTATTACTTAGACTGTAATATTGATTATGCAGACCCAAGGTGAAGTCCATTTTCTCAGTCATTCGCCACTTCCATTGAATAAATGGTTGAATTAACATTGCTGTGCCTGTATAATCCCAGCGAATGTTGAAATTTGAATGATTGGCAGAACTATGCCCTGGGGCAAGGACAGAATCAACCATGTTGTAATAAAATACATCTGCATTAATTCCTGCCTGAATAAGGTGCTTTTTGTTGACCTTATGCTTCAAGCTAAAGTAAGCCGTTCCCTTTGAAGTGGTAAACGTATATTCTTGGAGACGGTACAAGTCATCAATCGTAATTTGATTATTAGCATCTACAGATCGAATAAGGAAATCGTGTTTTGAGTGCTGTCTTTCTTGCGAAAAGGCAAAACTTGTCGCGACAAAAGTTTTTTCATTGAGTGGTTTTTTATAAGATAAGCCACCAACATACATGGATGTATTAAAATATTGATCTCTGTCACTTTCACCGTACAAGTCTTCAGTATATTCTTTTTTATCAGAGACTAGAATTTCTATAGTACTAGCTCCACCGATGGCGAACAGAGATAGCGCTCCACCATTTTTTAGTCGCCAATTGAATTTAACCGCTCCATCGCCATATACAGGAACGGCATCTGTCCCAATTTTTATACCTAAGGCTTGGAACATACTAAGCGTTGAATAACGTCCCATAATTAAATAACTAGAATTTCCAGTTTTGCTCATTGGCCCCTCCGCCATTACTTCTGTTCCAAGGAATCCAAATTGGCCCGTAAATTCATGACGTTCGTTGTTTCCATTTCTTAATTTCAAATCGAACACACCTGACGTAGAATTTCCATATTCTGCCGGAAACGCACTCATAAAGAAATCAGAATTTGCAAGTATTTTATTATTTAATATAGAAACAGGTCCGCCTGAACTTCCCGAAATTGAGAAGTGAGATGGATTTGGAATGTCAATTCCCTCAACACGATATACAACTCCTAAAGGCGAGTTACCGCGAATTACAATGTCATTTCTAGAATCGTCTGCTCCTCCAACGCCTGCAAAATTTGAAGCCATTCGCGCTGGATCTGATCGAGACCCAGGATAGCGATTTGTTTCCTCTACAGAGAATTGTTGCGCAGAGAGTAACGCCATTTCATTGATAACAGTACCTTTTTTTGTAGCTACAACTGTGACTTCTTCTTGATCCTGAAAACTTTCCATCATAGGCACGCTTACAATGGATTGCTTACCAGAGTTGACCTCAATTGTAATCGATTTATCTTCGTAGGTCATTAATTTCGCAATGAGTTCGTGCTTACCGATAGGAACGTTTTCAATTGAGAATTCGCCATCAATTGAGCCAATCGCTCGATAGTGATTTATGGTGTCTTGTGTGAAAATTTCAATTCGGGCTCCAGCCAATGGGAATTGCGTTTCTGCATCCATTATTTTCCCGCGAACGGTCTGTGTCGGCTGCGCAAAGGCTAGATTAACTAATAGTAAAATGGGAAGGACTAGATGGAGTTTCATGTGTGAGTAGTTAGTTTTTTTCGGCATGGGCTGCTTTGTATTCTTCAGCTGTCCAAGGTTTAATATAGACTTTTTTAAACTCAAAATGATTCAATGCATTGAAGTGAAAATTTCTAACATAAGATTGCATAATTGCAATATCACCAGCGTACCACAAAGGAATAATTGGTGGGTTTTTCATTAATTCAACTTCTGCTTGTGAAAACAATCTCATTTGATCAGAAAGTTTATCCGAGTTTTGAGCTTGCTCATAGAATTCATCGAACAATGGATTTTTATAACGCGATTCATTCGTGGGAGATGGCTCGCTGTCATTATCAGGTACAAATTTCCCGTAAAAGTTCATTAAAAATGTTTCAGGACTGGCGTAATCTGCCGACCAACCGTTTCTAAATATATCTCCATTTCCAACTTGTCTATCGGCAGTCAATTGCTCGAAACTCGAACCATCAATGTTGACATTTATTCCAAGTACTTTGAAAATTTGTTTCGCAAATTCATCGGCAACCGCTGAATGGGTATCGCTAATATTGTACCTCAACTCTACCGAACCGAATCCTTCGCCATTAGGGTAACCAGCTTCTGCAAGCAATTTTTTTGCTTTTTCCGGATCGAATGTATAACCTACGTTTTTTATACTTTTAAAGTCATAACCTCTAAGTGCTCTTGGAATCGGAGGTACAATTCCATATTCACCTAAATCATTGTATTGGCCGCGTATAATATCCCGGCCAATTGCGTCCCTATCTACAGCATAGTTGAATGCTTTTCTAACCAAAGGATCTTTGAAACGCTCATCTTTCATGTTGAAAAAATAATAGTGCGATATCAATAATGGATTATTTGACAAGATTAGTTTGGGTGGTTTTGAATTGAAATCTTCAATTCTACCTTCTAACATTCGTGTTATTCTACTGGTAGGCAATTCAACGATAATATCCAATTTACCTTCCTCGAACATATCTAATTGCTCTAATTTCCGACTTTGGAACACAAACACAACGCTATCTAAGTATGGTAAAGCATTACCTTGATCATCAACTTCATAGTAGTCAGTGTTTTTCAGTAGTATTAGTTCTGGTTGTTCACCACTTTTATAAGTCGTGTAGACAAAAGGACCAGTTCCGATGACAGCTTCACTTTCAATTCCAGCTTCAATAATTTTCTTCGACACAATGCTAACTGTAACATTTGTCATTTTATTAAGGAAATTTTGATCTTCATGTAGCAATTCTAATGTTACATTTTGTCCTGATACAGTTAAACCGCTTATGCTTTTAGCCTTTCCTTCCAAAAAATCATCGGCCCCTTTTAATAGATTTTTAAAAATAGAAGAATAGGAATTTGGTGCTGAGCTGTCTTCCTTTTTGGTGCATGCCATCTCAAAAGACTTTATAACGTCTTCTGTTGTCATTTTCCGATCGTCTAAACCGGAAAAAACATCGTGAGGATGAAAATAAACATCATTTCTTAAAGTAAAAGTGTATTTCGTACCGTCGTCACTTTTTGTCCAGCTCTTTGCTAATTTTGGTTCAATTTTCAAGGTTTCTGGATTGAATCCAACTAATCCCTCCGTGATTTGGTTCAATACTTTTGCAGAATAATAATCCAATACATCCCGTGGAATGTTTGTTGCCATCTGATACTCTAAAGCCATAGTAATAGATCCACCGCTGTACTCAAATTCTTGACGTTCTGATTTAGAACATGAAGTGAATAGGGTGATAACTACTAAAACAAACGCGATTTTCTTCATAAATTACTTGCTTGTAATACACACAAGATTAAGAATTTTATTGAATAAATAATGGGTTTTTATTGATTAAATTAATTGTACTTAAAGATTTCTTTCTAAGAAATGGAAGTAATTTGCGGTAAAATTTTAAAGATTAATGTTTAGAAATGACAAGAAATTGTTAGAACCTATTATATTTGTGAGTAAGAAAATATAAAAACAGATTCACAGAGTTTTATTTTTTACTTTTTGAGCACCATTGACACTATTAGATAGATGAAAAATTTAATGTTACTCCTATTGTTTGTGCTTTCTAGTGTTGCGTCATTTGCAGGGCTATCAGTTGAAGGAACATATCAAGGTAAAAATATCTACGTTCAAAATCCAATGGATGATGAAGGTTTTGGATATTGCGCAACCAAAGTTACAGTAAATGGTGATATCATGCCAGGAGGAACGAGTATGGGCGCGTTTGAAATTGATTTTTCAATTTTCAACATTGAAATTGGTGAACCAGTTTTTATTGTTATTGAACACAATGACGGCTGTAAGCCTAAAATTTTAAATCCTGAGGTATTATTACCACGTTCTACATTTGTTATTTCTGAAATGTCTATTTCCGATGATGGTAAGTTAGTTTGGAAAACAAAAAGCGAACAAGGTAAACTTCCTTTTGCGATTGAACAATACCGATGGAACAAGTGGGTTGTAATTGGGGAAGTTCAAGGTAAAGGTGGTGGAAAAGAAAATGCATATGAGTTTTCAGTAACACCACATTCAGGTGAAAACATGATCCGTGTTGTACAAATTGACCATTCTGGCGCGAAAAGACCTTCTAAGGAAGCGAAGTTTATGTCTAAATCGCCGTCTGTTGTCAAAACACCAGCGAAAGTAAAAAATGAAATCCGTTTCCTGGCAAACGAGGCTCCTATTGAAACTAGATATGAGATTTATGATGCCTACGGAAACATTGTAAAGAAAGGTGTCGGCTCTTCTGTTAATTGCGCTAATCTTTTACGGGGTGTATATTACATCAATTTTGATAATGTAAATGAGAAGTTCATTAAGAACTAATTGATAATAATTTAAAATTGACCCTGAAGTTTTCTTTAGGGTTTTTTTATGCTATGGTAAAGAGAATTGAACACATTGGAATTGCAGTAAAAAACATTGATGAATCGGCGAAAGTGTACGAAGCTTTATTTCAATCCAAATTTTACAAAGAAGAACGCGTAGAATCAGAAGGAGTGCTTACGGCATTCATTCAAGTAGGTGAATCTAAAATTGAATTATTACAGGCTACGAATTCAGATTCACCAATCGCTAAATTTCTTGAAAAAGGAAAGGAAGGCTTTCACCATATCGCATTTGAAGTAGATGATATTGATAGTGAATTGAAACGACTCGATGGAGGAGGCTTTCAATTGATTCATGTAACTCCAAAAGACGGCGCAGACAACAAGCGAATTGCTTTTTTACACCCTAAATCAACGACAGGAATGTTGATTGAATTGTGTCAAGAGAAAATAGGGTGAAGTGGTGCGTTTGAAACGTGCTGATGTGTCTGCAATCCTATTGATTTTGCTCCATTGATATGTTGCTCTGTGTCATCGATGAAAAGTGTATGGGAAGGATTTAAATCGTTTTCAGTACAAACGAGCTCAAAAATTTCTTTGTTCGGTTTTCTAAGGCCAACTTCATGTGATAAATATATTTTATCGAAATAATCATGGATGGGTTGTCCAATTGTTTTTTTCCATCTTCTGAAAGCCAAATCAATATGAATCTTATTGGTGTTACTCAAAAGGTACACAGGATAAGTTTTACGAAGATCTAAGAGTAGTTTTACTTTTTCTGACTCAATATCCAATAACATCGCGTTCCAAGCTCCTACAACCTGATTTGGTGTTGTGTTAGCAGGTAAAAAGTCCAGTAATCCATTGATAAAACGCTGGGAAGAGATTTTGCCAGTTTCGTAATTGTCAAATAAATTGGATTGCTGCGCTTGAGAATATAAAACATCAAAATTTACAATGCCTAATTGCTGAAATGCTGAAATAGTTGCAGTGTAATCGAGGTTGATAAATATTCCTCCAAAATCAAAAATAATTGCTGTTACATCTTCTCTAATCATACAGGCAAAGAAAATAAAAAAGGACGAGTTTCCCTAGTCATGGTCGGAAGAAATTCCGACCATTTTTTATGTCTTAAAATAGAGGCCTGGATCCCCACCGCAATGCACTACAATCATAGCTATAGCTAAATCCCTGATTTCCATTGAGAATCGTCTTTTGGCAGTTTTGTAGCC
>CAWUSK010000022.1:0-71118 GCA_963925035.1 uncultured Flavobacteriales bacterium
CGTGTGCTCTTCCGATCTTCGCTTTTTCATAGATGAGGGATCGTTCCTGTTGCTTGACATTCTTTAATCTTTTTTCTAAATCAGAAACCAAACGCGCTGTGAAGTCTCTTACTCGTTTGTCAAAATTCCGCTTTTTGTCAGAAATGATTTTTTCCAATTCGATTGGATCAATAGAATCTTTCGGAATGTAAAATGACGTTTTGTGCTTACCTTTGTTAGAATAGGTAGCGAACACCTCAAACTTATTGAGAAGCCAATTTGCGTATGTTAGATCGTGCTTGATGAATAAATGTAGATAAACTACCTCACACTACAAAACCAATAGTAGGGGAGCTAATCTAATTTGGTTGGGAAAATGTTGGGAAACTTTTTTATTTTACCTAAAAACAAAACCCCTAAGATATTTGATACATCTTAGGGGTTTCTAGGTCTACAGCCATATAGACTTACCTTTTGCTCTAACGAACTTGCGGTCTGGACGGGACTCGAACCCGCGACCCTCGCCGTGACAGGGCGATATTCTAACCAACTGAACTACCAAACCAATTTTCTAACCTTTTTCAAGACTTCCACAGCAGTGGAATTAAAGAAATTGTGTGTGCTTATCGTGTAAAGCGTTGGCAAATGTAATACAATTTTTCGTTACAATAAAACAAAAGGACTAAAAAAATGACAAAAAAAAGAGCCAAATCATTAATTGGCTCTTTTCCCGAATTTTATGTGGAATTATTTTTTCACAAAACGAATTACTTCAACGTTAGATGAAGTTTCAACATTGATAAAGTAAATTCCTTCTTCCAAATTTGCGATATCAATCGATACATTTGAACTGTTAACATTTTCCATAGATGCAACAACAGATCCTGAAGTGTTCACCACTTTAATCGCTTGAACATCGAATCCTTTCATACCTAATAAATTAACGGTAGAATTCGCAGGATTAGGGTAAACTAAAAAGTTTGGTGTAATGATTTCCGCTATACCTGCAGATCCAGCTGGGTCAATTACAATTCTGTATCCGTCGAAAACAATATCTTGATCTACATTCACAGGTGGAAAACCTGGAATGAGAACCACAGCAATATTACCTGTTACCTCAATGGCGATGTTATACGCACCTACTGTTGTTGGTACACCGATTATATTCGCACACCCATTAACTCCTCCCAAGTAGAAACATGAAGATGTATTACAACCATACACCAATCCTGGAGGTAAACCAGTTACACCCGTTACAGTGAAATTATTTATTAGTGAACCGGCAGCTGCAGCATCCATTTCTGGAGTTACGTTAGTTGGAACTTTAAAATTCATATCCTGTGAATAAGGCACTCCTACTGTTCCATTTGGAAAATAAGTGACCGTGTCAGGTCCTTCAACAACATCAGTACAGTTACACCATACGCCATAAGTTGAATCCGCAAAATTAGCACCTGGCGTACATTGCGCAGAAGCGCTTACAGCTGTTAATAAGGTGATTGAAATAAATAGTAATAGTTTTTTCATAAGTTTATTTTTAGTTTATGGTAGCCAATTTACATTTTTTTTTTATCTCTTATTGATTTTAAATAAATTAGTTTTTTACCTATCAAATTTAAAACAACAAAAAGCCCTAAATTAATGTGGCTTTAGAGGCAATTAAAATCTATTTTACTTCACATCGGTTAAAGCATTTTCAATAATTGTTTTCAAATGACTTTTATGCGCTTTTGTTGAAATATCTCCTGTTGATGTTGAAGCCATTTTTTGAACTTCCTTTAAAAAGTATAAAGCATGAGACTGGGCAGTATTATTATATCTATCCTTCGACTTGCCAATTAATATATCAATTAACTTTTCTGTATAGGTAATTTGTAAATTTTGACGGACTGAAGTGACATTGCCAGCAATATCAGCTTTGAAAATAGCATTCGTTAATTCAGTCATTATCTCTGTTAACGTGTATTCATTTCCATAAAGCTCTGAATCGACAATACGCTCCAGTGTGTTTTCGTGTAACAAATGATCAATTACACCTTTTTGAATTGCCAGGATTTGTTCATGAATTTTAGGGTCTTCTGATCTAGCAAAAAACCCAAAACCTCTTCTCTGCGCTTGCAAGTAAACGTATAAATCGTTTGAAAATGTGAATGCCTCAGGTGCAAAAACATACGTTGTCAAAACATTCATCGCTTCCTTTTGTTTCGCTTCTGTAATTGGTGTGTAAGGCTGTGTCTCCCCTTTTTGACCTACCATTGCTCTATTCACAGAAATACCACCAATAAACCTTGAAGTTGTATTAGCTGCATCTCTGTACTGACGCAACATAGCATAATAGGCAATTAAATGGTCATGATGAGATTCACCTTCCTTATTATACTTTACCATTAACTCCTTCGAAATCAACTTAACTAATTCCATGCGTTCAACATTGTATTTAACTGCATCACTTGTTAAGTCATAAATATTAACGTGTGGGTCTATACCTTTACCAGCCGCTCGCATATCATCTGCGTCATTTCCAAACATCAATTCATGCTCCGTTGATCGTGACATTAATGCCCTAGTCTCCTCTTCTGAACGACCATTTTCATAAGCAAATTGAATCGCCCATAAATCGTATGGACCAGGTCGCGTTGTGTAATACTGTCCTTGTTTTGTTCTGTCCAATGCCGCGTTTACAGAAGGATAATCCATTACAGAGCCAATCAACCCGACTTTAGAAGTGATTTCAGCATTGTGTATCGCATCAATTCCATGTAAGTTACTTGCTTTCATATTGTGATTTAATCCAAGCGTATGCCCAATTTCATGTAGAATTAAATAATTAATGAATTCCTTGATAATCTTACTATCTTCCAATTGAGTACCGTCAATGTATTCAGAAATCATTCCGGCAAAATTGTTGTTTATTGCAGCAACCTGTGACATATTACAGCCTGCATGACTACACGCCGAGTATTCAACCATTTGACCACTATTCGAAGGTTCAGAATAAAATTCTTCATAATTCAAATTCCCTAATACGGAACGGTATTCAAACATAATGTCAGCGCCAAGAATTTCGCCAGTTCTAGGATTTACAAAACTAGGTCCATAACCTCCGAATGGCGGTTGAGGAGATGCTGTCCATCTTAATACATTGTAGCGAATATCACCAGCATCCCAAGTTGCATCATCAGGTTGTTGCTTCACCACAACTGCATTTGTGAATCCTGCTTTTTCAAAGGCAATATTCCATTGCTCCGCTCCTGCCTTGATCAATGGGCGAAGATTTTCAGGCGTTGTATTCTCCATCCACCAAACAATTGGCTCAACAGGATCTGACAATGCTGCACTCGGATCTTTCTTTACCAAGTGCCACTTGTGAACTAAATCACGGTAGTTTGCATTTTTCGCAACCGTCATATCTGTGACGTCAGTCGTAAAATAACCAACCCTTGGATCATCGTAAACGACTTGAAAATCATTGTCTGGCATTTGAAGTAAACTGTGATAAACTGTAATACTTACATTTCTAGCATCCGTTATTGCTCTTGAACCTGGATTCAATACTGACGGCTTTGAGAACACATATTCAATTGCCAAATCTGTATTTTCTGGATAACTTTTTATACGATTAATTTTTGTTTTATCCTTGTCTAAATTCCCTAATGAAAACTCCATTGGGTCACCGCCAGGACGACTAGATGGTTTTACTTGCGATAATGTTTCAGTTAAAAACAAATCCCCTGCATCAATTAAAAACGAATTCTTATCTGCATTGGTCGCTTCCATTTTTACACTTGCAATAATTGCATTCGGCATGTTCGCTTCAGCTGCTTTAGACAAGGCGTTTGTCGGGTCGAAATAGGACGAAGTGTTTTGAAGAACAAACTCTAGCTTATTGAAATAGCGTTCTATTTTAAAGACTTTAGAATCTCTATAACTTCCTCTAAATCCACCTGCTTCAACCGGTCCATTATCTACTTGACTAAAGTAAATGAATTCTCTTCCAATTTGATCTTCCTTGACTTCCATTTTTATGGAGCCATCAATTGTATCTTGATAAATTGTAAAAAGTCCTTCGAATTTGTGACTTCGTTTTGTGACTTCACTGATTTTTTTCAATTCATCTTTTGGAGTTTCTTTTTCTGGAGTAGATTTTCCTTTCTTTTGTGCGTGAACATTCAGTTGCATTCCCGAAAAAAGAAGCACTAGTCCGATTTGAGCTATAATTGTTGATTTCATAAAGAGTTCTCTAGTTTATTTTCAAAAGTTGAAGCATAAACATACACATTATTGTGGAAACTATTTGACGAGAAAAGAATCAATTAGAAAGCGATAGTTGGAATCCAACTGTCTCCTATTATGAACGCAGTTAAAATTTGAGCCTTATTTGAAATAATTACTTTCTGAATAATTCGTGGTATATTTTTCACCACCACAGAAAGATTCAATTTTGGACCTATTTAATCCTGCTTTAAAATTTAAAGATTGTGCATTTGTGTGATTTAAAGAAATAGCGATTACACTAATTCTTCTATCATAAGTTCGTGATTTTAGTGCTACGAATTGGTACAGTTATTTAAGCAGTTAGGAACAAATATAGGGGTAGATTTCTTATATAAAGATGCGCCAAATACGTACTTGTGAAAAACGCAGTTAATCTTCAATCAAGTCCAGTTCCATTTTATTCTTTAGCTTCAAAATCATCTTTCTGACATGGAAAAAATAATCATTTCGGGCCTTTTCATTGCTTGTGCTGATAACGCCTGAATTAGCCATCTGTTTATTAAGCACATTCAAACTATCTTCGAAATATACTTTATCACTTGTATGGATATAATTCATCAAGTTATGCGTAATATACAAACCTCCGTAATCATCCGTTTTATACAATGTGGTTCCGTTTCCATTAAGCGTTTCGTTATGGTACATTGTAAAGTCATTCCCCGAAGCTGGAGGCTGAACTCCAAAAGTAAATTTCTTGCCAATTGCTGCTTGAGCTTCTAAGTGGTCAACAAAGCGAATCAATAGTTCCAATAAATATACCGCGTACCCTGGATCTTTAAAATGATGCGCAGTGAAATAATAGTACACTTCCCTTGAAAAACCTCTAAGAAATGAACCGTCGTAAATTTCTTTTGAAGGTATTGTATTATAAATTCTCAAAACTTCTCGGCCGATCGCAAAGGTTTCTTCATTCAGTTTTTCATATTCAAATGCCTTACCTTTAAACTCCTCCATTTCGAGATGTGTTTTACCCCAAAACCATAGTTTAAATCGCACAAGATGCGGGAAATTCAGCAACTGAAGCATTGGACTATTGTTCACTGTTATAATTAGTTCTGGATTCTTCTGAGCTTTAATAAGTTTAAGCCTATCATGCATTTTTGAGAGATAACTGGTCATGTTGAATTCGTATATCTCTAAAGGCTGAAATTCGAAAATAACGGTGTTTTTGTTAATTTCAAACAAAGCATCTAACGAAATCCCAAAATGTTTAGATAATTTTTCTAATTCGAGAATCGTAAGGTGGGTTTCACCTCTATACCTTCTGTAAACAGCGTCAGGACTTAGGCTTAACACATCACCAACAACATTTCCTAAAGAGCCGCTTCCCTCAATTTGATGCTTAATTATTTCAAAAATTCTTGTTTGGTGGTCCATGCTCTAATCCCTTTCATTGTAAATATTAAGCGCTAAATATAAAAGGATTACGCTCAAATTAGCCAGATAAATCAAACAAAATCGATTCACCCAAACATAAAGTTGGTTTGAACGCCAATAACTTACACTAAAAAACGCTGCTTTATTTCGCTGCTTCTGTAGCTGCTTCGTCCATGTCAAATTGAATAGAAGGAGCTTCAATTGGGTCAGCAGTTGTTTCGATAAAAGTCTTGTTCCAATTAATTTTCATCGTGGCAAATTGCATATCCACTATTTTTCCTGGGATATGAAAAACTGCTTTAAAATCAATAGACTCGTTCTTTTTTAGAATCTCAATATCAGATTTTTTATCGTCGTTTGCAAACGTTAATTCTTCCGTTGATTTGTTTCTTGTCGCAGTAACAGAAAGACTTGTTGCATCAACTAAAGCTATTCCATCTCCGATATACGTGCATTCGAAGACTGCTACTGCTTCTTTTGTAGATGCATCGTACTTCTTCAATTGAACTTTAAAATTACCCACCGTAAAATTATTCATAGCTGCAGGCAATTGAAATTTATCCGCTTCGGCTACTGTTCCGTTGATTGGAATTTTGTAAAACCCTCTAACTTCCATTTTAAATTCCTTTTGAAGGTAGTTTTCAGAACCTTTTACTAAAAGCGTTTTTGTTTTTTTATCTCCAGGAAGTAATATAAATGATTTTACCGAAGGATTTGCCATACCAAAGCCATACACGAATTCAGTTTCCTTTGAATCGTACATAATTAAATCGGTTGAATTATTTTGAACTGTAAACGCCATTTTGCAATGGTCTGCTTGTGCAACTGCGTTTTTTGTAGAAATACTCACTCCCTCAACTTCAATTTCATCAGGTGATGTATACATTACTTTTTTGTATACAGCAACATCTTGCGCAAATAAAGTAGTTGAGGATAATCCTATTATCAGGAATAGATTGGTAGTGATTTTCATGTTTCTTATTTAGTTGTATTGTTTATTAATTCAACTTTATCATTCAAGTGAATTTCACCTTCTTTGATCAATTTACAAGTAACTCCTCCTCTCCAATCCTTGGCAAGAATTTGTGTCAGCCCTTCAAATTGCGCATCCATACGATTGCACGGTTCAAGTTCACCTGTTATTTCGACAATCGCAGTGCCAATTCTTAATTGGCATGCCTTCAAGTCTTTCAACTCTATTCCTTCAATAAAAATATTGGCCCGACGCGTCGTCCAAGGAATTTCTTTGCCCAACTCTTTACAGGTTGATTGCCAGTTTTCACTTGTCATTATTGTCACCTGACGATTGTTTCTCTTTTTCCCTCTACTGTCCTGCCCTACACCATTTTCAAATGAAATTGTTGCCGAGGAATGTTCATCCATTTCAGCCTTCGTCTTTTTACGTGTTGCAATTGCAATTATTTTTCCCATTAATTCTTATTTTCGAGCTATTCCCACAACAATGTATCTCCATCGTTTTGGAATAATTGGTTTTAAAAACGTATCTATTTTCCCTAAAAAATTGCGCTGTCCTTCAGACCTTCCAAAAGCTCCAAAAACCAACAGTAATATATTCTAATGAACTAAACTTAGTAAACAGCGGTTCTATATCACTATAATTCAAATACTTCCATCTACTTCCCCACTTAACAAAATACTTGCGCATAAATCTGTGAAGACATGATGAAGATAAGTTTTCAGCAAATAAAAACACACCTCCGGGATTTAATGCATTATAAATTTCATCTATTATGTGCTGTCTTACATTCTCGTGTTTATCAGAACTAATTCCTCCTAAAATTGACTTGAATGTTACGATATCGAATTCATTCGTGTACTTAATATTGGTTGCGTCGATAGATGCATAACTCACTCTGTCAGTACATTTATACTTTAGGTGAATCAGTTTTGCTTCTTCAATCGGAGAATTATAATCAGAACAAATAACTTGGTTGTTATTCACAGCGAGCCACAATGAAAGTCCGCCTCTTCTGCCGCCAAGCTCCAAGCACGAGTAACTTTTATTTTGAATAGGAAAATTTGACTCCCAGAAGTTCAACCCTTGACTCCAGTTAACCAAATCCCATTCAATAATATCTTTTAAGAGATCTTTGTTCATTTTAGCATCTTGTACCTTGCCTATTCATTCTAAGAATCAAGAAAATTAGTAAAAAGAATGCATAACCTGTAAATTATAATCTTCTCTGATGTATTAAAAAACAGAACAGCGTCCATTCCATACATGATAACATCAATAAAATCGCTTGTATATTCAGAAGTATGTTACAAATTTAGGTAGGATGATATTCTATTCAAATACGATGAATGTCTTTATTTTTACAAAAAAAACGGACTGAAATTCAGACCGTTTTTTTTGGTTTATAATTAAAACTGCACTCTACGAAACCATTTTTGTAAAAGACTATGAAGTCCTTAAAAAGTTACTAATCCCAATCATTGTGGTAATATTCACCATCTCCCTCCATACTTCCGCGTTCTCGGTAATTATTATAATTACCATCTTCTTGATTCAATTGATCCAAAACAATAATTTGATTTCCAATTTTCACCTTACCATTTTCCGGAATTTCAATTATTACTTCAACTCCTTGATCTCTCAACTTATCTTTTCTAGGGAATTTAAATTTCGTGTCAATCAGCAAAGAATCACCAAACAGATTAGCATTGTGACGAATGTTTTCGCTTTTTAATTCAGCGGTTTTGTTTGAATAACTTCTTGCTGAAAAATACTGTCGAACATGAAAAAGTGAATCATTTGAACGGATGTATTTGAATTTAATATGGTCCATAATTATGAATTTATCGTTCATTTCCCAAAATCCATCATTATCTCTATTTACTTGAAATCCGTCTTTTATTGACATCTCATCCAATTGAGGAATAACAACTAACTGCAATGATTTTACGGAACCTACTGTTCGATAACCTTCACCTTCTGAAAAGAAATCTCTCCCTGTTCTTGCCCCAACAATTCCGCAAATAATTCCGCCTGTTAATCCAATTAAAAACAATCCAAGTAAACTAAATTTCGCCCACTTGTTGTAAAGTCTAAAAATTAGCATTGATCCGACTAACAAAGCAAATAGAATTGCGCTAGATATCCCCACAAATGCCCCCCACCAAAACAGGTTGAAATCGGATGAATTAGACAATACTAGCTCACCAAATTCTGCGGCTGAAAGAAATCCGTACTCTCCGTGGACTGGAATTATTTCTGTACTTCCTATTCCAAAAATGATAAATATCACTAAGAATATCAATCCGAAGAAAACGAATCCAAGACCGCAAAACACAGAAATAAAACGTGCACCTCTAGACACAGTATTTGAATAACCATCCCCTTTTCGGATTTTGTCAGCGAACTTTGCAGACCCGTTTTTAAATCTCTCAGCAGCATTTTCAACTTCTTCTCTCATCGATTCTACTGTAATCGGTTTTCCCCTCATCCGTAATCGATCAATCGTTGTTTTTGCTTTAGGAACGATGATCCACATGATGATATAAACAGGGATGCCAAAACCTGCAAATAAGAAAACAACAATGAACAAGGCACGAATAAACACGATATCAATCTTAAAGAAACTAGCTATTCCAGAACAAACCCCTGCGATTACAGCGTTATCGGTATCTCGATACAATCGTTTATCAGTTGGTCCGTTCGAAGTTTGTTGTTCATGTTTAGTACTGGAAGAAGTCGACTCTTCATCAGTATCGTCAATAAAATCTTCAGGATTACCAAGCGCAGAAAGTATTTCTTTTATATCCTCCAGTTCAATAACTGTTTTTGAATCGTTTAATTTGGACGAAGAAAGTTCCGCAATTCTCAACTCTACATCTTCAATGATTTCCTGACTTCCCTCTTCGTTTTTCAAACTTTTTTCAAGTCGGTCCAAATAATCTTGCAACAACTCATAAGCATCCTCTTCAATCACGAAGTTGATCCCTTTTATATTTACGGATAATGTCTTTTTCATTTTGAATTGTTTTTGGTGATTTTGATAACTGCAGTGTTTAACTCACTCCACGTGCTGTTTAATTCTTCTAAGAAGGCGCTTCCCATTTTTGTTAGTGAATAATATTTTCTGGGCGGCCCTGAGGTAGATTCCTCCCAGCGATAGGTTAATAATTCTGCATTTTTCAATCTAGTTAAAAGTGGATAAAGCGTTCCCTCTACCACAATCAACTTTGCATCTTTCAATGTGTCAATTATATCAGAAGGATAAGCTTCTTTTTTTTCTAAGATCGAAAGAATACAGAACTCCAAAATTCCTTTTCGCATTTGTGCTTTGGTATTTTCTAATTTCATATCTCTTTCAATTGATTTTTAATATTCAATGATTCTATACAAAGATATATGTTTTAAACTGAACTATGCAATACATAGTACTATTTATTTTTAATATTTATTTAAGCAAATAGCTCTGACACCTTTAAACAAAAGGAAGTGTGAGAAATAAAAAAATAAAAAAATTTTAGATGTTTTGAGTTTTTCGCTGAAATCTACGTAAAGAAGCGCTGTATGCTGGGGATTTATTTTCAGAATGAAGCACGATAATACCCAAAATCTCGTCCTTTAATTCAGGATCGCGATGAACAAATTTTGTCAAAACTTGAATGGAATATACTTGCACCGCGACTTTATTTTCGAAATCTTGAATGTATGAAATTAGCACATCAATAAAATCCGATTCTTTGTAGTCAGACAATTCTAATTGATCAATAACATTAATAAGGTTTCTGCGAACAGATTGATTGCTATTCAAAAACAATAACTCAATTAGTAATTTGTAGAATGGCTGGATTGAAAAGGGATTATCCTTACTCACATGCACTAAAATCCAAGAGGCGTACTCTGGAATAGGGTGCGCCTCTTGTTCATTAATTAGTTGGACTAAGTCCGATATTTCTTTTGGATGAGTTCTAAAATAAGCTTGAAACACGGTGAAATTTCTTTCATTTCGAATTTCTAGTACTTTGGAACGAATATCCATTTTATTGATTTAATATCCACGCGAAAATTAATGGAGCAACAATCGTTGCGTCCGATTCTACAATGAATTTAGGAGTATTGATATCTAATTTTCCCCACGTAATTTTTTCGTTTGGAACTGCTCCTGAGTAAGAACCGTAACTTGTTGTAGAATCAGAAATCTGACAAAAATAACTCCAAAATGGCGTTTCTGTTCTTTCCATATCTTGGTACAACATTGGAACGACGCAAATTGGGAAATCACCTGCAATTCCTCCACCAATTTGGAAGAAACCAATTCCTTTATCTTCAGCTGTTTCAGTATAGTAATCTGCCAACCACATCATGTATTCAATACCTGATTTCATGGTAGATGGCTTCAATTCTCCTTTCAAGCAATACGAAGCAAAGATATTACCCATTGTAGAATCTTCCCATCCTGGAACGATAATCGGTAAATTTTTCTCTGCTGCTGCTAACATCCATGAGTTTTTGGGATCAATTTCATAATATTGCTCAAGAACTCCAGCACGAATTAACTTGTACATGAATTCATGAGGAAAATATCGTTCACCTGCATCTTCTGCATCTTTCCAAATCTTGAAAATATGCTCTTGCAAACGACGAAAAGCTTCTTCTTCGGGAATGCAAGTATCAGTAACACGGTTCAAACCACGTTCTAATAAATCCCATTCATCTTGACCTGTTAAATCACGATAATGCGGTACACGTTCGTAGCTATTGTGCGCAACAAGGTTCATTAAATCTTCTTCTAAATTTGCACCAGTACAAGAAATGACTTGAACTTTATCTTGGCGAATCATTTCAGCGAAAGAAATTCCTAATTCAGCAGTACTCATCGCACCAGCCAAGGAAACCAACATTTTTTTTCCTTCTGCAAGGTGTTTTTCATATCCTTTAGCAGCATCCACCAATGCAGCGGCGTTAAAGTGTAAAAAGTTTTTCTCGATGAATGATCTAATTTCTTTTGCCATTATAAGTCAAATTTGTATGCGATTAATTTATAGTATAATTTGGATGCCATGAAGTCTGGTCCTGAAAAATCTTCGATTGGAGCTAACTCCACGATATCGAATCCAACGACATTGCATTTTTTGAAGACCATTTTCAACAAGTCTAATGTTTCGTTCCAAAACAATCCTCCAGGTTCTGGAGTTCCAGTTGAGGGCATAATCGAAGGATCAAATGCATCCAAGTCGATTGTAATATATACATCTCCTTCCAAACGGGCCAAAACAGACTCCTTCCAATTTGGATTTGAGCGAATTGCATACGAAGTGAAAAAGTTCTCTTTTTTAACGAAAGGCAACTCAACAGTATCCATGCTTCTAATTCCTACTTGAACAACTGTGGATTCCTTAGCAGCTTCGTGCATTGCACAAGCGTGATTGCAAGGAGTACCCAGGTATTCAGGACGTAAATCAGAATGTGCATCCAATTGTAAAACATTTAAGTTCGGATATTTTCTGCGAAATGCGCGCATTGAACCAATACTAACAGAATGTTCACCACCTAACATGGTCACATACTTTCCGTCTACCAAATACTTTGATATTGCTTGATCAACGGCTTCAACCATTGCTTCTGCAGATGAATCTTCAGTTACAGCTGGTGCAAGGAAGATTCCATTTTTATAAACTTCTGTTTCTGTTTCAATGTCGTACAGCTCCATATTCTCAGCTGCGTCTAGAATGGCGTCAGGACCTTTGTCAGCTCCTTTTCCATATGTACTTGTTCCATCATAAGGAACAGGCACTAAAACTACCTTAGAAGATGCGTATTGAGCATCTTCTTCCGGGATTCCTCCAAATGTTTTCATTCGTAACCTAATATTTTAAGCATGTCTGTATTGGTTTGTTCCTTCCGATACACATGGTGTACGACTTCCCCATCTTTATTTTTATCAATTAAGATATGTTTTGGAGAAGGGATCAAGCAGTGCTTAATTCCACCGTAACCTGAAATAGACTCTTGGTAAGCACCACAGTTGAAAAAACCAACAAACAATTCTTTGTTCTTTTTAAATTCCGGTAAATAAATTGCGTTGATGTGTTGTTCTGAATTGTAATAATCGTCGCTATCGCAAGTCAAACCACCTAAGAAAACGCGTTCGTATCTATCTTCCCAACGATTGATTGGTAACATAATGAAACGTTTATTGATTGCCCAAGTATCTGGCAATGTCGTCATAAACGAACCATTGATCATGTTCCAATTTTCCCTGTCGTTTTGTTTCTTTTGATCGAGAATAGAAAATACCATTCCTCCTGATTCTGCTACAGTAAACGACCCGAATTCCGTGAAAATATCAGGATGAGGAGCATCAACACTATCTGCGCTCGTTTTAATTTGCGCGATAATTTCACGCACCATATATTCGTAATCATAATCAAATGCCAAAGAATTTTTTACAGGGAATCCTCCTCCAACATTTAAATATTCAATTTTAGCATCTGCTTTGATTAGATCCGTGTATACAGTTACGAACTTGCGTAACTCATTCCAATAATACGCATTGTCACGAATTCCAGTATTCACAAAAAAGTGCATCATGGAAAGTTTAAACTTTTTATGGTCTTTTATTTTCCATTTATAGAAAGGCACAACGTCTTTATATCCAATTCCCAATCGCGAAGTATAAAACTCGAATTTAGGGTCTTCCTCAGACGCCACACGAATTCCAATTTCTAACTTGGTTTCAATGATTTCGTCTAATAATTCAAACTCACGGAAATTATCTATAATTGGAATAATACGGTCAAATCCAAGCTCAATTAACTGCGCAATTTTTTGAATGTATAACTCAGTTTTATATCCGTTACAAATTACGTAGATATCGTCTTTTAGTAATTTCTTTTTGTAAAGAGCGATTACAATGTCAATATCAAATGCCGAAGATGTTTCAATGTTCGTATTGTGCTTTGCGCACTCCTCTAGCACAAAGCTAAAATGTGAGCTTTTTGTACAATAACAATAACGGTAACGCCCTTTGTAATGTAAATCCTCAATTCCAGTATTGAACCAATCTCTACACTTCTCTATTTGTTGACCTATTGCAGGTAAGTAAGTAAACCGAAATGGCGTTTTATACTTTTCGATTAGATCCATCATATCTAATCCACGAAAAAATAAATTTCCTTTCTCTACATTGAATTCTTCTTGCGGAAAATCAAATGTTTGTTCAATTAAATCTCTGTACTTATTCTTCATCCACCGTTTCGTCTGTTTCGATGTCACCGTCCATAGTGTCATCATCATCTACATCATCATCATCGTCGTCGTCATCATCTAAATCTTCAGATGACCCCGCTTTTCCAGCAATAATGCTAGAGCGAGGAATTAAATAATGATTTTCATCTTTTTTATAGATCACCCCTTCTGAAATCTCACCTTTAAATGGGAAACTGGTACGCTCCAATTCTCCTTCTGAATAAGCCGCATAAATTTCCTCCTGAGTGGAGTCATCAAACTTTGCGAAATCTTTAATAACCCTGTTCATGTTTTGATTAATTTTCTACAAATGTTGTTTAAAAAAGGGATTTGTGATAAATGTTTTATGAAATTAAGTGAAAAAAATTAAATAATGTATATTTGACAGATAAAAACACTAATAATGGACGATATAGACAGAAAAATCCTTGAAATTCTCCAAGAAGATTCGATGAAAACAGCCAAAGAAATGGCTTCTAAACTGTCATTGACAAGCACTCCAATCTATGAACGCATAAAAAAGCTGCAAAGCGTAGGTATAATTAAGAAATATGTGGCTTTATTAGACGCAGATCTTTTGGATAAAAATCTCGTGGTTTTTATGAATATAACCATCAAGGATCACCAAGCAGAAAAACGAAATGATTTTGTTAAAAAGATGGAAGCGCTAGAAGCTGTGAGAGAGTTTTATCATACGTCTGGAAATTTTGACTTTTTAGTAAAAGTGCGTTTCTCGACAATTAAAGAATACCGTGATTTCCTGTTAAACGATGTCGCACAATTTCGTAATATTGGAAATATTGACAGCCAAATAGTACTGGAAGAAATTAAGTATTCGACACGAATTGTATTGTGATCTTGGTAAGCTCGACCACCGAATGATATATGATTAGATCAAAATCAGAAAAACAGAAGACTCTACCAACTGAAATGCATCCCCCCCCAAAAAAAAGGTCCTTACCCTGAAGTAAGAACCTTTCATAAAATTTTATTTTTTTGATTAAGCTGTTACACCGATCACTTCGGCCATTTTAGCACCGATTTGAGCTGGAGAATCAACAACGTGAATTCCACACTCTCTCATAATTCTTTTCTTAGCTTCTGCAGTATCATCATCTCCACCTACAATAGCTCCAGCGTGGCCCATTGTACGCCCTTTTGGAGCTGTTTCTCCAGCTATAAATCCAACAACTGGTTTCGTAGCATTATCTTTAATCCAACGCGCAGCATCAGCCTCAAGGTTTCCACCAATTTCTCCAATCATTACAATTCCTTCTGTTTCTGGATCATTCATCAATAACTCAACTGCCTCTTTCGTTGTAGTTCCGATAATTGGATCTCCACCGATTCCGATAGCTGTTGTAATTCCTAATCCTGCTTTTGCAACTTGATCCGCTGCTTCGTATGTTAAAGTTCCTGATTTAGAAACAATTCCAATTTTTCCTTTTTTGAATACAAATCCTGGCATAATTCCAACTTTCGCTTCTCCTGCAGTAATAACTCCTGGACAGTTTGGTCCAATTAATCTACAATCGTATTCCGAAATATATTCTTTCGCTTTCACCATATCGTTTACAGGAATTCCTTCCGTAATACAAATGATCACTTTAATTCCTGCATTTGCAGCTTCCATAATTGCATCTGCTGCAAAAGCTGGTGGCACAAAAATAATTGAGGTATTAGCTCCTTTTTGTTCAACTGCCTCTGAAACTGTATTAAAAACCGGTCTATCTAAGTGCGATGTCCCACCTTTTCCTGGTGTAACACCACCTACTACATTCGTACCGTATTCAATCATTTGTCCTGCGTGAAATGTCCCTTCACTTCCCGTAAATCCTTGAACAATTACTTTAGAATCTTTATTTACTAATACACTCATTGTTGTTGTTTTTTTAGAATCATTTCTTCAATCGTTCCCAAAAGTAAAAAAAAGTTAGTTTTATTAGGACAAAGAATTGATAAATAAATAAATAATTATTATTTCACTTCTACTACTTCTAAGGTATAGACGATAATTGAATTTGCCGGAATATCGCTCAATTCATGCGCTCCATAACCGAGATGTGGTGGTGCAACGATATACGCCTTCCCTCCTTCATTCAGCATTAACATGGCTTCTTTCCAAGCTGCAATTAATATATCGACATCAAATTCTATCGGCTTTGTTTGTTTGTCGAAAACTGTTCCGTCCAACAATTCCCCTTTGTAAGTAAATGCAATTCGATCACCGTATTTAATTTCCCTTCCTTCTCCTTGTTTAATAATATTGTAGTAAAGACCTGAAGATGAACGTTCGCATGCTTTGTTGTTCTTTTTTAAATAGGCTTCAATCTGTGTATCGAAATTTGACTTATCGTCTTTAGAATAGGTTGTGCACGCTGTTAAAAGTAGCAACGAAAAGAATACTAGTAGCGTTTTCATAGATCAACTGGAATTAAAGTGTAACCTTCCTTTTCCAATAAACGAATAACACCGTTTGGTCCGCCAAGATGCCCAGCACCAACCGCAATAAAAGCATCTTGTTCCTTTACAAAAGTCTTTATTTGAGGAACCCAGTTCTTATTTCTATCGTCTAAAAAACTGCTTTGCTCTTCACTGATTACGCCACCTTCAGATTGAATTATTTGGTACAATTCATCAATTTCTTGCGTATGATATATGGTTTGCATTCTTTTTATCAATTCGATTGCTTCTTCTCCGCTACGAATGTTTTCCATTACCATTCCTGCTTGCTGCTCCTTCGATAAATCATTAAACAATGCCATTTGTTGCGCAATTGTTTCTAATCCTTTTATGGTAACCTCATTTTCTTTAGCAATCTTTTCAAACGACATTTCGTACGATTCTGTCTTTCCAATGAAATACAATTGAATTCCTAATTGCGTGACTGCAAACGGTTTCATTTTTGAAAATGATTTTCGAAATGTTTCTTCTCCCATTCCAAATTTATCCTTTGCCCAACTCAAAATACTGTCCGTTTCATCTTGTGTAAAATAATCGAAAAACGAACCCTCTTTCAGTATCACATAGCCGGTAGCTTCCATTTGATTTGGTAATCCAGCCAATTCCATTACCAAAACATCTGATTTCTTTACTTGCTTCTGAAGCTTCTTTGGAAAAAGAAAATATTCTTTCTCTATCAAATGCATTGTTCCGAATAAGTATGAATCTCCTTTTACTTCGGGCCCTGATATTTTCCACAACAATGAACTTTCCGTCATAGGAAATTCAGTGACTTTAGTCTGTCCAAGAACCGTTGAAACGAAAAGTATAAATAAACTAAAAAGTGCTGTGATTTTCATCTTAATCCTTACTATTTTACTGTTAATTCAACCAAATACTGTTGGTCTTCCTCGTGAATCAACTCCACACTAAACCCTACTTTTTCAGAAGACTGCTTCAATGTTTCGAAATCGACATACAACCAATCAAACCAATCTGAAACATGACTTTCGTAGAGCATTTGGAATTTAAAATCGCCGTAATATCCTGCGTTTAAATCAATCCAATATCCACCTTCATCATCTTCGTAAAGATACTTTATGTCCGAAGAATCGCAAAGGATTTTTCCGTTTTCTGTTAAGTGCGTCTTTGCTTTTAACAAGGTGATTTCTAAATTAGAAAGTGTTCCTGCAATTCCTAGACCATTCATTAAAAACAAAAGTGTATCGTACTTTTCATCTTCAATATCGAAGAAGTTCAGTTGTCGAGCATCGATGCTTTGTTCTTGAAGGTAATTAACTGATAATTCGCTGATATCAATGCATGAAACATCTTTTCCTTGTTCGATTAAATGTTTTGCATGAATTCCAGCTCCAGCTCCAACATCCAATATCTTTCCTTCGCAACGTTCTAGTGCCAATTGTTCAATTTTCGGCATTTCAGCATACGTTCGGAAAAGGTATTCAGAAGGAATTACGTCATCATCACAGATTTCAGAAACGACGATAATATCTTTGTTAACCTTGTTTTTAGCGTAATCGACGATTGCTTGACCCATCGGGTCTTTCTGGTCAGTTGACATGATTAATAATCGTATTCGTCTTCGTAATCTCCGAATCCAAAATCATCTTCGTCTTCGTCCTCGCCTTCTGCGTCACTTTCCGTTTCAAATTGCAAATCTTCATCCTCCGAAGCTTTTGAATCTTCTGCTGGTGCATTTCCAACAGCCAAAATCGTCTTAGGATATTCCGGAGTTTCTTCTGAATATCCAATCAATTCGATTAAGAAAATCCACATACGTAAGAAATCATGCACCAAAATAATTTTCTGATCGGACTCTTGAATAAAATCTCCAATTACGGAAGAATTCATTACGCCTGGCAAAATTTGATCTGGATCTTCACCAAACGACATGTCAAACAAACTGATTTCAAACCCTTTATCCCAACTGCCATTTGACATGTAAAAAGATGCCATTTGATCGGAAGTAAATCCGTATGCATCCATAATAGCTCTGTAAAACGATTCAAAATCTGCTTTATCACTAATTAAAATATCTCTAAAAACTTCGTTTTTATCTTTTGAATCGAGTAAGATTCTAAATTTTAATCCTGCCATTTCTATTATCTCTATGTCCCGCTATGAATACGGAATTATTCTTTAATTGTTTCAAGACCCATTTCTTTACCGAGTTTCAACATAAATCGAAATGCCTCTTCCGCATCGTTTTGAATTTCTCCTTCTAGAATTGCTTCCTTTATAACTTCTTTAATCTTTCCTACCGCAGCGCAAGGTTCCAATCCAAATGTCTCCATTATTTGTTGCCCGGATACAGGTGGTTGAAAATTTCGGATTCGATCATTTTCTTCTACAGTTAGTAGTTTTGCTTTTACGGTATCAAAATTCTCTTTATATTTTTTGACTTTCAATTCATTTTTTGAAGTAATGTCTGCGTTGCACAATTTCATTAAGTCATCCACATCGTCTTCTGCCTCAGATAATAATCTACGCACTGCCGAATCAGTTACAAATCCTTTTACCAAGGCAATTGGACGTAAATGCAAACGCACTAATTTCTGCACGTATTTCATTTTTGCATCCATTGGAAGTTTCATTCGTGCGAAAATTTTCGGCACCATTCGAGCCCCCAAATCTTCATGACCGTGAAATGTCCAACCAACACGTTTATCAAAACGCTTTGTGGGTGGTTTTGCTATATCATGCATAATTGCAGCCCATCTCAACCATAAGTCATCTGTAGTTTCACAAATATTGTCAAGCACTTCTAACGTATGGTAGAAATTATCTTTATGCGACTTTCCATTGCGTGTTTCAACACCATAAAGCGCAACCATTTCAGGGAAAAATTGGTGCAACAAATGGGTTGAAAAAAGTAAATAAAATCCACGTGAAGGTTTTGCACATAAAATGATTTTATTCAATTCATCAGCTATACGTTCATTCGAAATAATCGACAATCGCTCAGCATTCTCTTTTAACGAAACCATGCTTTTATGTTCGATTTTAAAATCTAACTGAGCAGCAAAACGCACAGCTCTCATCATTCGCAAGGGATCGTCTGAATAAGTTGTGTCCGGATCTAACGGGGTTCGTAAAATTCCTTTTTCAAGGTCAGCCATTCCATCGAAAGGATCAATTAGATCACCAAAAGTATCTTTATGCAGACTGAGCGCCATGGCGTTAATCGTAAAATCTCTTCTGTTTTGATCGTCTTCAAGCGTGCCGTCTTCGACAATTGGTTTACGTGAATCTTTTCTGTAGGACTCTTTTCTAGCTCCAACAAATTCAACGTCTAAATCTTTATAGATAAATTGAGCTGTACCAAAGTTCTCAAATAAGGAGACTTTTTTTACGCGCAATTTCTCAGCGCAGGCTTTCGCTAAATCAAGTCCATTGCCAATAACAACTATATCAATGTCTTTGGATGCTCTCTCCAGTAATAAATCACGCACGTAGCCACCAATCACGTATGCTTGTAACCCTTTTTCGGTAACAATTTCTGACGCGACTTTAAAAACCGGGTGTGTGAGATGTTGACTTAAATTTATTGCCATTGCGGGTGCAAAGATACCAAATTATAAGAATTAGCATTTGCTTTGGTGCTACGAATTTAATCAGCTCCAAAATCCAACTCTTCAATGTTAGGAGTTATACGATTGTTCTTCCACCGAAGTATAACTGTGTTTATGACTTCACGGGTCTGCTCCATTTCCTCATCCAATGATTCTCCTGAGGCTCTTTCATAATAAATAACACCTTCAAACCCATCTTCATCATTAGGAAAAGTTACTTTTTCATGGAACCAAAACGACCCTCCATCAGCCACGCGTGACAATTGCATCGCTTCTACCAATCGCTCACCAGTATTGAACAAATAAATCATTCCACCATCAACTCCACACGCTTCAGCAAATAGGTTCACGCATAAGATACTTTCAACTCCTTCTAAACCTCTATTGTCAAAAACTTCCAAATAAAAGGCGTTTGTATTAATTCGTGATTCATGTCCATAAAACGTATTATCCGCTTTCAAGAGACGACATCTCACATAAACGTTCGACTCGTCCTCAGCCATTGTTACCAAATACGTTTCACCATTAATCTCTTTAGAATCAAAAGCAATTAATCCTCCCAATACATAACCAATTTGTTTACCATATTTCACCTTGTACCAAAACGACTCTAGGCCATTGAATTGCATCGTCTCGTTAGTTTTTTCTATAATTTTCACTTCCGCTCCAATCGCCAAAGTATCAATCGATTCCGCATTAGAATTAGGCTTTTCACGCAACACCACATTATCTCCATATAGTCTTTCTGTGCTTCCTTTTTCAAAAGAATAGTATGTTCCAATGATTCGCGTTTCTTCATCCTGAGCAATCGATGCGTGGATACTAGAAACTAATAAGGTAATGATTATGAGGTATTTCATTTCTCTTTTTATATTTTCGTTATTCAAATTTACTCCATTATGAAATACTTTTATCTACTAATTTCTTTTTTCATTGCAAATTTTTCATTTGCAGACGCGTGGGATAACCTATCGCTTGAAGAAGCAGAGGCCGTTGTAGCAGAATTAGAAAAGAACCACTAGATTTTTGACTATTGCGACTGTTGCAGTAACTCCGGAGAATATTCAACTACTGTTCATTTTTTAAAAGTAGTAAGCACTGAGATTATTCCTTGCGAATGGGATAATGATTTCTACTCTGTTCGTGCTCAAAGTATTGTACTTGCAGGTGTTTTTTAAGCCGATAATAGCCCAGATGTCAATCAACTTATTACTCCAAGTACAACTGAAGAGTCTGGATTAATTTATAGGTTGTCCCAAGCGTCCGGAAAAGAAAATTGCCGCACCTTTCTACAATGTGATTACTTACAACTATTATGGCGAAGACCATGAACCGTGCAAAAAAGAGTTTGCCTAACCAACACCTAGTGAACTTAATACAATTGTGAAGGACAAGGCATATAAAAAATGGTATAAAAAAAAGGTTTTAGCTTGAAGTAAATGTGTAGCAATTTCGCATATTATTTTATGAAAGCAACACTTTAGAGAAGGAAGGATTGAAATTGATCTTACCAAGGAACAATCTGGAACGTATCTAACTCAATTTGTTAGTCAAAAAGGTAAAGAAATTTACAAAGTGATGAAACTCTAGTACCATTTTCACGAGATTGTAGCTGTAGATTTTAAAATAAAGTATCAGAAGTATTAAAATAGATACCTATCTTCGATAAAAGATTACAATGCAAGATCACATTACTTTTCAATTTATCAGCGAACCATCGGATGTTAATTTTGGTGGAAAAGTTCACGGTGGCGAAGTAATGAAGTGGATTGATCAAACCGCGTATGCTTGTGCTACAGGTTATGCTCAAAATTATTGTGTCACTGTTTATGTCGGAGGAATTCGCTTTTACAGACCAATAAGTATAGGAGCAATTGTAAAAGTTGAAGCTCAGGTAATCTACACTGGGACAACTAGTATTCATATTGCAGTTAACGTATTTTCCAGGAAATTGAAAGAGAAAAAATTTGAAAAGACGACACATTGCGTTATCGTTTTTGTTTCTACAGATGAATCAGGAAAACCAGTTCCTGTCAAAAAGTTTACACCATCAAATCAACTTCAAATTGAAATGGAACAATATGCCATTAAATTAATTGACTTACGAAAGTCGATTGAAAATGAAATGGGCAGATTCTTGAAAGCATAGCTTCATTTTCATTGGTGTAATTGATACTATTGCCTCCCGAATTAAGAACAACACATAACCCGGCAAAAATGTTACAATTCATTTGTTAATTTTTTGTTAAATTCTAGGGCTTTCCGAAATAATGTACGTACGTTTACTTAGTAAAACCAGAAAATTAATGATTCGAAAAGTAGTATACTATTCCTTTCATGCATCTGAGTTGGCATCCATTTTCAAGATGAAAAAAGAATTTAGTCAACTCAAACCTTCAGAGTATCGATTGTCAGATTTATCTCAAACCAGAGATGACAAAAGTTATTGTTATGAAGCGCTAAAAAAGGTGTCACGCTCATTTGCAGTTGTTATCCAACAACTCCCTGATGATCTTAAAGATCCAGTCTGTTTGTTCTATCTTATTCTTCGTGGATTAGATACTATTGAAGATGATATGAACATCGAAAACGGTGTAAAGAAAGAGATGCTTTTATCTTTTGCTGATAGAATAAATAATGAAGAATTCGTTTTAGAAAACGTTGGAGATACTCAAGACTATCGAGATTTAATGCTTTATTTCGACAAAGTAATTCGTGAATACCAGAAGTTAGGAAATGAATATAAAGAGGTGATCACTGAGATTACGAAGGAAATGGCAATCGGAATGAACAAGTATGCGCACAAAAACGTAGAAAGTTATGACGATTGGAATGACTACTGCTATTATGTAGCAGGATTGGTTGGAATAGGTTTAAGTAAATTATTTATTGCTTCTAAATTAGAAACGAGTGCTAAACTTTTTTCTAATGAACTGAGCAATGAAATGGGCTTGTTCCTGCAAAAAACAAATATTATTCGTGACTTCGCAGAAGACTTAGAAATGGGACGAATTTTTTGGCCAGAGGAATCTTGGAAAAATAAAGCTGCAAATCTAAAAGAACTACAAGCAAGTGAAACAAAAGGATTGGCCGCATTAAACGAGGTAATCATAAATGCGTTAAATCACATTCCAGCCTGTCTTGAGTTTTTAGAATGCTTAGAAAATCAGCAAATATTTCGTTTCTGTGCAATTCCACAATTGATGGCAATCGCAACATTACAAGAACTATACGATAACCCTAAAGTTTTACACCAAAATGTAAAAATCAGAAAAGGGAAAACGGCAAAATATTTCATGTCCATACAAGGATATGATAAAACAAAAAATGAATTCGTTTCTATTCTGAAAAAGTTGGAAAAGAAAGATAATACAGGTAAAATTAAATCTATACTGGAAAGAATTAAATAATGAAGACCACGGAATTTGATATCATTGTTGTAGGCGCAGGTGTTGCGGGAGGAGTATTTGCTGCTTCTCAACCTTCCAGCACGCGCATACTTGTGGTTGAACGTGACCTTACTGAACCTGATAGAATCATTGGTGAATTAATGCAGCCTGGAGGAGTTCAGGCATTGAAGGAGTTAGGCTTAATTCATCTTATCGATGGAATTGATGCGCAGGAGATAAATGGTTACCACCTGATTAAAGGAAATGATCACTTTACAATCAATTACGACGAAGTACAAAAAGGCATAAAAGGAATTGGGCTTAGAAACGGTAAATTTCTAACTAACATTCGAGAAGAATTAAAGAAAAGAGAAAACATTACCTTAATTCAGGGAAATGTTACTGAAATCTTGGAAAACAATGGTAGCGTTTCTGGAGTACGTTATACTACTGCAGACGGATCAATTTTTACTCAACTAGCCAATTTAACTGTTGTTTGCGATGGACCAATGTCTACTTTGCGTGATAAGTTAAGCAAAGTAAACAAGCAAGTTAGCTCCTATTTTATAGGGCTTGTTATAAAAGATTTGAATTTAGAATTTCCATCTTACGGTCACATGATTATTAGCGGTGAATCTCCTATTTTGGTCTACCCTATCCACAAAGATGCATACCGGATTTTGATTGATTACCCTGGAGGGAAACCACCAAAAATGGGAGCAAAATCCATCGAGGAATTAAAAGCAAAAGTAATTAAAGCATTGCCAACAGAAATGGTAGATGCTTTCAATAAAGCAATTGATGAAGATGAACTAAAAGTCATGCCAAACCATTCTATGAAAGGTCAAGCATTCAGAAAACGTGGTGCTGCATTACTTGGTGATTCGCTAAATATGAGACATCCATTGACGGGCGGTGGAATGACCGCTTCATTTACAGATATTCTATGCTTGAATAGAGAATTAACAAACATTAATTTTCAGGATGAAATAAAACTGGAACAAGCCGTTAATGACTATTATAAAACGAGAGGCAAAGGAGTTGAAACCATAAATATTTTAGCAAATGCTTTGTACAAAGTTTTTATCGACGATGATTTGAAAGACGCTTGCTTCGAATACCTTCAAAAGGGAGGCGAAAAAGCAACCGGACCTTTGGCAATTTTAGCCGGAATAAACAAAAGTAAAAAATTTCTGTTAAAACACTTTTTTAAAGTGGCGATGCAGCACCCGATACATTTTATTACAAAACCAAGTAAACAATTTCGTTTATATAAAAATGCAACCAGAATTATTCGTCCAATACTAAAAGACGAAGAGGTTCCAGCAATTATCTAATGGAAAATATTGAACACGAATCGCTAGAAGCGGCAGACATACGAAAACAAAATCATTTGGATTTGGCCTTTGCATCTCAAAGCGCCTTAACCGATGATCGCTTTTACTACGAACCGATGTTGGAAGGCCATCCACTTCAGTCCGATCTACCTATTCTTTTAGGTAAAAAGACGATGCGCTATCCTATTTGGATTTCAAGTATGACAGGTGGAACTTCTACAGCTGGACCAATCAATAAAATGCTTGCAAAAACCGCGAATAAATACGGCTTTGGAATGGGTTTAGGTTCTTGCCGAATGATATTGGAAGACAATACTTATTTCGACGATTTCAACCTGCGCCCATTACTAGGAGATGCTTCTCCTCTATTCGCAAATGTTGGAATTGCACAAATTGAACGATTAATAGACAAAGGGCAAGCTTCTAAATTGAAGGCATTGGTCACTAAATTAGATGCTGATGGATTAATCGTTCATGTTAACCCTTTGCAAGAATGGTTACAACCAGAGGGAGACTTAATTCAACGTTCACCGTTAACTACAATCAAACAATTATTGAATGAAATTGATTGCGACATTATTGTAAAAGAAGTCGGACAAGGTTTTGGACCAGAAAGCATGAAGGAGTTATTAAAACTGCCAATTTTAGCAGTTGATTTTGCTGCAAATGGTGGAACCAACTTTTCTAAATTGGAATTGCTGAGAAATGAACCTATGCAAAAACATTATGAAGACGTGATAGCACTGGGCCATTCTGCAAATGATATGGTAGATTTCTTAAATAAAGCAATCCAAGACCTAGGTGATCAACGTAAGTGTAATAATGTAATTATTAGCGGTGGTGTTAAAAACTTTTTAGACGGTTTCTATTTAACATCGAAAGCGCAATTGCCTGCCATTTATGGACAAGCGGCACCATTTTTAAAATATGCAAATGAATCACAGGAAGCGCTCGATACATTCGCTCAAACACAAATTAAAGGGTTATTAATGGCTCATAAATTCTTAAAAATCAGATAATGAGAAAATTAATGGAAGGGTTCTCTAAAAAGAACAAGCAGCAGAAATTGGAGGCTATTAGTGAATTCTTTAAGTCGCCAAAAGATACAGTCGAAACATTTAAAAGCTTTGATCATTCTGATGAAAAAATTCAAGAAGTTATAAATGAGTTTAGTGAAAATACTATATCCAATTTTCACTTGCCTTACAGCATTGCACCAAACTTCTTAATCAACGGTAAAACATTCGCCGTTCCTATGGTTATCGAAGAAAGTTCTGTTGTTGCAGCTGCTTCAAAAAGCGCTAAGTTTTGGTACAATTTAGGTGGATTTCACACAGAAATTGTGGGCACAACAAAAGTTGGTCAAGTTCATTTTTTATGGCACGATGAGGTTCAAAAACTTAAAAATAGATTTGAAGAGTTAAAACAGCTATTATTGGATGGTTCAGCTGAAATTACTGCCAACATGCGCAAACGTGGTGGTGGAATTAAAGATATCGTATTAAAAGACTTATCAGATAAAGAACCAGGTTTGATGCAATTGTTCGTAACGTTTGAGACCATCGATTCCATGGGCGCAAATTTCGTGAATTCTTGTCTTGAAAAATTTGCCGACATCTTTAGACAATGGCATTTAAATCAATCCGAATTCAAAAACGATGGTTTAGAAATTATTATGTCCATCCTTTCCAACCTTACACCAAATTGTGTTGTAAAATGCTGGGTAGAAACTGATGTTAAAAACTTAGATGAAATCGTACCTGGAATTTCAGGTGAAGAATTCGCTAAAAAATTCCATACAGCTGTAAGAATTGCACAAGTTGATCCTTACCGCGCTGCAACGCATAATAAAGGAATTTACAACGGAGTTGATTCTGTTGTATTGGCAACTGGTAATGACTTTAGAGCCGTAGAAGCTTGTGGTCATGCATACGCTAGTATTAACGGTAGCTACACATCGCTTACAAAATGTACAGTTGAGAGCGGTGTTTTCCGTTTTGAACTGACATTACCATTGGCATTGGGAGTTGTGGGTGGACTTACAAACCTTCATCCATTAGTGAAATTATCACATGAAATTCTTGACTTCCCAAGTGCTCGTGAGTTAATGGGAATTGCGGCAGCTGCTGGTTTAGCCAATAATTTCGGAGCAGTTAAATCATTAACAACTACTGGTATTCAACAAGGACATATGAAAATGCACTTGTTCAACATCATGAATCAGTTGGAAGTAAATAAGAATGATAAGGATAAAGTCGTTGATCACTTTAAGAATAAAAATGTCTCCGTGTCGGCAGTGCGTTCGTATGTAGAATCGCTTGAAACAGCATAATTAATAGTTCTGAGCACTACAATAAATAAATATACGGCATCAGGGAAGTTGATGTTATTTGGTGAGTATTTGGTTCTAAAAGGTTCAGATTGCTTGGCTTTTCCTTTAAAGTTTGGTCAAGCACTGTCAATTGGTAAATCTGATAATCTAAAATGGGAAAGCTACGATAAAAATGGAATGTGGTTTCACGTTACCATGGACAACAACTTGTCCATCTTAGAAACCAATGACCCAAAAGTTGCTGCTATTTTAAGAGATTTATTCAAAATTATTCAAAACGAAAAACCGTCATTAAATTTAATTCAACAATTTAAAGCTGAAGCTAATTTTGAACTGAATTGGGGCCTAGGTTCAAGTTCGACCCTAATTAGTTTGTTGAGTCAATGGTCTGGAGTAGATTCAAAAAAATTACTTCAATCTTCCTTTGGCGGATCTGGCTATGATGTAGCTTGCGCAACTGCAGAAAAAACTATTCTTTATGCGAATGGTGCAACAAAAAAGGAAGTGCATTTAGCAAATTCCATTACAGAACATATGCTATTCGTTTACCTTGGAAACAAACAGAATTCCAGAGAAGAAATAAAGCGTTTCAAAGGTGCCGAAGTTGAAGATAAAGATGTTTCTACAATGAATTCCATCATTAAAAAAAGTATTGAAACAAATAATATCGATGAGTTTGAAAAGTATCTAAATGACTCGGAAAATTTAGTTTCCAACATCATTGGAAGTGAAAAATTAAAAGAGCGTTTGTTTACCGATTACCCATATAGTATAAAGTCCTTAGGTGCTTGGGGAGGAGATTTTTTCCTTGCAACCTACAGAGATTTAGAAACCGCAAAATCGTATTTCCGTGAAAAGGAATATGACACACTACTAACATATCAAGAATTAATAAAATAAATGGAAAATCGTAAGGAAGTTATGAATCAGGTAAAAGTAACATGGCGTTGTCCGTCCAATATTGCTATTGTTAAGTATTGGGGTAAAAAAGGAGTTCAAATTCCTTGCAACTCGTCTTTAAGCTTAACATTGTCAAATTCATTTACAGAAGTCGAAGCCGAATTATCTACTAAAACATCTAACGATATTGTGCAATTGGCCTATTACTTTGAAGGTGAGTTGAATGAGCAGTTTGGTGCACGTGTTTCCAAATTCCTGGTTGACAATCGTTCGTTTTTCCCCTTCTTAGAAAACAACGCTATTACAATTCATTCAACAAATAGCTTTCCTCACTCTGCTGGAATCGCTTCTTCTGCATCTGCATTTGGAGCAATTTCATTGGCATTGTTAGATATTTCATATGAATTAGAAGGAAAAGAAAAAGACGCAAACTTTTACAACACAGCGAGTAATTTAGCTCGATTAGGAAGTGGAAGTGCATCACGAAGTATGTTTTCTCGTTATGCGATGTGGGGAGAAAATCCTGCTATCACTAATTCATCAAACGAACATGCGATTGAAGTGACTGACATCCACCCTACTTTTCAATCGATGAAAGATGCGATTTTAATTGTAGAAGATGAACCGAAAAAAGTTTCAAGTTCTGTTGGACACTCATTGATGAACAACCATCCTTACGCCGAAAATCGTTTCAAACAAGCGAATGAAAGAACGTCTGAATTGATTGAGATTTTAAAAATAGGAAATATGGATGCTTTTATTCACATGTGTGAATCAGAAGCATTGACGTTACACGCCATGATGATGTGTTCAATGGATTACTATCTATTGGTAAAACCAGGAACGATCACAGCAATTGAACGATTGATGGAATTCCGTAAAGAGAATAATGTGCCAGTTTGCTTCACTTTAGATGCTGGACCAAATGTTCATGTACTTTACCCAAAAGAATATGAAGTTGAAGTTGAAGCGTTTATAAAGAATGAATTGGCTGATACATACAAAAAAGTAATCTATGATCAAGAAGGTCAAGGTCCTCAAAAAATGAATTCTTAAGAAATGGAAATAGTTAATTCAAAAGTACTGATGTTTGGAGAATATAGTGTGCTGCACAATAGCATGGCACTCACAATCCCATTCAGTAAATTTTCAGGAAAACTGTGCTATCCTAAGAACTTGGAAGAAAGTGCAATTGCGGTTTTGTCCAATAAAGGAATTAGGGAATTTTGTAAGCACATTGTAGAAAATCATGCGGACGATTCGTTTAAATTAAACATGACACAACTTGCTCAAGAACTTGACAAAGGTTTGTTTTTTCGAAGTAATATTCCGCAAGGATTTGGTCTTGGTAGTTCAGGAGCATTAGTTGCAGTGGTATTTTTAAGATACCTAGAAAAAGCTGGAGAGTTCAAAGATGGCCTGAAGGAAATAACAATGGAAAAAATCCAAAGTTTGAAAAGCTATCTAGGTGGAATGGAGGGTTATTTTCATGGAACAAGCTCAGGAATTGATCCTTTGAGTATTATCATAAATGAACCGCTTTTACTTAAGTCCAACAAAGATCTTGTTAAAGTTGAAATTCCGACTTACAACAAAAGTGGAAAAAACGTCATCTTTTTAGTCAATACGCAAGTTGCTCGTAATACAGAAAACTTGGTGAATAAATTTAATTTGGCGTGCGAAGAAGCATCTTTCAAAGCGAAGCTTGAGAACAAATTAATTCAACACACTAATGATGGTATTAATGATTTTTTAAGTGGAAATACGGAAGGTTTTTATAAAAATCTTGACGGTATTGTACGATTTCAACGCCAAGAAATGAGTTACCTTATTCCTGAAAAGTATCAAGGTATTGTTGATAATGGACTTGAAAACAGTGATTATTTCTTGAAAATCTGTGGATCTGGCGGTGGCGGATATATGATTGGATTTACTGAGAGGTGGAAGGAAACAAAACAAAAATTAAAAGGGGAAGAATTAGAAATTATTTATAGATATTAAATTATGACTGCAACGACAATAAAAGAGGATTTGAAAATCCAAAAAGACGCTATTATTCAATTTCTAGAGACGAAAGCTTTGGAAGGATTCCCAAGTAATCTAGCAGATTCAACATACCATATTATGACGCTTGAAGGAAAGCGTTTACGACCTATTATGGTATTAATGGCCGCAAGTGGATTTGGTGTAAGTAATGAGAATGCAATGTCAGCTGCGATCGCAATTGAAGTCTTCCATAACTTTACATTGGTGCATGATGACATAATGGATAAAGCGTCATTAAGAAGAGGGAAAATCACGGTTCACGAAAAGTATGGAATGGATAAAGCTATTGTTACTGGCGATGCGATGCTTCCGCACTCAGTGGGCTTATTGATTAAAGGAAACGAAGCTAAATCAGCAGATCTAATCGAAAGCTTCCTAACAATGGCGAAGGAAGTAATGGAAGGACAGCAATACGACATGCAGTTTGAAGTTCAAGAGAATGTTTCAGTCGAAGAATACATGAACATGATTCGTTTGAAGACGTCTGTATTGTTTGGATCTGCTTGTGAAATTGGAGCAATATTAGGAAATGCGTCTAAAGACGATCAGAGAAAATTATATGACTTTGGATTATATACTGGATTGGCTTTCCAAATAATGGATGATTACTTAGATTCATTTGGCGATGACTCGTTTGGAAAACGCATTGGTGGTGATATCTTATTGAATAAAAAGACATTCTTATTAATTAATGCAATGCAAAACGCGAATGCAGAACAAAAAGAACGAATGATATCGCTATTTGAAGAGAAAAATGAAGAGCTAAAAATCAATGGTTTCCAAGCTATTTTCAAAGAAGTTGGTGCAGGAAAAATTGCATTGGATAAAATGGAAGAATTGCACGACAAATCAGTTGAAGCTGTAATGTCATCTAGTCTTTCTGAAGAAAACAAACAAAAATTGATTGAATTAGGTGAAATAATGCTTCGCAGAACAACTTAATTTAATAGGAATGAATTTCTCTGAAAAAGACCAGTCTTATTTCTGGGACTCGTGGAAGTTTTTGTCTAAAAATGGACAACAAGCTTGGCAATTTAAAATTCCGGAAGAATTAAAGGGAATAATTGAACGCGAATCTGATTGGGAAAAAGCCGAAGGGAAAGCTTTTTTAGAGGCATTTGATAAAGCATATATTTTCGATAAAAAGATAAACCCGAATTCGGCTGACCGTGTTTTTCGTCACATTCGTAACAAGCAAGTTGGCGAGCCAAAGCTAACACCTTTTGACAATTCTCTTTCGCTTGAAGAACGGACACGAATTGGTTTATTAAACGGATTTTCATTTTACGAAACATTACAAGAACCTGATGGAAATTGGGCTGGAGATTACGGTGGTCCGCTTTTTCTAATCCCAGGATTGATCATCGCGTCTTACATCACAGAAACGCCTTTTGAAAAACCAATGCAAGTGCTGATGAAGCGCAACTTGTGGAACCATCAGAATGAAGATGGTGGCTGGGGATTGCACATCGAAGGACATTCAACGATGTTCGGAACGGTAATGCAATATGTTACCCTTCGAATATTGGGTGAAGATTTGTCTCATCCTGACTTGAAACGAGCACAAGAATGGATTTTAAGCAATGGTGGTGCAATTAAGATTCCACAATGGGGTAAGTTCTACTTATCACTATTAAACGTATACGATTGGAAAGGAAACGATGCGCTTTTACCAGAGATGTGGAAACTCCCAAAATGGACTCCTTTTCATCCCGGAAAATATTGGTGCCACAACAGAATGATTTTCTTACCAATGTCTTATTGCTTCGGTAAAAAAGTAACTGCTGAATTAACACCATTTCTTGAAAAGTTACGTGAAGAAATTTACGTGACGCCGCACAAAGAAATCAACTGGAAAAAAGCACGCCGTGAAGCTTGTGAAATTGACATCTTTCACCCAGTGAATAAATGGTATCATCGATTGAGTAGCATTGCAAACGCCTATGAACGTATTTATTCAAAGTGGTTTCGGGAAAAAGCACTCAAATACGTCGAAGATTACATTGATCACGAAGACATTCACACACGTTATATCAACATTGGACCTGTAAGTCAAGCCATAAATTCTATTTGCGTTTGGCACAACTATGGAAAAGATTCTGAACAATTTCAAAATCACGTGAAGCGTTGGCAAGATTATTTGTGGATTGCTGAAGATGGGGCTAAAATGGGTGGGTATAACGGTTCACAGTTGTGGGATACTGCTTTTGTCGGTCAAGCGCTGTTAGAGGCCGACATGGAAACTGACTTTGTGGATATGGCTGAAAAGATTTACCACTTTATGGATATTACACAAATTGATCGTGATCCACTAGCGCATAAAAAATACTGGAGGGATACGACAATTGGTTGTTGGCCTTTCTCAACGATTGATCACGCTTGGGCTGTAAGTGACTGCACATCTGAGGGAATGAAAACCGCTTTATTGTACAATAACAAGGAGCACGTCAAAAAACAAAATCACATTGATGTTGAGCGATTAAAGCCAGCAGTTGATTGGCTATTGTTCATGCAAAATAAAGATGGCGGTTGGGCTTCTTATGAGAAACAACGTGCACCAAAATGGATCGAAGCTTTGAACCCTGCCATGTTGTTTGAAAATATAATGACTGAAGTAACATATACTGAATGTTCTTCTGCAACAATGCAAGGACTTAAGGAATTTGCTAAAAATCACAATTATCGAAAAGAAGAAATCGAGCAAGCTTTAGCGCGGGGAGGTAAATTTATACAATCCAAACAAGATTCAGATGGTTCTTGGTACGGATGCTGGGGCGTTTGTTACACTTACGGAACGTGGTTTGGAATTGAAGGATTACTAAGCACAGGACAAGAAGGTTACGAAAATAATTCTCCTGCAAAATCAATTCAAGATGCTTGTGCGTTTTTATTGAGTAAACAACGGACAGATGGCAGTTGGGGAGAATCATTTGAATCGTGTGTACAGCACAAATACATTGAGCACGAAGACGGGCAAATCATCAATACAGCTTGGGCATTATTATCTTTAATGAAAGCAAAGCACCCAGATGAAAAAGCAATCAAAAAAGGAGTTGAATTCATACTTTCTCGTCAAGAAATTAATGGTGATTTTCCGCAAGAAGGAATTTCAGGTGTATTCAATGGAAATTGCATGGAGACCTATACTTCGTATCGAAATGTATTTCCGCTATGGGCATTAGCGAGATATTATCGTAACTATTAGTGAAATAATTAAAGTAGTACCATTAATTAGAGTCGATCACGCTAAATCAATTCGAAATTAATAATTATTCCTTAGTCCTGATCAGTAAATTCTAACTTCCTCAATTTCGGAATTTTGAATCCTGTGTAGGTGACAATTAAAATCGTCATAATTCCTCCACCAATCACAGCACGAACAGTTCCAAATAGTTTTGCAGTCACGCCACTTTCAAACGCTCCGAGCTCATTAGACGATCCGACAAACATCGAGTTTACTGATGCTACTCTACCTCTCATATCATCAGGAGTATAAATTTGTAAAATAGTGTTGCGAACAACTACGGAAACCCCATCTGTTACGCCACTCAAGAATAACGCAATAATGGAAATAATAAACCATTCTGACCATCCAAACAAAATCATACTCAATCCGAATCCTGATATGGCGAACATCAGTTTCAATCCGGCGTTCTTGCGAATTGGATAATATGCAACTATTAATATTGTTAAAAACGAACCAACTGCAGGAGCTGCTCTCAATATCCCAAACCCTAATGCCCCAACACCTAAAATATCCGTTGCAAAAATAGGCAGTAATGCTAACGCGCCTCCAAATAAAACTGCCACCATATCTAAGGTCAGTGCGCCTAAAATTTCTTTGGTTTTAAACACAAAGCGAACACCTTCTTTCAAACTTTCGATGATTGGCTCTCCAATCTTTTTGTTGATAATTGGTTTCACTTCAATACTGAATAGGAACACCAAAGCGATTAAGGAGAATAGAAGTACAATTGCCAGCGACCAAGATACTCCAAACCATAGAATTGTAAATCCTGCCAAGGCAGGTCCAACAACAGAACCCATCTGCCAAGCAGAACTGCTCCATGTTGCAGCATTTGCATAAAGGTTTTTAGGAACGATTAAACTCATTAAAGAAAAAATGGTTGGTCCAATAAATGCTCGGACAATTCCTCCAACAAACACACAGGCATAAATCCCCCACAGCACTTGATTTTTCGATAAGATTTCTGCTGTTCCTTCCCACGTTAAAAATACGAGGGCGAGACTGATAATTGAAAATCCCAACAGACATTTCATGAGTAATCCTCGTTTTTCATTCTGATCAACAAAATGCCCGGCAAACAAAGCGACAGATAAAGAAGGTATGATTTCCAAAAGTCCGATTAACCCAAGCGAAAGTGGATCTTTCGTGATGCTATAAACTTCCCATTCGATGACAATAAATTGCATTGACCAAGCAAACACCATCGCAAAGCGAATGACCAAAAAGCTTTTAAACTCCTTTACTCGAAAGGCCGCATACGGATCTTTGGATTTTATTGTGCTCATTCGCGACAAAAGTACGTTAAATATTAACCTTTAGTTCATAACTATCAACCACAATTTCTGATTTCATTTTATATATTGTTCTCAATTAAACTTACACTATTCAAAACAATCATAGAAGAAGTATTAGATCATGACTTAAAAAATGTGGACACAAAATCTCCAGTAGGCACAAAAGACGTAGCAATTTTCTCATTTGAAGGAACGTCAGAAGATACAATTGCGTCAAAAGTGAATAGCCTATTTACGGAAAGATGGGTATGCTTTAGAAGAAGGAACTCAATTGAAAGGAAAGTACGGAAAAGGAAGTAAAATTATGCGTATTCTTTTAGGAGCATTCGTTAAACGTTTTACTTGGGAAGTAACAATTTCGAACCAAGGAAGATTAACAACTGCAACTTTATACAAAGAAACCAAAGGTTATGCTGGAGGTGCAATTGGTGTAAATCAGGTGAATAAAGAATTTAAACGTTTAGTTGGAGTCTGGGAGACCTTATAATTAATAACTGTTACTTTTTTCATGATTTGGGATTATAGATGTACAACTCTTAATTCTCAAGCCATGAAAAATTTTCTGCTCTCTCTCGTTCTTATCGGTTTTAATTTTGTTGGATTTTCACAAGTTCACATGAAAATGAATATAGGTCTCAAAGATACTGTGCTGATAGATAAATACGAACCAATCGACAACGAATTCAAAGTTCAACACTTAAAAATGGCTCCTGGAAGTCATCATTTTGGAAATGAACGTGCAGCAGAATTGCTTCGCAAGGAAACTATCGTTGCTATCGACCTTGTGTATTCCGATTATCCACAAGGTGCAGACTTTACTGAACTCAATAAACGCCGTTTAATCGAGCTCTACTCTGCCCTACCTGACGCTTTTAATCGTAATATCGTTAGTTGGCGAATTGTTAAGCAAACAGGCGTTGCAAAAACTGGGGGAATTCAAAACTACTTTCACGGATTTGTAATCTACTATCGTGAAATGCCCACAAACTGCGCAGAGAACAAACTCATTCAAGATATAATTAACGGCAAGACAAAACCAGAAGATTCTACGCTTCTGAAAGTTTTTGAACGGAATAAAACAGAATGGAAGGACATGTTGGTTGTATGTGATGTAACAGGGAGTATGTCGCCTTACACCGCTCAACTGTTATTGTGGATTAAGGCAAATCAGAAACTGCGCAATATGAAGGACATTGTTTTCTTTAATGACGATGATGAAAAAAGCACCAATGAAACCGTACGAGAAGATAAAACAGGAATGTGGTCAGCCAGCTCAGGTGATTTCAAAAAAGTCATGGAAGTAGCAACAACCGCTATGAAAGATGGACATCACATTGAAAATAATTTAGAAGCCGTATGTAGGGCAATTAAAGAATTTCCGGATGGAAAAGGAAAAGTGATAATGATTGCTGATAACTGGGAGGATCCTTGCGACATGCAATTGGTTAGCTATTTAAAAGCTCAAAAAGTTCCACTACGTATTATTATCTGTGGAGTAAACGCGAGTATCAACACAAACTATTTGGATTTAGCCCGAGCGACTGGCGGCTCAGTTCACACAATGGAAGGTGACCTAACTGATCTGGCGACAATGGGTGAAGGAAAAAAACTAAAAATTGGAAACGCCGAAGTAGTGCTGTACAACGGAAAGTTTTATCAGACAAAGAAATAAATCAATTGAAAATTATTTTTTATTCAATAAATGATCGTCCAATCTATAGTTTTCTTTTGTTTTTTTCTCTTTGGATTTTTGCATGAAGTATATAACCAATACTACTACTGCACCAATAATTGCTCCTTGTATCATGTTGTTTTTTTGAAAGATGATATTTTTTAACTACCTAATAAACAAAACTCTATCTGGATAATCACAAAAAAGTCCATCTACTCCATTCACAATAAACTCTTCAATGTCTTCTACATCATTGACAGTAAATGGGAAAACTTTAAATTTCAGTGCGTGCAAACGTTTTACTAAATCTCGATCTACGTGCTTATAAAAAGGATGAATTGAATAAGCGTTCAAGGATTTTGCCAATTCGATATCTTCCTCGATATCATTTCTTGTAAGAACACCTATTTTAATTTTCTCATCCAATTCTCTGTACATAATTAGCTCTTCATCGTGAAAACTTGAAATGATGATGTTTTTCACATCTATTACTCCTTGCTTACGCATTTTTTCAATGCAATTAAATGCTTCTAAAGCAGTATTTTTTCCTTTCAATTCGACATTCAACACTGCCCGATTTGTAATGAAAACAAGTACTTCTTCTAATGTTGGAATGGAATAGCCACCGTGCAAAAGTAACAGCCGAATTTCATCAAGTTTTAAATCCTCAATTCGATTGATTCGTGTTGAAACACGTTCTAAAGTTTCGTCGTGAAAAACAACCAATTCACCTGATGCACAACGATAAACATCAATTTCGATGGCATTCACCCCTAGATTTAGCGCATATTCTATGGAAGCAATGGTATTTTCCATCACATAACCTTTTGCACCACGATGTCCAAAAACCAAAAAATCAGCCATTATTTACTACATTTTAACCTTAAATATAACCGAATAAATTTCTTCTTATTAAGTTTTGATTAATTTTGACTCAGAACTAATGTTAACTAATTGATTTCGCATGAACAATTCCTATGATGTAGCTATTCTTGGCGGTGGTTTAGCTGGACTAACACTTGCTTTACAAACTAAAAAAGCACTTCCTTCAGCTTCCATCGTTATTATAGAACGAAGAGATGGTGGAGCTCCAGAAGCTGCACATAAAGTGGGAGAATCAACGGTTGAATTAGGAACGCATTACATTCGCGAAGTACTAGATTTAAAAGACTACATGGACGAGCATCAATTGCCAAAACATGGCTTGCGCTTCTTCTTTTCTCCTCAACATAAAAATGATATTTCAAGACGGGTAGAGTTAGGTCCTCGCGAGTTACTTCCTGTTCCAAGTCACCAAATTGACCGTGGAACGTTTGAAAATAAATTGACTGAATTATGTCAAGAAAATGGAATAGAAGTATTACTCGGAGCAAAGGCGAATGAAGTTGAATTCGATCCTGCCGGACATACTGTTGAGTTCAATCATCAAAATGAGGATAAAAAAATAACCGCTCGCTGGGTTATTGATTCAACAGGAAGAGCAAGTTTTTTGAAAAGAAAATTAGGATTAAAGAAAGAAATAAGTCACGCTGTTTGTGCTGCTTGGTTTAGAATCAAAGGCGATTTAAATGTCGACGAATGGTCCGACAATAAAGAATGGAATTCACTTCTTGAACCAGGATTGAGACGTTTAGGAACTATCCACTTTATGGACAAAGGATATTGGGTGTGGCTCATTCCTTTGGCGACAGGTAATACAAGCGTTGGAATTGTTGCCGATCCAGCGACACATCCTTTTGACACATACAACACGCTGGACAAAGCAATGGATTGGTTAAAAGTCAACGAACCAATTTGTTTCCAAAACATTGAACCACGCAAAGAAGATATTTTAGACTTCAAAATATTGAAGCATTTCGCATTGAACTCAGAAAAATTATATTCTCACGAGCGCTGGGCACTTTCTGGAGAGTCAGGAGTTTTCTTGGACGCATTTTATTCTCCTGGGACGGATTTTATTGCCTTGAATAATACGTTGATATCTGATTTAATTGCACGTGACATGGCGGGAGAAGATATCACGCTTCATACTGATGTTTACGAAAAAACCTTGTTCGCTATTTTCAATAATTGGGTTCCGTTGTACGAAGACAAATACCCAATGTGGGGCTTGACTCAAACAATGATTTTGAAGATATTTTGGGATTGGGCTATTTATTGGGGAGTTCCAACATTGCTTTTTACCAACGACGGATTTACAAAGTTAATGGTATTGAAAAACCTATTCGCAAGTGAAAACGGAGGTGGACAAAAATTTGGTCGTTTGAGTATTCAAGTTCAAACATTACTGCTAGAATGGTCGAAATACGACACGCAACAGTTTGAAGATCGATATATTGACCCATTTGACATTGGTTATTTGAGAGATTTACACATTGGACTAGACGAGCGTTATTCTCCACGAGAATTAGTTCAAAAAGTAAATGAAAATGTTGTCTTACTTGAAGAAATTGCAAGTGAACTTTTCCGTTTAATGAGTAATCAAGTTTATGGAACTAGCATGGACATGAAAGTTGATCCCTACACAATGACATTGAAAACAAAACCAGAAGAAAACGAAAATGGGGTGATTGCACGAGACCAAGTGAAAGAAGGACTTGCTATTATGTGGTATTATACGTTGAAGTAAATGACTGTTGAAGAGCGAATTTATAAATTACAAGAAGCTTTTCAAATTGGAAAGTTAGAAGGTGAATTGAGTGGGATTAAGAATGAGTACCACTTTGAAACTTCATTGTCAAATGAATACACCTCTGTTGCATTTGAAGGGTGTTCGATGTCCATTGCAATGACTTCAATAAAAAATAGAGATTCGCTAATTGATTGGCATTTATTTAGTTCTACGAAAGGAAAAAATTACCTTTCTCAAATTCACATTGGATTGGGCTGGGCATTGGCTGAGTTACAACTTCCTATTCAGCAATACCTAATATCTATCGATCCAAAGTGGCAATTGCGCGTATTGGATGGTTTTGGTTATTACAGTGGCTTATTTCGAAGGAGAGAAGCTATACGAAACATGTCATTTCCAACTCAAATTCCAGAAGAACTTTACGCTGGATACAATCAAGGGATTGGACGTTTTTTATATTATTTAGCACATGGTGATGTTGAACGATTAGAAAGGAACATTGAACTTTTCCCTAACCACAGACATTCCGATTTTTGGCGTGGAATTGGAATTGCAGCGACATTTATTGGTTGTTTAAATGAAAAGTCAATCAATAGAATCACTCAATCGTCTGGTAAACATGAAAAACAATTTATGATTGGAGTTGAACTCGCTACTAATTCATTGAAAAAAGCAGCCGGATTTGATGAAAATTCTGAAAAAGTAAGGATTGGTGTTATCAAAGGGAAATCCGATTTCATGCAACACATTCAAGATGTTGAAACGAAACATTATGCAACAGTCGAACTATTTTTAGCAGCTCTTAACGCTTAATTTTTTTTATTCTTCGCTTCTATCCATTTCGACATGTACTTTGTACTTAACACACTTTGTTGTTGAAGTAAAAGCGAAGTGAAATCTCGTTTTCGAAGTGTTTGAATTTGAAGAATCAAGTCTTCTAAATCATTTTTAAATAAAGGGTAATAAGTCTCTTTTAAAAACTTTGTAGAAATAATTTCAAACCCTGTTTGCTGGGCTCTCTTCCACTCTACTTCGTTTTGAGACAATTCTACTGCTGCATTTGCAAAATTTTGTACATCATCTGCAATTCTACCATTGAATTTATTGTTGATTGACATTGCTTCTGCTCCTATGCTTGTTGTAACAACTGGAGTTCCAACTTGCATTGCATCCAAAATCTTGCCTTTAATTCCAGCACCAAATCGAACTGGAACAAGACAAACGCTCGCCTTACCAATCACTTCCAACGCGTCTTCTGCTCTTCCGTGAACCAGAAACCCTTCTTTTGCATTGTGTAAATATGTTACCTTCAGACTTGGGTAGGCACCGTAAACATTTAAAATAGCATCAGGCTTTTTAGCGCGAATAAGTGGCCAAATGTCCGTTTTTAAAAATCGCAAAGCATCCAAATTCGGTTCGTGTAAAAAGTTCCCGATGAACACGTAATCTTCCCGTTCTGAAAAGGGAAGAACATTTAATCTCTTATTTTCCGCGCACAAGGGCAAGTAATATAGTTTATACTTTGGAACACCAAATTCAGATGTTAGCAAATCAATCTCACGATCAGAAACCATCAATGAGATATCGCAGCGATAAATCGACGCAACTTCTCTAAACGCCTTTTCATTGAACAACTCAACGTGATTCAATGTTCCGTCTATCTTAATTGACTCTTGTCGGGCAAATCTCAAGCAATGCAAATCTTCAGAATTCAAAATTCGAATAGCATCTGGACATTTTTCCATCACGCGCCAACCAAATTGCTCTTCCGTCATAAAACGGTCAAAAATCACAGCATTTGGCTTTAATTCAAGAATGAAATCATCAAAAGAATCTGAATTCAATTGAATCGTTACCGCTTGAATGGTTAACTTTTCTTGAAAATCAGATTCATTCGCAGTCGACGCAAAAACAATTTCAGTTCCTTCTTTTTGAAAAAAGTCTATCAACTGCATCATACGTATCCCTGCTGCCGATGATTTCGGTTCAGGCCATACTTTGCCAATAATCAATACTTTTTCAAATCCTTGCATTACAACAAAGATAAAATATGATTAGAGCAATGTTCGAATTAATTATTTTTTCCTTCTTTGAATTAAATAATCGATGCTTAATTTTCCTGGTCCATAAACCATTAAAGTAAGAAGCATGAAGATAAAGTACAACGGAATTTCAATTCCATTGTGAATTGCTGGAAAACCGTTTCCAATATGCACGGTAAAAATTGCTACAATCATAGTAATTATCAAGGGAAAAGAAATTAATCGCGTTCCCAAACCTAAGGTCAGCAAAATAACTCCAGCAAATTCTGTGATTCCAGCCAAGTAGGCATTCAATGAAGGTAATGGCATTCCTAAACTTTCGAACCAACTTGCAGTTCCTGCAAAATCTGAAATTTTGTACAATGCTGGAGAAAAGAACCCATAAACTAAAACAGCTCTAAAAATCAACATTGGAAGGTCTGTTAACTTACCTAATAAATTGTGGTACTTACTGATAATCTTTTTAATAACTCAATGGTTTAGGTGAAAATTAATACTAATTTACTTTTTCAAAATAGGGTCTTGGAGAATCTGATCAGCAACACGAAATGAATTGGCATAAATAGAAAATGTGTAGGTTACGCTTCCTCCTGTTGGCATAAAACTTCCATCGGTGATATATAAATTTTTCACTTCATGAGATTTACAGTTTTTGTCAAGTACCGAAGTTTTCGGATCGTTCCCAAACCGGCAACCACCTGCTTGCAAGTTTGCTGAAACACCACCGCTAATCGACGATTGTACATTCTTCATTCCAACTTCCTTAAATAAGGCTTCTGCTTTTTCTGCTAAGTATCTTCCCACTTTTAAATCATGTTCATGGTATCCAAGCCAAATTTTAGCTACCGGATCACCCCATTTGTCTTTGACGTCATTAGATAACTCAACCTTACAATAATCGTTTGGTAACCAATCAACAAATATTTCAAATTTTAGTTTTCGTTGTTCCTTAAAGTAGTTTTTCAGCTTATCTTTCAAAGAGCTTCCGTACAATAACTTGTCGCCATCGTACTTTAATTTAACTGCTTTTGTAACAGCATTTGCATGTTCACTGACGAAATCAATTGTTCCTCCTTTTGATCTACCACCAAATTTCGGGTCATCAATTTCGTACCATTGTTGCAAAGCACGGTTGATAAAAAGACCTTTCGAATCCAAAGATTTCGAGTCTTCCGCTGTCAAATCATCAAAAAATAACTGCCCAGAACCAATTCCGCCGCCAGAAAAAACAATGTTCTTTCCAACTTGTCCTGAATTATTAGATAAACCATTTTCGAATTCGGTATTCTTACTCATTAATAGCAAACGGGATGTTTCAACAGCTTGAGCTGCTACTACAAAAAGTTTCGCTTCAACAAATTGTTTATCACCTGTCTTATTGTAATAATTTGCCTTTATTATCTCACCATTTCCATCCGTTTCAAGGTGAAAGACCTTAGAGTTCGGTAAGATTTCACAATTCCCTGTTTTTAACGCTTCATTGATGAGCGCAACGCGTGAACTTCCCTTTGCATCCGAAGAACAGCCGTAACTTCCACAGTAATTTGAATAAAAACATGCGTTTCTATCATCCTTTGGTAGTGATAAAATTCCACGAGGCGCTGGTATCAATTCATAATCCAATTTAGTTGCCGCTTTATCTAACCAAGATGAAAAAATATTTTCTCCCAATGCAGGGTAAGGAAAATCTGGAGTTGAGCGCGGTTCTAAAAATGAATGTGGAACTACTTTTCCTGAAACGCCTACCATACTTTCTACCTTTGAGTAATAAGGTTCCATTTCGTTGTAAGTAATTGGCCAATCGGCAATATTTGCACCATCAATCGGACCAAATTCTGATAGTAATCTAAAGTCATTTGGCTTTAAACGGTGGAAATATGCACTCATAAAATTGGAGGAACCACCAACACAGCTTCCATTCCAGAAATCTTTACCCGAAGAATAAGTAGACCTACTCATCCAATCTCCGTCATCATTTTTCGTCACTAAAACGTGACTTTCATCCTTTAAATTTGGGGTGTAAACACTTCTTCGTGTTGCCACCATCTCATCCTTGGAAAAATCTTCTGTTTTGAACCAAGGTCCTTTTTCCAGAACAGCGACTTTGTAACCAGCGCGTGATAATTCATAAATTACAGGCCCAGCTCCTGCTCCACTTCCGATAACGCAAACATCGTATTTCATAACTTCTCGAAAATTTCAGGATATAAAACCTCTTGGGTAGGTCGTGGTTGACCAGGGTTGTGACTTAACCATTCCCATCCAACTTCATTTGTATTACTTCCATAAGAAGGATCTAACAATAATGCTTCAAAAATAAATGTGATTAATTTTGATAGCCATTTCTTCCCCCAAGATTCATTTGATATGGACGCAATAAAATCTTCCTGATTCTCTTGATATAAATTAAAGAATGTATCTCCGTGTAAAGCATCACATTCCACTTCAAACTTATCAAGTTGTTCAATGATGTAATTGTTTTCATCTGGATCTAATTTCGAATCGTTCAACACCCAAACTAAATAGGCTGTTGCATTAATGTCTCTCGCGCTAGGACCGTTGCCATCTGCAGGAAACAATATATCTTGTACCGCTCTCAAAGTTTTAAATTGTTCCAATGATAAAGGTTCAGTGGAACCAATTTTATCTTCTGGATCACACGATTGAAGCCATGGAATTTGAAGTGCTACTCCAGAAAGTATCAATGTTTTTACAAACAATTTTCGAGAAATCAGCCATTCATTTTCGTGCATAAGATAATAGGAATAGGTTATTAACATTAAATCGACATAAAATCGATTGATAAAAAAAGAGTCGCTATAATAACGACTCTTTTAAAATTCTAAATTGAAATATTTTTAAAGTAAATTATTTTTTACCTTCTTCACATTTTCCTTCCTCGCATTTCATTCCATCATCTTTTTTACCTTCTTCACACTTTCCTTCTTCACATTTCCCTTCTTCACACTTAGCGTCTTTTCCTTCTTCACATTTTCCTTCTTCGCATTTAGCAGTTTCATCTGATAGCTCGGTAGTCTCTTCGGCAGCCTTGTCTCCGCAGCTAGTTAATGTCATAGACGTAGCGAAAGCCAACATTAATAGTGCACTGATTTTAGTTACTTTAGTTTTCATAATAAATGGTTTTTAAGTTATTTTTTCTTCAATATATGAATATTTAGACGAAGAGTCAATCTATTACTTGCAAAAAATGACACTTTAAAAAAAAAAAACTTTTTGAGCTAAAAAAGTCAATTCAAATTTCTCAATTTATAGTAATAAAGTTGTAGATTTTGAAAACATTTTGAAAATTTTGTTTTCATTCATCCGCATTCATTAAAATAGGTGATAGGCAAAAACCGTGGTCACCCAAATGATTACCGCTGAAATTGTAATACCAATTGCATTCGCATAAAATGCTTTTTTTCTCTCAATTTTAAAAATATAAGCTGCAATGGTTCCTGCCCAAATACCAGTTCCTGGCAATGGAATTGCTACAAAAAGCATTAAACCCCAAAATCCATATTTACCAATCCCGTTTTTCGCTCCTCTCTTTGCTTTTCTAGCAATAAAAATGGCCATTTTCTTATACAATAAGAATCTGAAAAAATAACGATTCGCGTGATCAAGAAAAAGCATAAGCAATGGATAAACCAAAATATTTGCGGCTAGGCACAAAACCAAGGCTAAATAGATATTAGCATCATTCAAAACCGCAAAAGGAATTCCAACTTTGGATTCACCAGCTGGCATAATACTCCAAAACATTGCAATTAATAATACGTTTATTGTTTTCATACCTCTTGAAAATCAAATTTGAAAGAATCTAAAAGTAGCTCGTTTTTTATTTATACCATGTATTTTTACTAGTTATTTCTTGTTAAAAATAAGTATCACAATACTATGTAAAGACCATTCAAAACAACTAAACCACTAATAGTTGATTATCAATATATTAACAGTCGATCAGCTAACCCTTTAAAAAATAGGATCAGGAGCATATACATTTAAAGTCGAAAGGTATTTTTCTTCCAATGAACATTGCTACCTTTGTTTAAATCGATTTTAAGTATGGTAGATCCGTTTATTATTATTGAACCTAAGGGTCCAAAAGTTCCTTTTATTTTAAGTGTTCCTCATTGCGGAACAGCATTTCCTGATGAATTGAAAGAAGATTACAAACCTTCTATGATGGCAGCGCCAGACGACACGGATTGGTTCGTACATGAACTGTATAATTTTGCTTCGGAATTAGGAATTACAATCATCCATGCACGATACAGTCGCTGGGTAATTGATTTGAATCGCGATCCTAAAAGTGCCCCTTTATACAACGATGGTAGAATAATAACAGGACTTACTACAACGACTGATTTTTTCGGTAATGATATCTATGTTTCAGAAGACAAAATTCCCAATCAAGCAGAAGTTCAACGCCGTTTGGATAACTACTATTGGCCATATTATGCAAAAACAGAATCGCTTTTAGAAGAACGAATTAAAGAGTTTGGGAAAGTAATTCTTTGGGATGCTCACTCGATTCGTAAAAGTGTTCCGACAATCCGAAAGGACGATTTCCCAGATATGATTTTGGGTGATAATGATGAAATTACAGCTGACTCAAAACTTATTTCAAGTGCGTTAAACAATTTAAGAAGCGGTGAATTTGGAGTGAATCACAATGACCCATTTAAAGGAGGACATATTACGCGTTATTTTGGGAAACCTGAGAAAAACGTTCATGGACTTCAACTGGAGATGAATAAGATTCTCTATATGAATGATGAAGAATTAGAGTTCAATGAAGAACGCGCAAATCAAATGCGTACTATTCTAAAACGTACGTTTAACTCGCTTCTACAAACAATTGAAACTATTTAGGCGATGAAAGCATTTTACTTTAAACATATCTTGCAAAAAGACGGTTGGAAATCTGACGTGCGTGTTGAAGTTGACAATAACGGATTAATTACTTCCATTGAAAATTCTGACAATTCGACTGGAGCTGAAATAATAACAGGATTTGCATTGCCTGGCTTTCAGAATGCCCATTCTCACGCTTTTCAATACGCAATGGCTGGATTAGCAGAAGTACATGATGTTTCTCACACCTCAGACGATTTTTGGTCATGGAGAGAGGCAATGTACAAACTAGCACTTCAAGTTACTCCAGATCAAATGGAATCTATTGCAACGATGTTATACATTGAAATGGCACGACAAGGCTATACCAATGTTGCTGAATTTCATTACTTACATCATCAAAAAAATGGTCAACCTTATGATAATTTGGCTGAAATGGGAAGTCGGATGATTGCTGCAGCACAAACAGCTGGAGTTAACATAACTCTTGTTCCCATTTTTTATCAAAAAGGAGGATTTGGACAAGCACCAAACGATAGACAACGAAGATTTATTTCTAAGGATATTGACACGTATTTAAAATTACTTTCCGCTTCTGAAGATGCTTGTAAAAGCTATAACGGAGCAAATATTGGGATTGGAATTCACTCCATGAGAGGAGTTGAGCCAAAAGACATTGCAGAAATAGCGAAGAATGGACCACAGAATATTCCGTTTCATATTCATGTTTCAGAACAACTAAAAGAAATTGAAGATTCAATTGCCTATATAGGAAAACGTCCTGTTGAATGGATGTTGGAAAATGTGAACATGTCCAACCGTTTTCATTTGGTTCATGCAACACATTTAACAGATCAAGAGACCCAAGGAATTGCCCAATCAGGAGCAAATGTTGTTATTTGCCCAACAACGGAAGGAAATCTGGGAGATGGATTATTTCCACTTAGAAAATTCCAAAGTAACGGTGGAAACTGGAGTGTTGGAACGGACAGTCACATTGGAATAAATCCTCTTGAAGAATTAAGACTGCTAGACTACGGTCAACGACTGACTTCGCACAAACGCAATACATTCACCTCATCCATTCAGGGTGATACTGGACATTTTGCAATAGAAATGGCAACTTTTGCAGGTCGAAAAGCAATGAATGATTTTAGTACTGAGTTCTTTGCAGTTGGAAATCCCTTGAACGCATCTATCATGGATGAAAATGCTCCATTATTGGCATCAAGTTCAAAAGAAAAAAGAACTTCTTCTATTATTTTTACTGCAGATGCAACGCAACATTCCGGCACAATAGTCAATGGTGAAATTGTTGTATCAGAAGGAAAGCATCATAAACAAAAAGAAATAAGAACTGCATTTTCAGCAACATTAAAATCACTCTCCAATCGATAAATCATGAACGACATTCAACTCAATCCATCTGAAACCTACACTACAACAAAATGGTCTGGAGGAAAGACGTCAGAACTGTTCATTTATCCCGGAGGCTCCAACTTTAAACAAGGCAATTTTTCCTTGCGTATAAGTATTGCAACTGTCGAAGTTGATTCTTCAGAATTTACTTCTTTACCAGATGTACAACGAACGCTAATGGTTTTAGATGGAACATTAAAGCTCGAGCATGAAGGCCAACATTCGTGTGAAATCCAACCATTTGAGCAAGATCAATTTAGTGGAGATTGGTCCACAAAGAGCTGGGGAAAAGTTACTGACTTCAATGTTATGACGAAGAACAACGCAAAGGCAGTTGTTCAAAAAATAGATTTAATAGCGAATGAAGTTTTAGCGTTAACGTCTGCCTACGACGTTCAATTTATTTATGTTCAATCTGGTAATATTACTGTTGAAAATACTCTTGTTACAAAAGGAAACTCAATTGTAATTAACAATTTGAGCTATGTAAAAGTTATTGCTGGAAATGAAATTGAAAAAACTGAACTGATTTTAGTTTCTACAGATATTAACTAGTAGCAAGGGAATCTTCCTCTTCACCCCATGTATCCCACTCGTCCGTTTCTTCAATGAATTCGATTGGATTGTAGCTTTCATGGTCTGGCACTGTGTCACAGTGCATAAAACAGTTGAATACACACAACTTATCCCCGTAATGCTTGAGGCAATAAAGGAACTCAATGCAAAAATTACAACTCTTGAAAATGAGTTAAAGGAGTTGAAACAGAATTAATAAAATCCAATCACAAAAAAAAGGGGAGCTAAAAATTAGCTCCCCTTTTTTTTAAAAAACTATTGTTATTGTCGTACAATAAAAGTAACTCTTCTACTTTTCGCCATAATCAAATCTTCATCGTCTTCTGGATTAGTATCGTCACTTGGTTCTTCACTTCCCTTTCGCGTAAAAATAATTCGATTTTCAGGAATACCTTTTTCCATCAGATAGGTCATTACTGCCCCAATTCGTTTGTTGTCCATACCTGCATAATAATCATTTTCAATTCCAACAGAATCTTCCATTGCATTGTTATGACCATTAATTTGTAATTTGATAGCTGGATTTGCCTTTAATAATGATGCTATTAAATCCAATGAACCTTGACCTTCTGTTGTCAATTTATCTCTACCAAATGCAAAGAAAATTTCAAGCTTTTCAATTTTCTCTTGAACTGTCATGTCATCACTTAAATTGAAGACTTTTTGATAAATCGTTGTAGAGTATTCCTGAGCGCTTTCTTCAGCTTGACAATCACATTGTTCGTCGTCATTCAACAAGCGAACTGTTACATCGTCAACGTAATAATAAGCAGCAACGATTTGAGTTGTCTTTACGTTAGGATCTTTCTTCATTCTTTCAGACTTAGTTTCGCCATCTGAATTGAAATTTCCAATCGTTAAATACTTTTCACCACCACCAGCAACAACGACACCGCATACTTCCGTCCAATCGTAACGAGCGCTCATGATTTTATGATTGTTATTGTAGTGCACTAAACTCGGGTCATCGATAATTGGCAATTTAGAATCAGTTCCAAAAGGCTTGTTACTCAATTTTGCACCGATATTATTTGATGCATATTTAGAGGCTTCAGCCAAAGAAAGATTAAACTTTACGCAATATCTCATTCCTTTTTTCAATGGAACGTCAATTTTAGTCATCACATACGATCTTGGCATTTTATCTCCATAAGAATAACCTACAATTCCGGCGTAATTTCCTCCTTCCTTTGGGTGTTCTTTGCCGTATACATTTTCTGGAACATTAATCTCTTCAAGCTTACTGCTTGTAAATAAATCTGCACGAACTCCAGTTGGAGAAACCCAACCTTCCGCACTTTCAATTGACCCTAGACGTTTCGGAGCCTTTCCAACTGACTCAAAACCAGGATTTGAAATTAAATTCTGACCTTCTTGAGCAAATGTGCTCAAAGAAAGGATTCCAACGGACATTGTCCAAATTAATTTTGTCATTGTGTTAGTGTTTAAGTTCATAGTTTTTTACTGTATTAATAAATGTTTTCACTTTCTCTGGATCGATATCTGGATAAACACCGTGCCCCAAATTAACAATATGTCTTTTACTTATGAAAGAATTAAGCATATTATTTGTTTGGCGCTCTACCTCAGAATGAGAGGAATACAACACGCAAGGGTCTAAATTCCCTTGTAATGTGCGCTTGTCACCAATTGTATTTCTAACATCAGTCATTTGCATATTCCAATCAATTCCAACTGTATTACAGTCCATAGCAGCTATTTCAACAATCGAATTGTATGCACCCTTCGCAAAAATTGTTAAAGGCACCTCAGTTATCGCTGATGCTATTTGATCCATATATTTCAATCCAAATTCAGCATATTGTTCTTTCCCTAATATTCCAGCCCAAGAATCGAAGATTTGCACCATGTGTGCTCCTGCTTTTATCTGTGCTTTCAAATACTGAATTGTCACTTTCGTGATACGATTAAGCAACTCGTGTGCCAAAGATGGATTTGTATACAAAATTTTTCGTGATTCAGAAAATGTTTTTGAACCTTGACCTTCTGTCATATAACAGAAAATTGTCCATGGAGCTCCTGCAAAACCAATCAATGGAACTCTTCCATCCAATTCCTTATTTGCAATCCGAATCGCTTCAGTAACATACCCCAAACGATCTTCCAAGTCAAATTCAAATTCAGCATACCTTAATGCTTCCTCTGAACGAATTGTTTTTTCAAACCAAGGACCTTTCTTTTCAATCATTTGATATTCTAATCCCATTGCTTCTGGAACAACTAAAATATCTGAAAAGATGATTGCCGCATCAACCCCCAATAAATCCACTGGTTGAATTGTAACTTCAGCCGCTCTTTCTGGTGTCTCCACTAACTCCTTGAATCCAGACAACTTACCTCTCACCTCTCGGTACTCAGGTAGAATACGTCCTGCTTGTCGCATTAGCCAAACCGGATATCTTTCAATATCTTCTCCTTTGGCCGCACGTAATATTAAATCATTTTGAATTTTCATCAGTGCAAAGATAGAAAAATGCATTGCTTTAACGAATCAATTCAATTAGATTTTTAAGTCAAAATCTCCGTAATTTGTTAGAAATTTACCACTTAATTTCTTCAACCGATTTAGATCGTAAATATTCGTTCGTTTTTGAAAAATGTTTACAACCAAAAAATCCTCTATAGGATGATAAAGGAGATGGATGAGGAGCCATTAAAATTAAATTTTCAGTGGAATTTAACTCTTTTACTTTAGACTGTGCTTTGCTCCCCCACAACATGTAAGCAATTCCTGTTTTCCTTGTGTTCAACGCACTAATCACGGCATCTGTAAATTGTTCCCAACCTTTGCCCGCATGACTTTCTGCCAAGCCTTCTCGAACGGTTAAAACTGTATTAATCAGCAATACTCCTTGTTCAGCCCAAGAGGTCAAATCGCCATTGCTTTGTTGCTGAACTCCTAAATCTCCTTCTAATTCTTTTAAAATATTCTTTAAGCTAGGTGGTAGCTTTGAAACATTAGAAGGAACAGAAAAGCACAACCCATCTGCCATTCCCTTCGTGTGATAAGGGTCTTGACCCAAAATAACAACTTTCACTTTATCAAATGGACAAACATTAAAAGCACGAAAAAGATTCGCTTCAATCGGGAATACTGATTGCTCTTTGTATTCTGCTTTCACAAAATCCATTAATTGTTTGAAATACGGCTTTTTAGCCTCGGCTTCAAGAAGATTTTTCCAAGACTTTTCAATTTTAACATCCATCTTTCGAATATAAGAAAATTAGAGATTAACCATTATCTTTGTTGTTATGCAGTATAAATTATTAATTAGCCTTTTTCTGTTTTCTATTTCGTGTTCTGAACCGACAAAAAAAGAAAGTGAATTTTTCGAGAACATTGAGAACAAGGAACCTGAATACAAATCAATTGACGAAAAAATTGTGCGTCATATTGAAGGAAGTTTAAGTATTCCTGGCACCGAAAAGTATACCTATACTATTTACAAAGAAAACTTAAATAGCGACGATAGTCTTGATTATATCATAACGGTAAATCGTTTAGAATTTGCACTTCAAGAAGCTATTATTAGCGGTAATGTTGCCAAAAGAGCTGAAATGGGCTACATGGGCAATTACAACTACTACTTCTACATGGACGGCTTAACAAAAGAAATTTCTACCGCAATTGCTGTTCCATCAGGACCTTACACAGAATTAGAAGTCAATTTTCACCACATAAAAACAGAGGCTTATTATGATTTCACTATTGATTTCCGTATTCGAAACTCAAAATTTAGAAGATTTTACACAGTGATAAACCAAATACCGAGACAAACATTTGAAACAAAAATATTCGACGGATTAGGTGACGCGACCACTGAAGCGTTTGCCGTAGAATTTGCTCCAGGAAGCTTCTCGTTAGCAAAAGATATTATTGTTTACGATGCAAAGATGGAAAACGTAACGATCAACTCACCTAATGAAGTCTATTCAATCAACCCAAAAATTACAGCTACTGGTAAACTGAATCGAAAGTGGTTTTTCAGTGATCCAAAAAATAAATACTTCACAGAAAAGTAATGGAAAACAATTTTACATTTTCTAAAACCTTTCGTTTCGAAACTATTAATGAAGACAAGCAGCCAACAAAAATTATTTATGCTTTGCATGGTTATGGACAACTAGCAAAATACTTTATTCGAAAATTCGATGCTATTAATGAAGACTATCTGATTGTTGCACCTGAAGGAATGCATCGGTTTTATCTAAACGGCTCAAGTGGAAAGGTTGGCGCATCATGGATGACCAAAGAAGCCCGTGAAACAGATATTAAAGACAACATTGAATGGCTCAATGCATTGGATACTGAATTGTCTGAGCGCTATAATATAAAAGAGCGCGTATTGGTCGGGTTTTCACAAGGAGGAGCAACAGCTATTCGTTGGAAAATGAACGCACTTCAACCATTTGACAAAACAATTATTTGGGCAAGTGATTTCCCCCCTGATATGGAACCGAAGATGGAACAATTAAAAGGAGGAAAAGAAAACTACTTTGTAATTGGAAATGAAGATGAATACTTTAACGAGGAACAACAAAACAAATTAATCTCTCTCTATAAAAGCGTAGATTTTAAAATTAGTACGTACATTGGTCGCCACAATATAGAATTGCCTATTTTACTCCAATTATTGGAAAACTAAAAACAATTAAACTTTATCTTTGGCATAGTTTCTGCTAATCAGATAGAAAATAATACAACATGAAAAACATATTTACATTCCTGATCCTATTCTGCTCGTCATTCATTTCTTTTGGACAGGACGCTAAATCACAAGATATTCTTGATAAGCTTTCAAAGAAAATGAAATCTCAAAATTCATTTTATATGGAGTTTAGTGCAAACATTAAAAACAGTTCTACAGGAACAGCTGAAACAGAAACTGGCAAAGGATGGGTAAAAGGAGAGAAGTACTACGCTTCTTTTGGCGAAAACACTGTTATCTCCAATGGATTAAAAACGTGGACTATTGTCAAAGAAGAAAAGTCAGTTTATGAATCCGATGCGAATGATGATGATGATGAATCTATCAATCCTCGCAAACTATTAACAATTTGGGAAGAAGGATTTAAAAATAAATACAGCAAAGAATCAACGTTAAACGGTGATGCTGTTCACATTATTAATCTTTACCCTAAAAATCCTGGTAGTGTCGATTACCATACAGTAACGCTTTACATTTCTAAATCTAAGAACGAAATTATGAAAGTGATTATGAAAACAAAAGACGGAACTGTGATGACATACACTGTAACAAAATTTCAAGCAGAAACAGATTTGAGTGATTCTAAATTTGTATTCAGTACTTCAAAGTACCCTGGTTACACCGTAATTAGAGACTAATAATAAAATATACTTAATCAAAAAAGGGACCTGCGTCCCTTTTTTGTTATGCTCATAAATTCAATTCTTAATACTTCATAATCGATGAAATAGCTTCATCCAATCGTTTTTTTGGTAAAAACTGGTCTTCAAGATGTGCCACAAAAGGAACTGGCGTATCTAAAGACGCAACTCTTTTTACTGGTGCATCTAAGGATTCAAAACAGTTTTCAGAAATCAAAGCGACTATTTCACCTCCAATTCCACCTGTCATACAATCCTCATGCAATACTATTGCTCTTCCAGTCTTCTTAACCGAAGCGTAAATTGCATCTGTATCGAGCGGCAACAATGTTCTCAAATCAATAATCTCAATCGAGCAATCCGAATGCTTTTCAGCGTATTCTTTCGCCCAATGAACTCCAAGACCGTATGTAATTATTGTTAAGTCATTTCCTTCTTGAACAGTTCGAGCTTTTCCAATTTCGACTGTGTAATAATCGTTCGGAATTTCTTCGCGAATACTTCTGTACAAAAACTTATGCTCAAATACCATTACAGGGTTTGGGTCTTCAATAGCCGCAGCAAGTAATCCTTTCGCCTCGTATGGGTTTGATGGATAAACAATTTTTAAACCTGGTGTATGAAAAAACCAAGCTTCATTACTTTGCGAATGAAATGGCCCTGCCGCTGCTCCTGCTCCTGTTGGCATGCGAACAACAACATCTGCATTTTGCCCCCAACGCCAGTGCATTTTAGCTAAATTATTTACAATTTGATTAAATCCACAAGTTGCAAAATCGGCGAATTGCATTTCAACAACTGCTTTCATTCCAGCAATAGATAATCCAAGTCCAGCACCTACAATTGCAGATTCACAAATGGGCGTGTTTCGAACTCTTTCTTTTCCGAATTGTTCAACAAATCCTTCAGTTACTTTAAAAACGCCTCCATACTCAGCAATGTCTTGTCCCATGATAATTAAATCATCGAATTTCTCCATTGACTGACGTAAACCATCTTGGATTGCATCTACAAATCGTCTTTCAGAGGTTGCGCCTTTTCCTTCAATTACTTTTTGGGTGTAGGGCGCATATAAATCTTTTAATTCATTATCAATATCTGATTCAATTGGTCCTTCAGCAAAAGCAAGGTCTAATCCATTTTGGATTTCATCTTTTATTTCTGAACGATAACTTTCAATTACCTCATCGGTTAAAATGTTTTCTTCTTTCAAAAAGGCTTCATAATTAGTCAATGGGTCAAACTCTTCCCATTCATCTTGAATTCCTTCTGGATAATATTTTGTTCCTGACGCCTCTTCATGACCTCTCATTCGGAAAGTCATAAACTCCAACAATACTGGCTTTGGACTTTTAATTTGTTCTTCTCTAATATTTCTAATCGTTCTAATAACTTCTAGAATATTATTTCCATTGACTTGAATTGCTTCCATTCCATAACCAATCCCTTTGTCAATGAACTGTTTACACTTAAATTGTTCAGATGAAGGAGTTGATAATCCCCAACAGTTGTTCTCAATTCCAAAAACGACTGGTAAATCCCAAACAGAAGCAACATTTAAAGCTTCATGGAAATCGCCCTCACTTGCTCCACCATCTCCCGTGAAAACAATTGTTGACGTTTTAAGATTTTTAATTTTAGAAGCCAGCGCAACTCCACCGGCTAATGCCAATTGAGGTCCTAAATGAGAAATCATTCCCACGATATTATATTCTTGTGTTCCAAAGTGAAATGAACGATCTCTACCGTTTGTAAACCCTGATTTTTTTCCTTGAAACTGCGCAAACAAACGACTCAAAGGAATTCCTCTTGTGGTAAACACACCTAGATTCCTGTGCATAGGAAAAATATATTCTTCCTTATCCATTGCATAAGCTGACCCTACAGAAATCGCCTCTTGTCCCCAACCAGAAAACCATTTTGAAATTTTTCCTTGACGAAGTAGAATCAACATTTTCTCCTCAATTAATCGAGGTTTTAAGATCTTCTTATAAATTGACAATAGCTCGTCATTATCAAACCCTTCTTTCGAAAAAACAATTTTCCTTTTATCTAAGACCTCCATAGTATGTATATATCGTTGAACAAAACTAACAATTAGATTAATTGTATGTGAATATTTTCTACAAAAAAAGGTCGTTAATTAATTAACGACCTTTTTGAAATTTTATAAATTGTTAAACCAATCCTTGATCAATCATTGCATCAGCAACCTTTACGAAACCAGCAATATTTGCTCCTTTCACGTAATCGATAGATCCGTCTTCCAATTTCCCGTATTTCACACATGATTCATGAATTGAAACCATAATTCCGTGTAGTTTAGCATCAACTTCTTCTCTGGTCCAGTTGTAACGTAAAGAGTTTTGTGACATTTCCAATCCTGAAGTTGCAACACCACCAGCGTTTGAAGCTTTTCCTGGAGAGAAAAGTACTTTTGCCGATTGGAATGCCGTAATTGCTTCTGGCGTAGAAGGCATGTTTGCTCCTTCGGCTACACACATAACACCATTAGCAATTAACATTTTTGCTTCATCGCCGTTCAATTCATTTTGAGTAGCACAAGGTAAAGCAATATCTGCTTTCACAGACCATGGACGCTCACCTTCAATAAATTCAAATCCTTCGAATTTATCTGCAATTTCTTGAACACGACCTCTTTTTACATTTTTCAATTCCATTAAGAAATCTAAGTGTTCAGCATGAAATCCATTTTCAGCATATACATAACCCGAAGAATCGGACACCGTAAGCACTTTACCTCCTAAGTGAATTACTTTTTGTAATGCATATTGAGCTACGTTTCCAGAACCAGAAATCACAACATTTTTACCATGAAAACTATCATTTTTAGTTGCCAACATTTCTTTAGCAAAATAAACTGTTCCGTATCCAGTAGCTTCAGGACGAATCAATGATCCTCCCCAGTTTAATCCCTTTCCAGTTAAAACACCAACAAACTCATTACGAATTCTTTTGTACTGCCCAAACATGTAACCAATCTCACGACCACCAACACCGATGTCACCGGCAGGAACATCTGTATTGGCGCCAATGTGCTTGCACAACTCTGTCATAAATGATTGACAAAATTTCATTACTTCGTTGTCAGATTTACCTTTTGGGTCAAAATCAGATCCACCTTTTCCTCCACCCATTGGCAAAGTAGTTAATGAATTTTTGAAGACTTGTTCGAATCCTAAAAACTTAAGAATCGATAAATTTACTGATGGGTGGAATCTTAAACCACCTTTATATGGTCCAATTGCAGAGTTAAATTCAACTCTAAAACCACGATTCACTTGTACTTCACCTTTATCATCAAGCCATGGAACACGGAACAAGATTGTTCTTTCTGGCTCCACCATTCTATCTAGAATTTTAGCCGCTTTGTACTTAGGAGTACTCTCAATAACAGGAATAACCGCTTCTGCTACTTCATGCACCGCTTGAAGAAACTCTGGTTCATGTCCATTTGTAGCTTTCACTTTTTCCATGAAAGCATTAATTTCCGCTTGATATTTATCTGACATTATTATAAGTTTTTATGCTGACAAATGTAAATATTTTTTGAATTACCAATTCATTTTAGCACCGCTATCTTTGGTTTTCTAAAACAGATGTAATTGGTAGAAACAGTTTTTTATGACAAACCCCTTGATTATATGGACACTTTAAGCTTTCTTTCTGTTTTATTTAGGCGAAAAAAAATATTAAAAAAGGTAAGCAACCTATTAATAAACTTGCCGTCTTAATAACGAATAACACTAATATAAAATTAGCAAAATGCTTAAAAAAACATACACTCTGCTGGTCTTAACCTTTTTAGGTTTAAATTCCTCAACTATTAATGCACAAACTTGTTTAGGACAAGATATTACAGTTTGCACCGGAACACCTGTCACAATAACTAACTGTGGACTTCTTGGCGGCGGAGGTGCTTCAACTGCGATTATTTTAAATAATCCAAGCCAAGTTAACTTAACTGATGATAGTTGGTCAGGAATAGTGCCTATTGGATTTAACTTTAGCATGTATAATAACACATACGCTCAGTGTATCATTGGTTCAAATGGATTATTATCTTTCAATACTGCTAGTGCGAATGGTTACTGTGCATGGGCATTAGGTGGTGTAGGAGCTCTTCCAACTGGCGGTTTTGCTACTGCTTTTAATAGTGCTATGATATGTATGTCGGATCTAAACCCGGGAACAGGTGGTAATATTTTTTATCAAACTATTGGAACCGCACCAAACAGAATATTTGTTGTTCTTTACGAAAACACTCCAACATTTGGAACGCAAGATTGTAATTACATGGCAACAATACTACGTGAAGGATCAAATCAAATAGATTACCAGATAGCAACAAAACAAATGGTTCCAACTTGGAACGGTGGCTTAGCTATTCAGGGAGCTGAGAATAATGGCGGGTCTGTCGCTCACACTACTGCTGGAAGAAACAATACACAGTGGACTGCAAATCAAGATGGTAAAAGAATGACTCCTAGCACACCAGCAAATACTGGAGCTTATACTATTAGTACAATACCATACCAACTTGTTTTCAATTCAACTGCAAATCAAAACTGGGCTAACACATTAGGTCAAACATTCCCTTATAACGCTGGCGTTTTAAATATACCTTCAGCTCAAGCTGGATCGGTTGGATATTTTTTAAGTGTCAACGGAAATGGCTGTTCTGGTGCAATTGGAGCTGCTTCTGATACATCTTGGGTAACAGGTGTTTCCTCTGCTGTTGGAGCAAGTTCAACACCAGATATCTGTTCTTCTGGAGCAGGAACTGTTACTGCAACACCACTTGCTGGATCTCCAGTGTTTGCATATTCTTGGCCAGCATTGGGCGCAAATACACAAACTGTTACTGGCGTTTACAGTGGAAATTACGTTGTTAACATGGTTGATGGAATGGGGTGTACTTCATCAACAATAGTTAGCGTAGGTGACACTCCTGCCAATTTCCAAGGATCATTTACACTAGTAAGTTGTCCAGGTGGATCTGATGGCACTGCCACAGCGGTTATGGTGCCTATGTTAGGTAATATCACATACTTATGGAATGACCCAGCAGCTCAAACAACTTCAACGGCAGTTGGATTAGCAGCTGGACAATACACATGCACCATAACTTCTGATATTGGATGTCAAGGTAATGTGGTTGTAAATGTTACTGAAATACCTGGTATGATTGGCGATATCACTGATAATCAAGATGTCACTTGTAACAGTGGTAACGATGGAATTATTGAGGTAATGATAACTCAAGGCACAGCACCTTACACTTATACCTGGGATAATTCAACTTCAATATCAAATACAGCTACTGACCTAATGGTTGGGCCTCACATGATTACTGTAACCGACCAAAAAGGTTGTGTTATCACTATAAATGATGTTTTAAATGAACCATTACCATTGACAATTACCTTCATTACCCCTGTGACTCAAATTTGTCCAGAAGATGACATCTTGTTGTCAACTGCAGGAGCTGGCGGATCTTCTGCTTATACATTTACTTGGTTTGAAAATGGAACACAAATAGGAACTGGAACTTCACTTAATGTTGATCCAACAACTACCAATACTCAATATTGTGTTGAACTTTCTGAAGTTTGTGGATCACCAACAACTCAAGAGTGCACAACAATTAATTTCCCTACACCTATTGAGCCTATGGCTTTACCCGATGAATTTGAAAAATGTGTGCCAGACACCTTCTTTTTCCAAAACACTTCAACTAACGGTGATGAAATCGCAACGACGTATTGGGAATTTGGAGACAATCCAGCACAAAATTTAATTTCAAATGGAAACTCTAGTGTATCTCATTACTATGATGTTGTTGGAACGTATTCAATAACAATGGTTACTACTTCGATTTATGGATGTGTTTACGCGGATACACTTAAGAATTTAATTGATGTCAAACCTATTCCTGTTGCTAACTTCTCTTTCTCAAACAATCCAGCAACGATTTTTGAAACTAATGTAATTATGCAAAATGCATCAAGTATAGACGTAATTTATTGGTCATGGTACAGTCCAGGTTCAATCCCAATGACAAGCAGCTCTGAAAACCCTTCATTTTCTTTCCCTGAAGGAGTAGTTGGAACTTACCCTGTTACATTAACTGTTGAAACAGCTCTTGGATGTATAGATACTGTTCAGTACATCATGTCTGTAATTGAAGATATTATTTTCTATGCGCCAAATGCATTTACACCAGATGGTGATGAGCACAACCAAACATGGAAACCAATTATTGATGGAATTGATATTTATGCCTTTGAATTATTAATCTTCAACAGATGGGGAGAAGTGATTTGGGAAAACCATAACCCGAATCAGGGATGGGATGGTACATACAATGGACAATTGGTTCCTAACGGATCCTACCAATGGATTGCCCGAGTTAAAAAACCGCAAAATGATGGTAAAGAAACTTTTACAGGAAACATTAACCTTTTAAGATAAAAGACATTAATGAAGAAAAGGGTTTGCAGAAATGTGAACCCTTTTTTATTTAGGCATCATTCTTGATTTGACTTCTCAAAATAGTTAGTAAGTTTGAAAAAAATAAAATTATGAAAAAAATTACTTTATCACTTAGTATATTTACTTTACTCTTTATCACTTCTTGCGATGTTCTAGAAGAAGTTGCCAAAACAGCTGACAGCGTTTTAAATGAAGGTGGATCTGCAAGCTCTTCCTTAACCAATGGTGAAGTTATTTCAGGATTGAAAGAAGCATTAACAGTTGGAATTACAAATTCAGTAAATTTAACTTCAGTGACAGATGGTTTTTTAGGAAACACTCAAATTAGACTTCCTTTTCCACAGGACGCTATAAAAGTTAAAGAAAAAGCAATGGAATGGGGATTAGATGGTCAAGTTGAAAAATTTGAAACAACCCTTAATAGAGCGGCAGAAGAAGCAGCAAAAGAAGCGCTTCCAATCTTTAAAAATGCAATTATTAACATGAGTATTCAAGATGGATTTTCCATTTTAAATGGTGGACAAGGTTCTGCAACACGTTTTTTAAATAACGCTACAAATTCTGCATTAGTTGAAGCATTTTCTCCTAAAGTAGAAGCTGCAATTTCAAAAGTTAAATTAACTGAATACTGGAATCCTATCATTACTAAATATAACTCAGCAATGAATTTTACAGGCGGAGAGAAATTAAATCCAGACTTGAATAAATACGTGACTGAATTGGCAATTACAGGATTGTTTACAATGGTCGAAAAAGAAGAAAATAAAATTCGTAAAGATCCAGCGGCTCGTGTATCTGAAATTTTACAAAAAGTATTTGGAAGTATTAAATAAGGGTTTCCATCGAAAAAATAGAAGCGTCAGTACTCCTGACGCTTTTTTCGTTTTTAAAATTGTATTTTTACCTTAATAAGATTAAAGCTATGCAATACCCCGAAACAGAACTGGTGCTCAATAAAAATGGTGAGGTTTATCACCTTGGTCTCTCTCCAGAAAACGTATCCGATAAAGTTATTTTAGTTGGAGATCAAGATCGCGTTAGCTTAGTTGCTTCATTTTTTGATAACGTAGAACATGCTTCTCAACATAGAGAGTTTGTTTCAAAAACTGGAACATACAAGGGAAAACGTATTACCGCACTTTCAACTGGAATTGGGACAGACAACATTGACATTACCATTAATGAATTGGATGCGTTGTTTAACATTGATTTGAATTCACGCAGTGATAAAGAAACAAAAACATCTTTAGATATAGTTCGCATTGGTACTTGTGGAATTCTACAACCACAAATTCCAATTCATTCTTTCATTCTTTCTTCGTTTGCTTATGGCTTAGACAATGTTGCACATTTTTATGAAATCGAACAATCGAAAGAAGAGATCGAATTGAATGAATCGATATCAAGTCACTTAAATCTTCCTGAAGGAATAAATACTTATACCGTGTCAGCTTCTCATCGATTGCTTACAGCGTTAGAATCTAAGAAAACAGTAAAGGGAATTACAGTGACAAGCAGTGGGTTTTACGGTCCACAAGGAAGACAACTTCGCTTAAAAACGAAAGCAGAAAAATTGAACGATGAATTGACTTCATTTCAGCATGATTTAGGACAAATTATAAATTTTGAAATGGAAAGCTCGGCACTATTCGCTTTAGGAAAGGCATTGGGACATGAATGTGCTACCATCTGCTTGGGAATAGCAAATCGTCCTGCGAAAGACTTTTCAAAAGACTATTCAAAGGATATGCTTGGGTTGATTGAATATGTTCTAGACCGCATATAATTTAAATTCCTTAATTACTTCTAAGAGATTGGTCGCTTTTTCACGACTTACTTGTAGTATTGTTTCAGAGAACCGAGATTCCTCATCCAATACATGTTTTTTTGTTGCTGAAAAATGAACTGAAGAAGGTTTTACATCCGTGATAATCTTACGAATGTTATTTTGGTTAATTCCGCCACCAGGCATTATTTCAATTCGATTGTCGGCATATTGAACCATCGCTTTTAGGTTTTCCATTCCCAGTTCAACATTGGAGCCTAATCCTGATGTTAAAATTCGTTTTACGCCTAATTGAACCAATAAATCGATGGATTTTTCATATTCAAACGTATCATCAAATGCGCGGTGAAAGGTTACATCCATGTCTCCAGCTTTTTCGACCATTAATTCTATTGATTTTTCGTCAATCGTTCCGTAATCGTTTAAAACACCAATTACTACTCCGTGAGCACCTTGGTTTTTCGACTCCAAAATATCTCGCAACATGATTTCTTGTTCGTCTTTGTTGTATCGAAATCCCCCCGGTCTCGGTCGAATTAAAACATGAGTTTCAAGTCCATACGCCAAAGCATAATCGATTAGTCCTGGAGATGGCGTCATTCCACCCTGTTCTAGGTTTTGACACAACTCAATGCGGTCAAAATTCAATTCTTTTGCCAGTTGAATCGCTTCAATTGAAGCTGCACACAATTCTACTTTCATATTCAATTATTTAAGTATGATTTCATCAATAAACGTCCATGGCACATTCCCTGCTCCTTCCGCACCTTGAGGGATTTCTTTTTTTGGATAAATTAAAAGTCTTAATCTTTTAACCTTTGCGTAAAGTGGTATTAACTGATATTCTTCATTTATCTTTAAAGGAGAGTTGGGTTCACTTGTTCCATCTGCTTCCTCTTTAATAACCAATATCGAATCAGGCAAATAAATCCATGATCCTTTTGCGTCTAGAAAACCTATCGTTATTGAATTAATCGTGTCTAATTTAGAAACGTCAATTACTATTTCAATGAATTCTTTATTAAACCCCAACCATTGATCTCCTTTCCAAGGACGAGTTCCTTTTACACCATCTACCAATGTCAAATCTCCACCGTTAGAATATTTTGGATGTGGTTTCGTAACTAATTCAATGGGTAATCCAAGCCCTGAATGAGTCATGAAGTTATAATTAATATCATTTTTTAAAGCATCACTCTTTAGGCGAATTGAATAATAGTCTTGATAAAGTATGTTTCCTCTATACGTTTTAAATGAATTACCTTCGATTTCATCCATTCTCAAACCAACGCCAGCATTGTTATCATAAGATTCTCTTGTTAAACTGAGCTTGTCTTTCCCTTTACTTGTGAACGTATACTCGACTCCTTTTTCTATTCGTGAAATTTTCATCTCCGGCAAATAAATCGACCGTGAATAGTTGACCTTCATTCGTTTCAATAAAGGTTCTTGGTACGTTGAAAAGACAGTTAAGAAATCTTCGTAATTGATTTTATTCTCACTCCATAAGTTTTGAATTAACCCCAGCGCACGTGGATAAACCATGTATTCCACCTGATCAAAAGTTGGAATGTATTCCGTCCATAAATTGGCTTGTCCACCCAAAACAAAAGGTTTTGCATCAGCACTCATTTCATTTGGGATAATGGAATAATTGTACACTTTTTCCAAGGGAAGAAATCCACCTATTGCTAAGGGTTCAGAAGCGTTTCCACTTTGGTAGTAATCGAAGTAGCAGTATGTTGTTGGCGACATTACCACATTGTGTTTTTGACTTGCCGCTTCAATTCCACCTTCTTCACCACGCCATGACATTACCGCAGCGTTTGTGGACAATCCTCCTTCTAAAATTTCGTCCCAACCGATAATTTTCTTTCCTTTGTATGTCAAATAATCATCGATTTGTTGAATAAAGTGGCTTTGCAATTCATGTGCATCTGCAAGTCCGTTTTCACTCATTACTTTTTTGCATTTTTCACAATGGTTCCATCGCTCTTTCGGTGCTTCATCACCTCCAATGTGGATATACTCGGAAGGAAATAATTCGACTACTTCATCCAACACATTCTTTAGAAACTGAATAGTTTCAGGCTTTGAACAAAAAATATCATCAAAAACACCCCATAATCCTGGAACAGGCAAAAAAGTTTCATTGCACGACAGCTCCGGATAAGCTGCAATTGCTGCTCGTGCATGTCCCGGTAATTCAATTTCTGGAACAACTGAAATGTACTTTGTTGCCGCATAAGCTACAACTTCTTTTATTTGTTCTTGGGTGTAAAATCCACCGTATTTTTTCTTTTCATAAATGCGCGGATTTGCGTTGTAATGTCCCACAATTGTTGAATCTCGATAAGCACCTATCTCTGTTAGTTTCGGATACTTTTTTATCTCAATTCGCCAACCTTGATCGTCGGTTAAATGCCAATGAAAGGTGTTGAATTTATAAAACGCCATGATGTCGATGTAGCGTTTCACCTCATCTACCGTGAAGAAGTGGCGTGCAACATCTAAATGCAATCCTCGCCATTGAAATTTAGGTGAATCGGTGATTTTACATTTTTTCATACTGAGAGAGCTCTCCTTTTCTTGAATCAATTGCATCAAACTCGATATAGCGTAAAAAGCATCCACATCAGTTTTATAAGTAATAGTTATTACATCGGCAACTTCAATTTGATACGACGTTGTTAGTTTTTCGTTGTGAATGAATTTTAGATTGGCATTTTTCATTACTTCAACTAATTCAATTGAATACAGTTGTTTCAATTGACCTTTTAAAAAGCTAATGTTATTCTGATTGACATTCCCATTAGCAATTGTGAGCTGATTTTGTAGATTGAAACTTTCTTCCATTTCAAGATAAGTTGTTGGTGTTGGAATAATGGGAACTTGACCCAAAACCGACGTTGAAAAAGTGAGCAGAATTGTTAAAAATATTAGTCTAAAAATCATTGAATGAAATTAAACATAAAATCTTCGATTCAATTCAATTGAGCTGATAATTTCTTTTTTGTGGTGTTAATTCGAACGATTAAGAACAAGAAGATAAACGCCAAATTCGCGATTCCTAACAAGCCATTATCATCAATAACATTGCTGATTGCATGTCCCAACAGGTCATTGATATTCAGTGAGAAGAAAAATACTGCACAACCAAATACAATCCAATACGCTAATTTATTTGCATCAATTAAGTGTTTGATCAGTAAAATAATGAGCGGTAAACTCAGTGAAAAATGTTCTGTATCTGTGACAAAGAAATTTGGGCAAAATGCAAAGAAAACGACTACCCACTCTACCAAATAAATAGAATTGAATTTGATTTTAATCCACACTAAAAGTCCTATCAGCACAGCTAAAACAACGAGAGATGCACCCCACGTTGAATGAATTCCCAAAAAATTTTCGGACAAGTACGTCAATGAATTTTCACTGATGATAAAATCTCCATGCAAGGAAATTGCTCCGAGCCAGTTTATCCATAGTTCCTGGGTTCCTGCGAATCCTGAATAAAGCACCGGAAGCAATAAGAAAAGTAAACCAATTCCGCCCATCGTGAAAATGACTCTCCACTTTTGATAGAAAAGTAAAGGAATGAATGCTAGAATAACAATTGGTTTTAAGACAATCATTATACTCCAGAATATCGAGACTTGCACGTCTTTCTTCTTTTGTAAGGAGAACAATCCAGTGCAAAAGAAGAAGAGCAATAATAAATTAACATTCCCCATGTGGAATTCGCGTACGATATGAGGGGCGATTAAGGCAAATCCGACATAGAGCAATCCCATTCTCCTCTTTCCAATTTCATCTATGATAAACATGCGATGCAAGATCCACATGGAAGTGATTAACGCCAACATCAAGAGTAAAGTATGCATGATTTGGGCGGTGAAAAAACCCGCTAAAATTGTTGGAAAAAAGAAATACAAGGTCGTTGGAGCGTACTTGAAATAGCCCGTATCCAATCCGTAATTGACTTCGTAAGGATTGTTGCCCGAAAAATAATCTTTTGTCGCTTCATAATAAACCACAAAATCATTGGTCCAGAATTTACCATTATTCATTTCAACTGTAACGAACAAGCCAACGAACAGCATACAAAAAATCCCAAAGAAGTAATAACCTCTTGGGATTCCTGATAATAAATTAATGAGCCTGTTCTTTTGAGACATTTTACATGTTTCGTCTGTACTGTCCACCTACTTCGAACAATGCATGTGTAATTTCTCCTAGAGAAGCATGTTTACATATTTCCATCAAATGTGCGAACATATTTTCGTTGTGAATTGCTGCAACTTGAACTTTCTTAACACCAACAGCTGTTTCAGCAGCGTAAGATTTCTTCAATTCGTTTAGCATTTCAATTTGGTATTGCTTCTCTTCTTCCGTCGCACGAATTACTTCCTTCGGCAATACCGTTGGAGATCCTTTTGAGCTTAAAAAGGTATTTACACCAATAATTGGGAATTCACCTGTGTGTTTCAACGTTTCGTAGTACAGCGATTCTTCTTGAATTTTAGAACGTTGGTACATTGTTTCCATTGCTCCAAGTACTCCACCACGTTCAGTGATTCTATCAAATTCAGTTAATACTGCTGCTTCCACCAAATCCGTTAATTCTTCGATAATGAATGAACCTTGTAACGGATTTTCATTCTTCGCCAATCCTAACTCACGGTTAATGATTAACTGAATTGCCATTGCTCTACGAACCGACTCCTCAGTTGGCGTTGTAATTGCTTCGTCGTAAGCATTTGTATGTAATGAATTACAGTTATCGTAAATAGCATACAATGCTTGTAATGTTGTTCTAATGTCATTGAAATCAATCTCTTGCGCGTGTAATGAACGTCCAGAAGTTTGAATGTGGTATTTCAACATTTGCGCTCTTGGGTTCGCTCCGTATTTCTTCGCTAAGGCTTTTGCCCAAATTCTGCGAGCAACACGACCGATTACCGCATATTCTGGATCAATTCCATTCGAGAAGAAGAAAGATAAGTTCGGACCAAAATCATTGATATCCATTCCACGGCTTAAGTAGTATTCTACATACGTAAATCCGTTAGAAAGTGTGAATGCCAATTGCGTAATTGGATTCGCTCCAGCTTCTGCAATGTGGTAACCTGAAATAGATACTGAATAGAAGTTACGCACTCCGTTGTCAATAAAGTACTCTTGAACATCTCCCATCAAACGCAATGCAAATTCCGTAGAGAAAATACATGTGTTTTGAGCTTGATCTTCTTTTAAAATATCTGCTTGAACAGTTCCACGCACTTGTGTCAAGGTTGTTTTCTTAATTTCTTCGTAGATAGATAGAGGAAGAACTTGATCTCCCGTTACACCCAATAACATCAATCCTAAACCGTCATTTCCTTCTGGCAATAGGCCTTGGTATGAAGGACGAACTGTTCCTTTATCCTTATAAATCTTAGCGATGACCGCTTCAACTTCTTTTTCTAATCCGTTTGCTATGATGTGCTTCTCACAATTCTGATCGATAGCAGCATTCATAAAGAATCCCAACAACATTGGTGCTGGCCCGTTGATTGTCATCGAAACAGAAGTCATAGCGTGAGACAAATCAAATCCTGAATACAATTTCTTCGCATCGTCCAAACAGCAAATAGAAACACCAGCATTTCCAATTTTACCATAAATATCTGGACGAACCGCTGGATCATTGCCGTAAAGTGTAACAGAATCAAATGCAGTTGACAAACGCTTTGCTGGCATTCCCAAACTTACATAGTGAAAACGCTTGTTTGTACGTTCTGGTCCACCTTCTCCCGCAAACATGCGTGTTGGATCTTCTCCCTCACGTTTAAATGGGAACAAGCCTGCTGTGTACGGAAATTCTCCCGGTACATTTTCTTGCAATACCCATTTTAAAATATCTCCCCAACCTGTGTATTTTGGAGTAGCTACTTTAGGAATTTGAGAATGCGACAAGGACTCCGTATGCGTTTTCAGCGTCAATTCTTTATCACGTACCTTGAATTTAAACTCAGGGTTCTTGTACAATTGTTTCTTTGCTTCCCATTCTTCCAGAATTAACCAGTTTTTAGGGTCAAAGTTTAATTTTTCTACCTCAAATGCTTCTTGCAATCCTTTTACCAAACGATCTTTGTCCTCAAAATCAGAGTTTTTCATAGCCTCGATAGAAGAATTCAATCCCCACAAGGTATTAGCAACTGCCACTTGCTCGTCTACCCATTTATCGAAAGCACGATTGCTTTCAGAAATCTCTGACAAGTAACGCGTACGATCTGGTGGAATTACAAATATCTTTTCAGACATTTCATCTGTAATTTGAAACGTAGAAACTAAAGTCGTTCCTGTTTTTTCTACCAACTTATCCATGATTACAGAATACAAGGTATTCATTCCTGGATCGTTGAATTGAGAAGCGATTGTTCCGTGCACAGGCATAGAATCAACCTTTTCATCCCATAAGTTATGATTACGTTGGTATTGCTTGCGTACATCTCTCAATGCATCAAGCGCACCACGTTTGTCAAATTTATTTAAAGCGATAACGTCGGCGAAATCCAACATATCGATTTTCTCTAACTGTGTTGCTGCGCCGTATTCTGGCGTCATAACGTACAATGAAATATCAGAGTGATCTAAAATTTCTGTATCCGACTGACCAATTCCAGATGTTTCCAAAATGATTAAGTCGTAATTCGCTGCTTTCAATACATTGATGGCTTCTGCAACGTGTTTTGATAAAGCTAAGTTGGATTGACGTGTTGCCAATGAACGCATGTAAACGCGATTGTTTTTAATCGAGTTCATACGAATCCTATCTCCCAACAAGGCTCCACCTGTCTTACGTTTCGATGGATCTACAGAAACGACTGCTATTGTTTTATCTTCAAAATCTACCAAGAAACGACGCACTAATTCATCCACCAAAGAAGATTTTCCTGAACCACCAGTTCCTGTAATTCCCAGTACTGGAACTTTAGAAGCTTTTGCCATTTCATCTACTTTCGCGAGTACATCTTTTGCTTGTTCCGCAAAATTCTCTGCTGCAGAAATAATACGTGCAATTGCTGGAACGCTTTTCTCTTTCAAATGATTGATTTCATCTGTTAAGTTATTTCCAACTGGAAAGTCACAACGTTGTATCAAATCATTGATCATTCCTTGCAGCCCCATTTCACGTCCGTGGTCTGGGTGATAGATGCGCTCTATTCCGTAAGCTTCCAATTCTTCAATCTCCGAAGGAAGAATTGTTCCACCACCACCACCAAAAATTTTGATTTGCGGCGCTCCTTTTTCCTTCAATAAATCATGCATGTACTTAAAGTACTCGTTGTGCCCTCCTTGGTAAGAAGTCATTGCAATTGCCTGCGCATCTTCTTGAATGGCACAATCTACTACCTCTTCTACCGAACGGTCATGTCCTAAATGAATTACCTCACAACCAGTTGATTGTATTATTCGACGCATGATATTTATTGCAGCATCGTGTCCATCAAACAAGGAAGCGGCTGTTACAATTCGAACTTTATTAACTGGTATATAAGGTAGGACTTTTTCCATAAATGTAAATTTGTTGTGCTTATTTAGCTGTGCAAAAGTAAGGATTTTGTTGGAAAAAAGGAAGGGAAACTAAAGGTTTGAAATTTATGGTTCAACAAGCACTTAAGTTTGAATTTAAATGATCAACCAAAGCTTTTACATTTAATTAATTTCTCTTACTTTTTTCCAAGAGCTGAAAAAAGTAAGCAAAAAAGAGCCCTGCGCTTGCATTGCGCAATGCAGTACCACTTTTGAAAGCTGATGTTGTCATTGTCCTTCTCCTCTTCGACTATCCAGTCGAGGATCAGTCTTCGAATGTTTCACATTCTCTCCTACGGAGCTTACTCCAACATTAACATCTTTCAATTCGCTTTACTTTTTGCTGATGCTAGGCGCGATTTAGATCTTACTTCGAAAGAAGTTTTAGTGTGTAAAAAATTCAATTCATGTAATCTTGCCATTTCACGAGAACATATTTTGATTTATTGTTTTCTTTTTTTTCTAAGAAACCAAATTCATAGCAAAAAAGGTACACTTCCCCTTTGCTGTTTTTCCAGTAATGTGTAAAATGTTTTGGATTAAAACCTTCGGCGATTAATTCATCTTTTCGCACTACCGCCTTCCCTGCTTTGTTGAATAACTTTAACAATCTACGATTGGTTTTTAATTGCTTGTCAATTGATTCAAATATAGATTTCTTTTCGCCTTGTTTTTTCTTGTAATGAAAAGAAGACTTACAATATCCATCACAGAAAACCTTATCAGACCTTCCCGATAACTCCTTATTACAATTCAAACATGTGCCCATAATCATACATTTAAACGTTTAGTATGTGTATAATGATACAATTAAATTTTGATTGAATCGAGTTTTATATTACTCTTGATTAACTAATAAACAGTGAATCATATGCTTCCAAGAATAGTTCTTCATAAAATTGAACAGAATAATCTGTCTTATATCCTTTTGAAAAGTCAATACAGCTTGAAATTAATCGATGAAATAAAAGCAATTCCGAAAATTACATGGTCAGACCAAAATGAAGCCTGGATTCTTGCATATTACCCTACAACTTTAAATAATCTTTTAAAGCATTTCAAAGGAATCGCATACATTGATTATCGTGCATTATTCGGGCAGAAATCAAGCACAGAAACCACAAGTCAAAAAAACAAACCCACTTTAGTAGCGCTGACAGCTGATTCTAAACTGTGTGTGAATGACTTCAAGAGACACATGGAACAAATGAGATACAGTGAAAACACAATAGCTATTTACACAGAATGTCTAAGCATTTTCATTCGTTTCATGGTCAACAAGCCCTTAAATCAAATCGATCAAAAAGATGTCGAAAATTTTAATTCGGATTACATTATTAAACATAAATTTTCTGCCTCCTATCAAAATCAAATTACTAATGCGCTGAAGCTTTACTTTTCAAAGCGACAATCCATAAAACTAAACATTGATGAATTAGAACGTCCCAAAAAAAGTTACACGTTACCCATAGTCTTTAGTCTTACTGAAGTTGAAAATCTATTAAATTCTTTAACCAATTTAAAACATAAAGCCATGTTAACATTGATTTATTCTTGCGGTCTGCGCTGCGGAGAACTAATTGATTTAAAAATAGAATCGATTGACTCTCAAAGAATGACCATTCACTTACATGGTGCAAAAGGTAAAAAAGATAGAGTTGTACCATTAGCTGAATCTGCTTTGGAATTACTTCGAGAGTATTTTCTAGTTTATAAACCAAAAACGTACCTTTTCAATGGAGAAACAGCTCCTCAATACTCAAGTGCAAGTCTTCAAAATGTTTTCAGAAAAGCTAAATTGATTGCGGGTATCAAGAAAAAATCTTCCTTGCACACCCTCCGCCATTCATATGCGACACATTTATTAGAGGGAGGGGTTAATTTACGCTATATTCAGGAATTACTAGGTCACAGCAGTCCTAAAACCACACAGATATATACTCACGTAAGTAGTGAAGAAAGCCGAAAAATTAAAAGCCCTCTTGAAAAAATAAACCTGCACAAAAACAAATTGTAATGAAATTCAGTTCAGCTTATACCACAAATTTGGATAACTAAACAGAATAAATTCTATATTAGTGCAGCATATAAACAAGTTATGTGTAATTATTATGATTGAAGAATTATATTTCAATTCAGATGAACAAGTTAAAATATCTGCAGCCTCTGTAGGTATAAGTAAAAGAAGATGGATTTGTATTTCTTCAAAAGAAAGCGTTTCTGGTCAACATAA
>CAWUSK010000023.1:0-14375 GCA_963925035.1 uncultured Flavobacteriales bacterium
TTTGAAATCTGTTTTTCCTTCCTTATGAGCTTGTTCAATGGAACATTTGGTAATTCCATTGTCGTCAAAGAAAACAAAAGCGCATTCTTTTTCGTTCACTAAAGTCGTTCCTGCTTCATTGTCTTGATCCATGTAAAACACTCCCGTTTTTTCAACAGCATCAATACCCTCTTGCCGCATATACGGTTTGATCGCTTCAAAGTCCTCTTCAAGAATGTCAATTTCTTCAAGCGTTAAAGGAGCTCCCGCATCTCCTTCAATACAACAAGCGCCCTTACAAGCGTTCAGGTCGCAAACAAACTTGCGCTCGAAGATTTGCGTGGACACTATTTTATCACCAATTTCTACTAACATGATTCACCGAATTGATTACAAAGGTCTAAAAAAAGAGTGAACTCTCGCCCTTTTTTATGTGAAGACAAAAAAATGATGTTGATAAGTAGCAAAACTTGTTAATAAATAAAAATTCACTATATTTGCATCGTACTTTAATAAATAAATACAGGAATGAGGGGACGAAAGTCCCCTCTTTTTATAAGTTATGATTAGTAAATCGACAATAACAGAATTAATTGATGAGCGCATTGCAGAATTAGACAATGGTCTTTTTGTTGTGTCGCTGAGCATCTCCTCTCGCAACTCAATTTTAGTAGAATTGGACAAGCATGAAGGCGGGGTTTCTGTTAAAGACTGCATGTCAGTTTCTAGAAATATTGAACATAATTTGGATCGAGAAGAGCAAGACTTTGAATTGAGCGTTACTTCAGCTGGATTAGATAAAGGGTTTCGTGTATTCCCTCAATATAAAAAAAATATTGGCCGCGAGGTGGATGTTAAACTAGTAGACGGAGGAGAACTTAATGGTATAATGACCGATGCGACACCAGAACAAATTGTGGTTCAAACAACTCGAAAAGAGAGGTTAGAAGGAAAAAAGAAGAAAGAAATAATTGTGGAGGACCATGTTCTTCCAATGAATAAGGTAAAAGAAACAAAAATTGTAATATCATTTAAATAAACGAGTATGGATAGCTTAGAATTGATTGAGTCGTTTTCGGAATTTAAAGAACTGAAAAACATCGATAAACAAACGATGCAGCACGTGTTGGAAGATGTATTCCGCGCGATGTTGAAGAAAAAGTTTAATACCGACGAGCACATCGATGTAATTGTAAATATTGACAAAGGAGATGTTCAAATCTTCTTAAATAAAGAAATTGTTGATGACGGAGAAGTAGAAGATCCTAACACGGAAATTGCTTATTCTGACGCTGTTAAAATTGAACCTGATTTTGAAATTGGCGAGGAAGTAACGGAAGAGTTTAAGTTTTTAGATTTCGGTCGTAGAAACGTTCTTTCGTTGCGTCAAAACTTGATTTCTCGTATCATGGAATTAGAGAAAGATCATTTGTACAAATTGTACAAAGAACGTGTGGGAGAAATCGTTACGGGAGAAGTTTACCAGGTTTGGAAGAAAGAAATCATGGTTTTGGATGACGAAAACAATGAGCTAATCTTGCCTAAGTCAGAACAAATCCCGTCGGATTACTTCAAAAAAGGAGAGTCTATTCGTGCGGTAGTTTCAAAGGTGGATATGCGCAACAGCAGCCCAGTAATTATCTTGTCTCGCACAGCCCCTGAGTTTTTAGAGCGTTTATTCGAATTAGAAGTTCCAGAGGTATTTGACGGATTAATTACGATAAAGAAAATTGTTCGTGAACCAGGAGAAAGAGCGAAAGTTGCAGTTGAATCATACGATGATCGTGTAGATCCAGTTGGTGCCTGTGTTGGTATGAAAGGTTCTCGTATTCACGGAATTGTTCGTGAGTTGAAAAACGAAAACATTGATGTTATCAATTATACAAGTAACCCACAATTGTTTATTCAACGTGCTTTGTCTCCGGCAAAAATCACTTCTATAGAGATTGATGAAGAGGCAAAACGAGCGAAAGTGTTTTTAAAACCAGATCAAGTGTCATTGGCAATTGGTCGTGGTGGTCACAATATTAAACTTGGGGGTAAATTAACAGGATACGAACTTGATGTTTACCGTGAAGGAGAAGTTGACGTTGAAGATGTTGATTTAGAAGAGTTTGGAGATGAAATTGATGGATGGATTCTTGACGAATTAAAAGCAATAGGTTGTGATACTGCGAAGTCTGTGCTTGATTTAGGAGTAATGGAATTAGTGAAAAGAACTGATTTAGAACAAGAAACAATTGAAGAGGTGTTTAAAGTTCTGAACGCTGAGTTTGATTAAACTCAGGGTAAAATAGTATATTTATACCTCGAAAAGAATAGTTTCTTAGTTAAGAGACTGGAAAAAAGATAAAAGGACGCATAGTTTTATGGCCAAACCAATTAGATTAGGAAAAGCAGCAGGAGAGCTTAACGTGGGTATGTCAACCCTTGTTGAATTTCTCGAAAAAAAGGGAGTGACAATTGATGCTAGCCCAAATGCAAAACTTGAGGTTGAGCACTACGATTTGTTGCGCACAGAATTTGCTGCAGACCAAACGTTAAAAGAGCAATCGAAAAAAGCAACACCTCCTCAAGAAAAGAGAGAGACTATATCGTTGCGTGATAAAGTCGAAGAAACTAAACCTGAAGAGCCTAAAGTTGAAGCTCCGAAAGAAGAAGTGAAAGTTGAAGCACCAAAACCAGTGGTAGAGGAAGCAAAAGAGACGCCAAAGTCTGCAGAGGAAAAACGCGAGGGAGATGTAAAACTACAAGTCGTTGGAAAAATTGATTTGGATAAAATCAATTCAAAAACGCGTCCTGATAAAAAGCCAAAACAAGAGGAAACTTTACCCGCTGCTCCTGCAAAATCTGTTGAAGCGAAAAAAGAAGAGCCTAAGTTAGAAGAAAAGAAAGAGGAGCCAAAAACCACTCCTGCGGCACCTGAAAAATTTGAACCACAATTAATTAGAGCTACAAGCGCACGCTTGACTGGCCCCAATGTTGTTGGAAAAATTGTTTTACCAGTAGAGAAGGAACGTGTTTCCAATGCGGAACGTAAAAAACGTAAGCGTGTTCGCAAGGTCGACGCAAGTAAACCACAAACACCAGGAACAAACACTCCTACATCTAGACCTGTCGGAAATAGCCAAGGCGGAAATAGCTACGCTGGAAATAAAGGGAAGCCCTTTAATAAAAACGTGAAGGTTGATAAGCCAGAGATAACGGAGAAAGATATCCAAAAGGAAATCAAGGATACCTTAGCTCGTTTGTCAAACAAAGGAGGAAAATCAAAAGGATCAAAAAATAGAAGAACGAAACGTGACCATGTTGCGCAGCGAAGAATGGAAGAGGAAGCAATGGCTGAATTGGAAGAGAAAACGCTGAAGTTAACTGAGTTTGTTTCTGTTTCAGAGTTGGCCTCGATGATGAATGTTGGCTCAACAGACGTTATTTCTGCTTGTATGTCCTTGGGGATTTTCGCTTCGATCAATCAGCGTTTGGATGCCGAAACAATTCTGATTATTGCAGAAGAATTTGGTTTTGACGCTGAATTCGTAAGTGCGGAAGTTCAAAGTTCTATTCCTGATGTATTAGATAATGAAGAAGATTTATTGCCACGCGCACCAATTATTACGGTAATGGGTCACGTCGATCACGGTAAAACATCGCTTTTGGATAGAATTCGAAATGCGAATGTTACTGATGGTGAGGCAGGAGGAATTACACAACATATTGGTGCTTACAATGTGAAGTTGAAAGATGGTCGAAGAATGACCTTCCTTGATACTCCAGGCCACGAGGCATTTACCGCGATGCGTGCACGTGGTGCGCAAGTAACGGATGTTGCAATTATTATTATTGCAGCGGATGATGATGTGATGCCACAAACAAAAGAGGCTATTTCTCACGCTCAAGCGGCAGAAGTTCCTATGGTGTTTGCAATTAATAAAGTAGACAAACCAGGCGCTAGTCCAGATAAAATTAGAGAACAACTTTCTCAAATGAATATTCTTGTTGAAGAATGGGGAGGAAAGTACCAATGTCAAGAGGTTTCTGCAAAACAGAACTTAAACATTGATGAATTATTAGATAAAGTATTGCTAGAGGCGGACTTGTTAGACCTTAAAGCAAATCCAAATAGAAATGCAATTGGAACCGTAATAGAATCATCACTAGATGTTGGTAAAGGCTACGTAACAAACGTATTGATTGAAACAGGAACACTGAAAGTTGGAGACATTGTTTTAGTAGGTAGAAACTACGGAAAAATTAAAGCAATGCACGACGAACACGGTGTTGTTGTCAAAGAAGTTGGCCCTTCTCGTCCTGTATCTGTTCTTGGGGTTAATGGAGCGCCTTCAGCGGGAGATAAGTTCCTTGTAATGGCGGACGAAAGAGAAGCGAAAAACATCGCAACTAAACGTGAGCAGCTATATCGTGAGCAAGGATTACGCACAACGAAACACATTACCTTGGATGAAATCGGACGTCGTTTGGCGATTGGGGACTTTAAAGAACTTAACCTTATCATTAAAGGTGATGTGGATGGTTCTATCGAGGCATTATCTGATTCGTTGCAGAAATTATCTACCGAAGAAATTAATGTTAACATTGTACACAAAGGAGTTGGAGCAATTTCTGAGGCTGATGTCAATTTAGCATCTGCTTCTGAAGCGATTATTATTGGATTCCAAGTTCGTCCCTCAGTGAGTGCGCGTAGGCTGGCTGATTCGGAACAAATTGATATTCGACTTTACTCAATTATCTACAAAGCGATTGATGAGATTAAAGCGGCAATGGAAGGAATGTTATCACCAGACATTGAAGAGAAAATCATCGGTACTGCTGAAATTAGAGAAACGTTTGACATTACTAAAATTGGTACAATTGCAGGGTGTTATGTAACGAGCGGATTAATTAAGCGTACTTCAGCTATTCGAGTTATTCGTGATGGTATTGTTGTTCACACAGGAGTGCTTGGATCATTGAAACGATTCAAAGACGACGTAAAAGAGGTGAAAAACAATTACGAGTGTGGATTGAATGTAGATAAATACGACGACATTAAAGTAGGAGATATCGTTGAAGCTTACGAGGAGATAGAGGTTGCGAGAAAACTAAAGTAATTAGTGTTTAATATCTTTTAGTGGCCCCAATAGCAACTTCAATGCTTATTTGTTAACTTTGTTATAACTTAAAAATTAATAAGATGATATTAGGAGTTTTTGGTCCTTGGCAAGTAATCGCAATTTTAGTGGTTGCACTTTTATTATTCGGCGGAAAGAAAATTCCGGAATTGATGAAAGGACTTGGTAAAGGAGTTAAGGAATTCAAGGATGCTTCTGCAAAACCAGAAGAATCAGTTGAATCCGAAGAGAAAAAATCATAAATAAGTCGCCTATATGTTGCGAACGTATGCTGAAGTAAAGCAAGCCATTTCTTCAGGTGATACAGTAATGAGTATCCTTGAAGGATACTTATCTGCAATTGAAGAGAATAAAGACCTAAACGCTTTTTTAGAGGTTTTTGAGAATTCTGCTCGCTTACAAGCGAAATTAGTGGATGAAAAAATCACCAATAGAACCGCTGGCCGATTAGCCGGAATGGTTATTGGTTTGAAAGACAACATGTGTTACAAAGGACACAAAGTTTCTGCCGCTTCTAAAATATTACTCAATTTTGAATCTCTTTTTACAGGAACCGCCGTTGAACGCTTAATTGCGGAAGACGCCGTTATTATAGGACGCCTGAATTGCGATGAATTTGCAATGGGGAGCTCCAGTGAAAACTCGGCTTTTGGCCCTGTACTAAATCCAATTGATAAAACAAAAGTACCAGGGGGTTCTTCTGGAGGCTCTGCTGCGGCAGTTGCTGCTGGATTGTGCACCGCTGCTTTAGGAAGTGATACCGGAGGTTCTATTCGACAACCTGCAAGTTTTACTGGAACCTACGGAATGAAACCAACCTATGGTAGAATTAGTCGACACGGATTAATTGCATATGCCTCATCGTTCGATCAAATTGGACCTTTCACAAATTCATTAGAAGACGCAGCTTTGTTGTTAGAAATAATGGCTGGAACGGATGATTTTGATTCAACAACTTCTAGCAAGCCGGTGGAAAAGTATACTAATTTTCAAACAGAAAGAAAAACGAAAGTTGCAGTTATTAAAGAAAGTTACGAAGTAGAAGGAATTGATGCGGAAGTAAAAGGAACATTAGATAAAACAATTGAAGCGTTAAAGGCTGCGGGCCATACAGTTGAATTTGTATCATTTCCGTATTTGGAATACATGGTGCCAACGTATTACGTATTGACAACTGCCGAAGCTTCTTCTAACTTATCGCGTTTTGACGGTGTGCATTTTGGACATAGAAGTGAATCAGCGAAAGGAGTAGAGGAAACCTATAAGAAATCAAGAAGTGAAGGGTTTGGACCGGAAGTTCAGCGCCGTATTATGGCGGGAACATTTGTACTTTCTCACGGCTTTTATGATGCGTATTACACGAAAGGACAAAAAGTACGACGGGTTTTACAAAATAAAACAAATGAAATTTTTGAGGAGTTTGACATGATTTTATTGCCAACAACTCCAACACCGGCTTTTGATTTAAACGCTTTGAAAGATCCAATTTCAATGTACTTACAAGACATTTATACGGTGCACGCAAATTTGACGGGAAATCCTGCTATTTCCTTGCCAATAGGAAAGCATAGCAACGGACTTCCATTCGGAATCCAAGTGATAGCTGATCATTTTAAAGAAAAGGAAATGTTTGAGTTTTCAAATGTTTTAGAAAAAATCATAGCAAATTGATGAAATTAATAGGAACTATTATCGCAACATTTTGCATTACCTTGGTAATGGCACAAAAGCCTTACAATTGGTCGAAGGAAGATTCTTTAAAAGGATCCGCGATGATCAATACAATAGAGCAAAGTTTGGATATGTTTTATGCCGACTACGCAGAAAAGGGCGATTACGATTCTATTATTGCGGCATTAGAGTATGATCAAAATGACATGCCCGAATTTTCGGACGCTGTCTATTGTGAGCGTTTAGATATCATGAATCAAATGAGTCCTTTTCATTTAGATTGCAATGAACAGACGCTTTCAACGATTAAGTTTTTTGTGCAGAAACGAAGAGGTTTTGCTCGTGTTGTTTTGGGCAGGTCAAAGTTGTACTTCGATATGTTTGAGGAAAAATTGGCGAAATACAATTTGCCAATCGAATTAAAATATTTAGCAGTCATTGAAAGTGGATTAAGACCACAAGTGAAGTCACGAGCGGGAGCACTAGGATTATGGCAGTTCATGTATGGAACTGGGCGAATGTTTGGCTTGCAAGAAAACTCATACATTGATGAACGAATGGATCCAGAATTGGCTACAGAAGCAGCTTGTCAATACTTAGGAAAGCTTTACGGTATTTACAACGATTGGAATTTAGCTTTGGCAGCATACAATGCAGGTCCGGGTAACGTAAACAAAGCAATTCGACGTTCTGGAAACAAATTAACGTACTGGGAAGTTCGTCCATTTTTACCAAAAGAAACACAAGGATACGTTCCTAATTTTATTGCTGCGGCGTATTTGTTAACGTATCACGCTGAGCACAACATCATTCCAATGGAGGCGAAAGTGCATTATACGCAGTTGGATACGATATGCCTGTCAAAAGGCGTTCACATGGAAACAATTAGTGAATTAGTTTCCTTTGAATTGGCGGATATTGAAAGCTTAAACCCGATTTATAAAAAATCATTCATTCCTAAAACAATTCCAAATCAATGTATTTCTTTACCTCACACGGTTATTGGAAAATTGGTTACAAAAGAAAAAGAATTGTATGAGTTAGAGATTAAAAAATATTCGGCGGGATCGACCGATGAAGCGCCTGTAATAGCTCCAGTGGAAACAGTTGAAAAACCGGAGTCACCAACATACAGACACCATAAAGTGGATGCTGGTGAAACGCTAGGAACAATTGCTACGCGCTATGAAACTACTGTGGCAGAAATTCAGCGCGACAATGGATTAAATTCGACAAAAATTTATGTTGGTCAAAGGCTGAAAGTAAAAACGGGAACGACATTGGACCCGTCAACAATTGAGAAAACACCACCAGCAAGTAATACAGTTGTTACACCACTAGTCAACAAACCACCAGCCGCAACGAAACAGTATTACGCAGTTCGCTCTGGTGATACCTTTGGAAAAGTGGCACAACGTCACCGTTTATCGCAGTCTCAATTAAGGAGTTTGAATCCCGGAGTCAATATTGACCGAATCAATGTTGGTCAAAGACTTCGTGTGAAGTAAAATTGCCCGATTTTTGATAGACTTTCGGAAAAATTCAGCAATATGAGATTTAAAATCGTTTCTTTCAGCATCGCAATAACACTTCTTTTTTCATACGGATGTGAGTCTAACTCCACTGGTTCAATGAATACAGGACTGAGTGTTACAGGAAAAGTAGGTGAAATTTTAGTGGTATGCGAACAAGGTATTTGGGATTCACCACTTCAAGAAGTATTGGATTCTGGCTTAACCAAATGGATATTGCCTTATTTACCGGATGTTGCAACATTTCAATTGACACATAAAACACCAAATCACTTTACGCAAGGTGTGAAACGCTATAGAAATACACTATTTATCAATATTGATCCAAATTATAAAGGAGAAAAAGGAAGTATTGTTAAGCGAAAAGATGTTTGGGCGAGGGATCAATTCGTAGTAGACATTACGGGTAAAGACTTCAATCAAGTTCTTGAAACATGTAAGTATGGGTTAGATGAAGTGCACGAAGAGTTTGACGAGTTCGAATGGAAACGTTTGATCAATCAGTTTTCTAGAAATAAAAATCAGCGTATTAGAGATAAAATAACAGAGAATTTTGGAATAGATATGGTGTTGCCTTCGAATGCCAAAATTGTAACTGAGCGTACAAACTTTTTCCGTATTGAGTTTCCACCAGCATCGCGACCGCTAGAATTCGTGGGAACGAACACGCAAGATGCAGGTGAAATTTTTTCAGGGTTGTTAATTTACCAATACGATTACAAAGATTCACTTCAATTTGACTTTAAACAATTGTTGCAAGACCGAGACACCATGTTGAAGTACAATGTTCCATACGAAGTAGAAGGAATGTATATGGGAACTCAATATTCGGAATTTGTTTATCCAGAAGGGAATCAAATTACCACGGCTTATGGAAAGCTGAAGGGATACGAAATGCGTGGGATGTTTTTGTTTACAGGTCTTCCGAAACACGCAACTGGTGGTGCTTTTTGGGCATTTCACTTTATCAATAGGAAAACAAAAAAATTAGTATGTGTGAGCGGATATGTTGACGCTCCACCAACAACTAGTTGGACACACCCAATTCGAGAAATAGAAGCAATACTGCGAAGTGTTGAGATTAAGTAATGAAAATTTCTGTTACAATAATTACACTAAACGAAGAGCGTAATATTGAAAGATGTATTCTTTCAGTGGAGGACGTGGCTGACGAGATTATCGTGCTCGACTCCTTTTCAACGGATTTAACCGAAGGAATATGTAAACTTCACAAGGTGCGATTTGTACAACGGAAATGGGAAGGTTATTCTCAATCTAAAAACTATTTAAATGATCTAGCACAGTTTGATTACATCTTGTCTTTGGACGCGGATGAAGCACTTGACGATGAGCTGAAAGAAGAGATTCTTAAACTTAAAGCGTTGAATGAACCTGAAATTTACTGCCTAAATCGTTTAACGAACTACTGTGGAAAATGGATCAAGCATTCGGGTTGGTATCCTGATGTTAAAGTGCGTTTGTTTCCCAAAAAAGGAAGTTATTGGAGCGGGGAATTTGTGCACGAAGAATTAGTGTTTCCAGCCAATATTCCAGTGAAGCAATTGAACGGTCATTTGGAACATTACTCCTACTATTCGTTCAAAGACCATAGAGAACGAGCGGATATTTACTCAACTTTAACGGCCCTTAAAATGTACAAGAAGGGAAAACGTGCATCGATCGTAAAGCCATTTTTAAGTGGAATTATGCGTTTTGTGAAAATGTACATCCTTGAAAGAGGCTTTTTGGATGGAAAAATGGGCTTTAAGATTGCACAAATAAGTTGCCAATCAAACGTATTTAAGTACAAAGAACTAAGAAGATTAACTCACGAGGGAAAATGAATTTAGACGGAAAACGAGTTATAATTAGTAGAACAGATAGTATTGGAGACGTAATGTTAACGCTTCCAATGTGTGCATATTTAAAAGAGAAATTTCCAACAGCTGAAATCCTTTTTCTAGGAAAGGGATACACAAGGGCTATTGTTGAAGCGTATTCAAAAGTTGATGAGTTTATCGACTGGAATGACTACGTAAACCAACCGAAGGCAGAAGGCGCGCAAAATTTTAGAGCTTTAAACGCTGATGTAATTATTCATGTTTTTCCAAACAAGGAAATTGCTTCTTTGGCGAAGAAAGTGCGTGTAGGGATGCGAATTGGCACTTCTCACCGATCGTATCACTTGTTGACATGCACACATCGTATCAACTTTACACGAAAAAAGTCAGATTTACACGAAGCGCAACTGAACTTTGAGTTATTGAGTCCATTTGGATCAAAAGAACGGCCGACTTTAGAGCATGTCATTGAAAGCACTTCGTTTTTAACTGTTCCTAAAGTGGAATTGCCAGCAGAATTTGCGGGATTGGAAGATTATTCCATTCTACATCCTAAATCTCAAGGAAGTGCTAAAGAATGGCCAATTGAAAAATACATTTCGTTGACAAACGAGCTGGTTGAGCAAGGTAAAACGGTTGTTTTCACAGGAACAGAGGCCGAAGGAAAACACTTTAGAGATCAAATCACTTTCAATGATAAGGTAATTGACACGACGGGAAAATTGACCTTAGAACAATTGATGGTATTGATTCATGGAGCAAAAAATTTAGTGGCTTGTTCAACAGGACCCTTGCACATTGCAGGATTTTATGGTGTAACTACCATTGGTTTATTTTCTCCTAAACGACCAATTCACCCTGGAAGATGGAAAGCACTTGGAACAAAGGCAATAGCATTGGTGTTTGACCCGAAATGTGAGCTGTGTGCGAAACGCAAACCATGTAATTGCATAGAATCTATTACAGTTGAGTCGGTATTGGAAAAAATTAACTTCGTTGCTGCTACGCGGTGACATAACTATTTTCCATCGAAAAGACACTAAAATATATCCTTTACAGCAACGCAATCGTTTCTATTTCTTCAGGTACAATATGCGCGGGATTTTCATACGCACTTGGAATTGAGAAATGGTTGTATTACGGTCTTTTTGCATTGTTTTCTACCCTAGTTGCATACAACGGTCAACGTTTATTCAAAGCAAGAGAAGGCAAAAAAACACCTTGGTTGAATTGGGTAAATGAACATTCAAAAAGCTTATGGGCAATAACAATTGTCTCTGCAATCGCTGCGGGATTTTGCTTAATCCAAATCATTCAATTCAAATACGACGCAATCCTTTTGTTGATTTTCGCTTCAGTCAGTTCTGTACTCTACGTCATTCGAATTGGGAATAAAAATGCCCGGGAAGTTCCGTTTCTTAAGATTCACTTAATCGCTTTTACATGGGTTTTTGTCTTGGTGCTGTTTCCAATTTTAAACGAGAACATTGAAGCAGATGTGTTGTGGATGTTTGTCGCGCATTATTTTTATGTGGTTGCCGTTACCATTCCTTTTGATATCCGCGATTTAAAATACGACGACCCTTCGCACAAAACTATTCCGCAAGTTTTAGGTGTGTTTTCCGCAAAAATCAATGGAGTTGTGCTGTTAATCTTATTTTCTGGGATAATGCTTTGGCAAGAACCGGCGCTAATCTCCAACTGGATGTTCCACTTAGCTGTGCTAATTCAAATTGGATTAGTGGCATTCATGCACGAAAAACGTTCTGACTTTTATTGTGCAGGATTAATAGACGGCGCAATTGCTTTGCTTGGAATAAGTTACTTTTTTACGGAGTTGGTTTAAGCAAACAGCGCTTTTACTACTTCGGTAATTGTACTGCATTGAATAATCTCAATTTTGAAATCTTTCTGGTGAATACCTTTGTTGAATTTTGAAATCACAATTTTATCCATTCCCAATTTCTCTGCTTCGTAGATGCGTTGGTCAATTCTGTTTACCGGTCGAACTTCTCCAGAAAGCCCAACTTCTGCCGCAAGTGCAATGTTTTTATCAATGGCAATATCAGCATTGGAAGATAAAACAGCCGCAACAACCGCCAAATCAATGGCAGGATCGTCTACTTTAATTCCACCCGCAATGTTCAAGAAAACGTCTTTCGCACCAAGTTTAAATCCGCACCTTTTTTCCATTACGGCGAGCAGCATGTTCAACCTTCTTCCATCAAATCCTGTAGAAGAGCGTTGTGGCGTTCCATAAGCTGCTGTGCTCACTAGCGCTTGCACTTCAATCATCATCGGGCGCATTCCCTCCAAAGTTGCCGCAATTGAAATTCCGCTCAATGAACTGTCGGTATTCGTAATCAATATTTCAGATGGATTTTCAACTTGTCGCAAGCCTGATCCTAACATTTCGTAAATACCCAATTCGTTGGTGCTTCCAAACCTGTTTTTAATCGAGCGCAACAAACGATAAACGTGATTTCTATCGCCTTCAAACTGTAAAACAGCATCAACCATGTGTTCCAGTACTTTTGGTCCAGCCAACGAACCTTCTTTGGTAATATGTCCGATTAAGAAAATAGGCGTTCCAACGGTTTTAGCATAACGCAAAAGTTGGGCTGTACATTCTCGCACTTGAGAAATACTTCCTGGAGAACTTTCAATGTCCGTTGAATACAAGGTTTGTATCGAATCAATGATCAACAATTGAGGCTGAACTTCTTCCGCTTGCTTGAAAATATTTTGAACGTTGGTTTCCGTTAAAATGAAACAGTTTTTGTTTTCTATTCCTATACGCTCCGAACGCATTTTAATTTGTTGGTCACTTTCTTCACCAGAAACATACAAGACTTTTAAGTTGGGCGTACTGACAGCAATTTGAAGTAACAAGGTCGATTTTCCAATTCCAGGCTCACCACCAAAAAGCACCAAAGATCCGGCAACCAATCCACCGCCTAGAACACGGTTCATTTCCTTATCGCTCAGAATTGTTCTCCGGTGTTCTTGTTTTTCAATTTCATGCAAAGATTGAGGTCGCGCTGCTTTTCCAGATTTAGAAAAAGCCACAATTTGTTGCGCCTGTTTTTTCTCTATAATTTCCTCCACAAATGTGTTCCACTCGTTGCATGACGGACACTTCCCGAGCCATTTTGGTGTTTCGTGTCCACAATTTTGACAGAAAAATGCTGATTTTACCTTCGCCATAAAATGATTTGAATGACTAAAGATAATTGAATCCTTTCAAAAAGAAAGTAGCAAACAGAGTTTGATTTTATTTGAAAACTATCCGGCGTAAGAGCGTTTACCCCAATTACCACAAGCGCGCTTTCTTTTTTTATTCATGCGTTGTCCTTTACGCGCCTTCTTACGTTGCGCTTTCTGGCGTTTTTTACCTTTATCTGCAAACTCAGTTGAGTTCGTTGTAGCTTCAATTGAAACTTTTTCAGTGCTAGACTCTACAATTGTATTCGCAGAAGCGCAATAAGTAAAAAGTAAAATAATAATAGAAAATAATAATTTCATCCTAAGTGGGTTTGTCGTTGTCTATTTATTTGAACGGCAAAACTAGGATAATATTTTTTCTTAAAAAAATTTAAATGAAGGAAGTACAAGGCTTTATATCCTGCCAGACTGTCCAGAACTAGATTCTTTAACGTCTGCAGGGGCTTTTAAGCGCTCAAATCTTATTGACAATCCAGCCATAAACGTCGTGAAATTGTTTTGTGAACTGCGAGAAGTCCGATAATTACTACCAAAGCTCGTGTACCTTTGTTTATTTGGAATAAGGTTTTGCACTTCTCCAGATAGTTCGAAACTGTTCTTTTCAAACTATTTTGTTAAACATTTCACCAGTTGTATTGGGGTTTACTTTGGTATTCATCATTACTCCATTGGTGCAAGGAGAATGCGCTCATGATATAAAATTTCTTAGGAAGTTTAAGCGTTAGGTAAGAACTTGTGAAAAATGGACCCCTATTAAATTCACTTGTGAAGCAATACCTGTTGTATTCGTACCAAATCGAGTTTCAGCCATCTAACCAATCCAATTGAACAGGAAGGCTCAAGCTAGCATCAAAACCATTTAGTTATATAGTGTAAAAAAGTGTAAATTTGAGGACTAAATTGTAAACTATGAAAAACCTTATCTTTCTTTTAATTTTATCTACTAGTGCAGCGCACAGTCAACAAACTATAAATGCATCCATTACGCATGGTGGTTT
>CAWUSK010000024.1:0-18173 GCA_963925035.1 uncultured Flavobacteriales bacterium
AACAATCACAAATCCATATTTGCATCGATTACCCTATCGATCGACTTTAATCTACTTAAAATCCCTAGTCTTTTCTTTTTATCCAATGCATTCAAAGTGTATGCTATTGTGCAACGGAAACCGCGTCATTCGCTCTAACAATGGGGCTAAACGCTATAGCGTTTAGCCCCATTGTATGTTTATTAGTCTAAATTAATCAAAAACCCTTTGCAGACATACAACTAGCCGATTATTACCGTTTGTAATTGTTTGGTACTCGGTAAATTACTTCCCGTAGAACGGAGCAATCATCAAGTAAACCACAACACCTGTTGTCGCGACATAGAACCAGATAGGCCATGCGAAACGCGTCCATTTTTTATGACGCTCATAATTCGCTTGCCAAGCAAACAAATACGTGAACAAGACAATTGGAATGACCGCAACGCTCAACACAATGTGAGAGATTAAAATAAAGCGATACACCGTTTTATAATCTCCCAAATAAGGTGTAGATTCGGATGTCATGTGATAAGCAACGTACAAGGCTAAAAACAGCAAAGAAAGCAACAAGGCGAAACGATTCAATCCACGGTGAAGCTTAATGTTTTTTTGCTTGATTGCAATTAACGAAACAACTAAAGTAACTGCAGTAATTCCATTGATAGTTGCGTAAATTGGAGGAAGAAAGGAGAAATCTACGCCGTCCACTTTAACACCGAATAAAACGGCGACTACTAATGGCACTGCAATTGATAAAGCGTAAATCGCAATTTTCGCTTGTTTTAATTTATTTGGATCCTGTAAAGTTGTACTCATCTTTTAATAATTTACGTAAGTCTTTTTGAAGCGAATCAGCTTGAGCTGGGTCTGTTCCACGGTAAATTCCGCGCACGTGACCTTTGGTATCAACAAGTGCGAAGTAATCCGTGTGACCGAATCCACCGTCTGCTTCTGCATCGCGCTCTGCACCGTTAAAAAATTCTTTTGCTAGTAAGTGCGTTGCCGCTTCATCTCCTGTCAAGAAATGCCAATTTTTTGCTTTGATTTCGTGGATTCCCATGTATTCGCTCAATCGCGTTGGTGTATCTCTTTTAGGATCAATTGAGAAGCTTAAGTATTGAACTTTAGCTGCTAAATCTTTAGTCTCCTCGTTCAAACGTTTCATTTGAGACGTCATCGGTGGACAAATTGTTGGACAGTTCGAAAAGAAGAAATCGGCAACCCACACTTTGTTTTTCAATTGAGAAGACTTCACCCAGGTAGAATCTTGGTTAATGTATTCAAATTCTGGAACAACATGGTACAATGTATCAGCGAATTCTTTGCCATCGATCATTTTGTAATCAACGTCTCTTTCACCCAATATTGGTAAAGGAACAATTTGTTCCTCAGGCGGAGTACATGCACTTATTCCAAGAGCGATGAAAAGAGAGAAGGCTATTTTATTTCTTTTTAGCACTGGCTTTTTCTTTATCGTATTGTTTAAGCAATAAAGCTACGTGTTCCTTCATTCGTCGAATCATTCCTTCAGAATCTCCAGGAAGTACCATGCGCAAATGATTTTTTGTATCAACTAAAAGTTGTAATTCTTGGTATGCATTTCCGCCAAAGAACCCTTCTCCTTCTTCCAATAAGTTTTGACCATTGCTCGTCATGTCAAAAATGGCTTTAGGATCTCCGGAAGCAATCATCCATACTTCAGGATCGTATTCTTCCACATTGTCCTTGATCATATCGCGAACAGCTGATAAATCTTTAAGTGAATTTCCTTCACCATCCGTCACAAACGAAATGATGCGAACAGAACCTAATTTCTTTTTGTTCTTACGAACGTGCTGGTAAATCAATTGATCAAGATGCCAAAATGATAACGCACAGCTGTCAGGACAAGATGGTTGTAAGGTGTTGATTAAAACAATGTTTCCTTTGAATTCTTTATTGGAACGTTCCTTCCCTTCTCCATCTACAAATGCGTACGATGCAACTTTTCCATAATCTTCAAGAATCTTGAATTTATGTGTACATCCGCGTGTTGAGATGAATATTAAAATTAAAGCCGGACCAAACAAGATAAGGAATAATAGAAACCTTCTTGTCCGTCCGGCAGTACTTTTGGTAACCATTTTAATTGTTATTAACTAGCGTAAATCGATAATGTTTCTCCTACAGCAGACCCTTCGGTCAACATGATAAAGATAAAGTAGAACATGAATACGAAATATGGAATTAGGATTACATATTTCATTGCTTTACGTTCTTCACCTAAGTGCATAAATACTAATACAATATAACCTGCTTTAACAAGTGTTAAAACAATAAAGAACCATTTTGTCAATGTCCAGTAATCCGAAGTTTGTTTGATCAACATTCCACAAGCAACTTCAACAGCTGTAATTGCAGTTAGTAATATTGTTACAAATACAATCTTTTTACGGATTTTTTTACCAGTCGTCTCGTCGTGGTGTCCGTCTAATGAATATTCAATGATATCGTCTCTTAACATAATAGATGAGTTTGAATTTTAAAATTATACCAAGTAGAAGAATGTAAATACAAACACCCAAACTAAATCCACAAAGTGCCAGTAAAGTCCAGTTTTTTCTACCATTTCATAATGTCCTCTTTTGTGATAAACACCTCTAAGAACACCAATTAAAATCATAATATTGATCATTACTCCTGAGAATACGTGGAATCCATGGAATCCAGTAATAAAGAAGAAGAACTGACCGTATTGTTGCGGTCCGTATTCGTTTGCTTGTAAATTCGCACCGTAAACAATTCTTCCTGCATCTCCAGAGTTAATTACCTCTTCGTACATTTTTGCAGCAGCATCACCTTCGATTCTTTTACCGATTGCATACTTACCACCTTTCTCTTTTACAATTAATTGCATGTGCTCATTTGGTTCTTTTGCAATTTTCGCTTTAGAACCGTCGTGCAAGTGTATATATCCGTTTTCAATAAGACCTAATTCAACTGCATGTTGGTATTCGTGCATTAAGTCTTCTGTGATAACCTCTCCTTTTTTGTGGTGAGCACCAGCCTCTTCAACTGTGAAGTTTTCTAGTTTTCCAAAATGTCCTTTTACAATTGCCAATGAACCGTCTGCCAATTCAACTTTCCCGAATTCCGAACCGTGAATGAAGTGAGACCATTCCCAAGCTTGAGAACCAACGAAGAAAAATCCACCAATAATAGTAGCGATCATCCAACGAATAACTCCTCTTTTATCCATTCTATGTCCAGCCTCAACGGCTAAAACCATTGTTACAGATGATACAATAAGAATAAATGTCATTAATGCAACGTAGATCAATGGATAACCATGACCTAAAACTGGCAACGAGTTAAATGTCTCCTCACCAATAGGCCAAGACCCCAAATAATCGTGTCTTGTAAATCCGTAGGAAATCAATAACCCCCCAAAAGTCAATGCATCAGAGATCAAGAAAAACCACATCATTAACTTTCCGTAGCTTGTACTAAATGGTGAAATTTTCCCTCCCCACAGTGTTTTAGCATCAATTTGTTTCGTAGCGTGTCCAGACATTTGTAAAAAATTTTATTTGCAAGTTTAATGAATAAAAAGTAAAAAAAGTAATAAATAGATCCATAAAACGCCTAAAAAATGCCAGAATATTGCACCGACCTTTAAGCTGATTGTGTTTTCTGAGTTTATTTTACCTGTAAATGAGCGAATTACAAGTTTCATGACATAAAATAAAGTTATAAAAATATGCAACAAATGTACAAATGTGATGATAAAAAGATACGATGAAGCTGTATCGGCAGATTCCATAGACTTCACTTGTAAGTATCCGTCGAGTTTTTTACCATCTAATATTAACTGTCGATCTTTGTAGCCCAATTCTTTTCCTTTGTAGTAAATGTGAAAGTCCTTTCCTAGTTTTCCCTTGGCGTAAAAATCGCCTCGTAAGTCTTGAACGTTAATAGCTAAATCCCGTAAGCGCGCATTGTCTAAATAGTTCAACTCTTCATCATCAACAGTATATAAGGTATTCCCTTTTACTGATAATGGTGTGTTTTGAAAGTACAAAATAAAATCCTTGCCATACTGGTTAACAGCAAATGATTTGGTAGGACTTAATTTTAAGAATTGGGACATGAATTTTTGGTATTCCGACAATTCCTTTTCGTTCATGACTTTACCTTTCAATAAAAAGTCATTTCCATTGATTTCAATAAAATCACCTTTGTACTTTACTTCAAAGTAATCACCGTATTTTCCTTCTGTGACAACGATTTTACTTACAAAGTGAACTGAATGGTCCGTTAACTCGCCGTAGCCTTTAAATTGAAAGTAAATAAAACCAACTCCCAAAATCAAAACAAGCGAAATTGCTGATTTGAGTCCAGCCAAGTTTCCTTTTTTAGCTAAATAGACCGACAATTGAAAAACAATGCTACTCACAATGATAATTCCAGTACTGATCCAAAATGGTGTTGGCAAGCCAACTTTTAACCAAAAAGTGTCGCCCATTGAAACGATGTAGGCAGAAGTTAGTCCCGCAAACAACATTACTACACTAAGCATCCCAACGTAAATCAAATTCTTTTTTGATTTCTCTACCTGTTCTCTATTGTCGTCTGATTCAAATTTATTTTTCATACTACTATAATTCTAAAAGTGTTTTTATTATTTCAGGATTGGCATCAAACACATAAACAAACTGGATAATTGGTAAGTATATAAATGATGCGAACATTAATTTTCTTGCGTCTTTGTCGTCACAGGTCATAAATAATTTCCAAGAAAGAAAGAAGAACCACAGACCTAAGACCAATGCAAATACAAACGAGACTATTCCAGTAATTCCAAGCATCCAAGGCAGTAAACTAAAAGGTATTAACGCCAATGAATAAACGACAATTTGAAATGCAGAATTTTTTGATTTCCCAGTTTTTGATGGAAGCAATGAAAATCCACCTGTTTTATAATCATCAAAGGAAACCCAAGCAATTGCCCAAAAGTGAGGGAATTGCCAAGTGAACTGAACGAAGAACAAAACACCAGGAATCAATCCAAACTCTCCTGTTGAGGCGATTGCACCTAACATAGGTGGGATTGCTCCAGGAATTGCACCCACAAAAACGGCCCATGGCGATTTTCGCTTCATTGGTGTATACATGAAAACGTATGAAGTATATGCCAGCAAGCCAAGTAAAGCTGAATAAAAATTGATAAGGAAAAGCATTGTCGTTCCAACGGCCAAGCATATAATTACAACTGCATAGGCTTCTTTAACCGACATTTCTCCTGTTGGTAAAGGGCGATCTTTCGTGCGCCTCATTAGTATATCAAACTCACGTTCCCAAATTTGATTTGAACCGTTAGATGCTGCTGTGACTAAAAGTCCACCAACAAGTAAATAGATTAATTCCAGCCAATCGTTACCTCCAACAAATAAATATCCTGATAAAGCCGAAACTACTACTAATGCAGATAGTCTAAATTTTGTAAAGACCATGTAAGTTTTGAGCTTACTATTCTTGGTCGTTTCTTTTTCAGCACTTCCCATAATGAAAATTTTGCATCACAAAAATAACTATAATTTGCAGGTGCCCACTATGAAAATAGGCTTATTCAAAATATTATTTTAAATAAAAATTTCTTTTTATTTGGATTTCATCGAAGATTATCTTTAATTTGTCGAACAATACTACGTATTTGTAGTAGGAAATGCATTTGAAATTGATCCTAAACCATACTACCATAAAAAAGGGAGTTGATTAATCAACTCCCTTTTTTAATATGCATTCACTTGAATTTGCGCTTATATAATCAGCATCGCATCTCCGTAAGAGTAAAACTTGTATTTCTCTTTCACAGCAACTTGATACGCTTCAATCATTAAATCATGTCCGCAAAATGCAGAAATCATCATTAACAATGTTGAAAGGGGCGTGTGGAAATTAGTAATCAATCCATCAGCGATACTAAAATCGTAAGGAGGGAAGATAAATTTATTTGTCCAACCGTCATATGGCTTCAGCAGACCTTCTGTTGAAACTGAGGTTTCAATTGCTCTCATGGAAGTTGTTCCAACAGCAATAATCTTTTTCTTTTCTAATTTTGCTCTATTTACACGGTTGGCACATTTTTCTAAAATAATTACTTGTTCAGAATCCATTTTGTGTTTCGTCAAATCTTCAACTTCAACCGGTCTAAATGTTCCAAGTCCAATGTGCAAAGTAACTTCAGCAAAATCAACTCCTTTAAGCTCCAATCGTTGTAACAATTGACGAGAGAAATGCAGTCCAGCAGTTGGAGCAGCTACTGCACCTTCTTCTTTTGCGTAAATTGTTTGGTATCTTTCTTCATCTGAAGATTCAACGCCTCTTTTGATGTATTTCGGAAGAGGAGTTTCTCCAAGTTCTGTAATTGCTTTTTTGAAATCTTCGTACGGACCATCGAATAAGAATCGCAATGTTCTTCCACGAGACGTCGTGTTGTCAATTACTTCAGCTACCAATGAATCATCTTCACCGAAGTACAATTTATTTCCAATACGGATTTTACGTGCCGGGTCAACTAATACATCCCACAATAAACTTTCACGATTTAATTCTCTCAAAAGAAAAACTTCAATCTTAGCCCCCGTTTTTTCCTTATTCCCGTACATACGAGCTGGAAATACTTTGGTGTTATTCATAACCATTACGTCTCCTTCGTCAACGTAAGTAATAATGTCTTTAAATAATTTGTGTTCGATTTCACCAGTTTTCCTGTTGATAACCATTAGTCGTGCTTCATCACGATTTTCACTTGGATACTCTGCAATTAGCTCTTCTGGAAGGTCGAAACTGAATTGCGATAGTTTCATTTTATTCATAACAACGGTACCGTTTTGATTGCCTCAATAGATTCGAGGGATGCAAAGATACAAAAATTAACATTTTCAAAGGGGTGAGTTGTGAATAAAATCTATCCACTCTTCTACCGACTTACTTTCGTCAATATTTTGATCTCCAGATTTAGTACGACACAATTCAATTAAAGTTCCACCAGAATTCAATTTTTTCCCTAAATCAAAAGCAATAGAGCGAATGTAGGTGCCTTTGCTGCAAGTTACTTCAAAAGCTATTTGTGGGAAATTGGACGGGTCCAACTTTAAATCAGCAATATGAATTGTGTTTGCTTTTAATTCAATTTCTTTTCCCGCACGTGCCAAATCGTAAGCGCGCTGACCATCGACTTGTTTTGCAGAAAAAATTGGTGGAACTTGTTGTTGTTCTCCAAGGAAGGACAAACGCGCTTCTTCCAACAATTCTTTGGTAATATGGTCAACTGGAAATTCGTGATTAAACTCCGTTTCCAAATCGTATGAAGGTGTTGTTTTTCCTAATAATATTTTCCCTGTATAGGTTTTTTCTCCTGCCTGAATTTCTTCAATGAGTTTCGTGTGCTTACCAACACATAAGACTAAAACTCCTGTAGCTAATGGGTCTAAAGTTCCAGCGTGACCAACCTTGATTTTTTTTACACCTAATTTCTGCTTTAAATGCCAACGGATTTTATTTACCACATCAAACGAAGTCCAATTCAATGGCTTATTGACAATAATTGTACTACCTTCTGAAAATTCTTTGATCATTTCAATTGAATAACGTCCACCCAATTGCTAGAGTTCCGACAACAAAGCAATAGTATGAGAAATAAGATAATTTACTTTTTTTGACAATAGAAATCATCCAAGTACAAGCAACAATGCCAGTTAAAAAAGCGCCGATAAATCCGACAGCCAAAACTGAGAATGAAATGGCATCTTGAGATGTTCCCGACAGTACTTCTTTAAATTCAGAACTCATCATGTCTTTCGCCATTTTCCCAAAAATCAAAGGTACAACCATTAAGAATGAAAAACGTGCAGCACGTGTTCTGTCAATCCCTAAAAGAACAGAGGTTCCTATTGTTGCTCCCGAACGAGAAATTCCAGGAAGAATAGCGATTGCTTGTGCTATCCCAATCAAAATTGCATTTCCAACGCTCACTTTTTTATCCGTGCTCTTGGCTCTATCCGCAAGAAACAATAGAAGCCCTGTTAGAATAAGCATTGCTCCAACAAAAAGTAATTTTCCGTTAAAAAATGATTCGATTTCTTCATTAAAAACGACGCCGATAATTGCAGCTGGAATCATGGAAAGCACAATTTTCGCTGCGAACATAAATTCTTCGTTGATTTTAAATTGGAATAAGCCTTTAATAATCTCTATGATTTCCTTTCGGAATACAATTACTGTACTTAAGGCTGTTGCAAAATGCAAAACAACTGTCATCATCATACTGGATGAACCTGACAATTCTTGCCCTTGTAGCGCTTTAACCAATTCTAAGTGACCGCTACTACTGACGGGTAAAAACTCAGTTAACCCTTGAATAATACCAAGAATTAATGCTTCAAGAAAACTCATAAAATCTTATTTAGAAGACGCCTTTGGCTTTTTCATGATAGAATACATGATTACCAAATAACCTAAAACAATCAACATTGGAGCAATGGTGATACGCGTTGTACTGAACAATTCGTCTGAACTAAATTCATTTGGACCTTCAGCAGCGCCACCCATCATTAAGATGAATCCAAGAATATTAATTCCCAAACCTAAAAACAACAATTTATAATTCTTTGCACTGAAAGAAAACGGTGCTGTTTTACTATACTCTTGCAGTGTATTTCCCTTTTTTGAAGAAGGTCTAACAGCCGAAACATCGTCAAGTAAATCTGCCGTTTTCGACTCTTTTTGTTTAGTTGGTTTTGCGCTCATGTTCCAAATTTAATACAAATCATCCAATTTCATTCTCAAATATTTGTTAAGAGCGAACCAAGTGGAAATTAAAGTGATGACAATTCCCAGTGTCAGCAAGGAAAACAACAGTATTAAGAATGTTTGAATATCGTAAGAAATTTCAATAGAATCGATTAAATTGTTCAATGCATAGAATAAAACGAACAATAATGCCATTGCGATTACGCCACTTACAACTCCCATTCCTATCGCTTGCCATAAAAATGGACGACGGATATATTTCGAAGTCGCTCCAACCAACTGCATCGTTTTAATAGAAAACCGTTTTGAATACAAAGCCAAACGAATCGTGTTGTTGATCATTGCGACTGCAACAATAATTAACAGTAAGGCAATTGCTCCAAATAAATAAACGAACTGTTTAAATCCCAAATTCACATTTTGAACGCTTGCCTCGTCATAGTTGACATCTTCTATTCTATCTCCGTAAGCAGCAATCAGTTCTTCTTTGATTTTCTTCATTCCAGACAAAGTCGCGTATTTTTCTTTTGGTTTAAATCCAACCGTTGGGGGAAGTGGATTCTCACCTTCAAAAATGGCCAGTATATTATCTTTATTTTGATCTTGTCCGGTGAACTCTTCTATTGCACGTTCTGGAGAAACAAAAAACACTTCGCTAAATTGTTCCCATGTTTTTAGCTCCTGCTCGATTTGTTTAATGTCGGCTGCATTCAATTCAGGAGAGAAAAATAAATCCCCTTGCAAACTTTCTTTGGCTTGCTTTTGAATGTTCTCCAATCCGAAAATTCCACCCAACACAATACCAATCATGAAAAGCACCAAGGAAATCCCAATTATAGTCGATGCATAACTGGTTTTTACTCCTTTCTTATTTAGTTTGTCAACGCCTCCGCTCATAGGATGTGAAATTAGCTATTTCGATGCATATTAAACGTCTTTTTAGCAAAGAGTTTTGAATGTCGAAATGTTCATTAACTAGAATGCCTTTCCTCTTCATGTTAGTTAATATCCCATTGATTTCTATTGCAAATTGTGATTTAACACTTCTTTCAACAAACATTTTTAAAAAATTCCAAAATCTCACGTATATTGCAACGTACAATGCAAATAATACAATTATGACAACAAAATTCCTTACAGACATAGAAATTGCTCAAGCAGCAACAATGCAGCACATAACTAAGATCGCCGAAAAGCTTTCCATTGATGAAGACGATCTTGAGCTGTACGGGAAATACAAAGCAAAAATTCCGTTGCATCTTATCGATGAAGAAAAAATCAAACAAAACCATTTGATTCTTGTAACAGCAATGACCCCAACTCCAGCAGGAGAAGGAAAAACAACTACGTCGATTGGATTAACTGAAGGATTGAATAAAATTGGAAAACAAGCAGCTGTTGTATTGCGTGAACCTTCTTTAGGTCCTGTTTTTGGAATTAAAGGTGGCGCTGCTGGTGGCGGTTATTCGCAAGTATTGCCAATGGAAGATATCAACTTGCATTTTACAGGTGACTTCTCAGCAATTGAAAAAGCAAATAATTTATTATCAGCATTGATTGATAATAACCTACAAAATAAAGTTGGCAATTTAGGGATTGATCCACGTACCATCAAATGGAAACGTGTAATGGACATGAATGATCGTGCTTTGCGTGACATTACAATTGGATTGGGTGGAACGGCAAACGGAATTCCACGTCAAGACGGATTTAACATTACACCAGCTTCTGAGGTAATGGCAATTTTATGTATGTCGGAAAATTTTGAAGATTTAAAAACACGTTTGGGGAATATTTATGTCGGCACAACATTCGATAAAAAACCAATTTTCGCAAGAGATTTGAAGGCAGAGAACGCCATGGCAATTTTATTGAAAGATGCTGTAAAGCCAAACTTAGTTCAAACAATAGAAGGAAATGCTGCTATCATTCACGGTGGACCTTTTGCAAATATCGCGCAAGGCACAAACACTGTATTAGCGACAAAAATGGGGTTATCACTTTCAAAACATGTGGTAACTGAAGCCGGATTTGGAGCAGATTTAGGAGCTGAGAAGTTTTTAGACATCAAGTGTGTTTCTGCAGGATTAAAGCCAGAGGCCGTTGTAATAGTTGCAACAATTCGCGCATTACGTCACCACGGTGGAGCACCAAAAGAAGAGTACAACACTCCTAGTTTAGAACGCGTTAAAAAAGGGTTTTCAAACTTAGAAAAACACATTGAAAACATTAAGAAATTTGGTTTAAACCCTGTTGTGGCGATCAACTCATTTTTCTCTGACAGCGATGAAGAAATTAAATTTATCCAAGAGCAATGTGCTACAATGAATGTACAAGCGATTGTTGCAAAAGGTTGGGCAGACGGTGGAAATGGAATGACTGATTTAGCAAAAGCAGTTGTTGCAGAAATTGAATCTGGAAAAAACAACTTCAAGCCGTTATACGATTGGACAAGCTCTATTACTTCGAAAATTGAAACAATTGCCAAAGAAATTTACGGTGCAGATGGTGTAGATTACTCCAAACAAGCATTGACAGATTTGAATAAAATGGATCAATTGGGGTTAAACGAAATGCCAATATGTATGGCGAAAACACAAAAATCGTTTTCTGATAATGACTTTTTATTAGGAAGACCAACTGGATTTAGAATTACCGTTCGTGAGTTTGAATTTGCAGCAGGTGCGGGATTTGTAATTCCAATTTTAGGAAATATGATGCGCATGCCTGGTTTACCTCCGATTCCAGCTTCGGAAAATATGTTTATTGATAACAATGGGAAAATTTCTGGATTGTCTTGATGGATTGAACGATTTATCACTAAAATTATCCATCATAATGCCAGTAAAAGATACTGCTCCGTATTTGGAAGCTTGTCTTTCATCTATTGTTGCGCAAACCTTTGCTGATTGGGAATTGATTGCAGTGAACGACCAGTCTTCAGATAATTCGCTGGAAATACTGGAGTCTTTTGCAGCAATTGATACACGCATAAAAGTGTTTACGAATCCCGCTGCTGGTTTATTGGAAGCTTTACGTTTCGGACACAATCAAACTACTGGGGAGTTAATTCATCGAATGGATTCGGACGATAAAATGCCATCAAATAAACTACAACTGATGGTAGAAGCCTGGCAAAAAAACGGCAAAGGAAGCCTAATTACCGGAGGAACTGAATACTTCAAAGACACAGGAGAAGTTGGCGATGGTTTTAAGCGTTACGATGCTTGGTTGAGAGAAGTCGCGCGAAAACAATCGCACGCTACTGAAATGTATAAAGAATGTGTCATTCCTTCCAATTGTTGGTTGTTGCACCGAGAAGACTTTGATCGTGTAGGCGGATTCGAGCCTGAGACTTTCCCTGAAGACTACGATTTATGTTTTCGCTTTATAACCTCTGGATTAAACATTATCGGATTAGACGAAGTTTTGCATTTATGGCGTGACAGAGAAGATCGAATTTCACGCAACTGGGAAGTTTACCGCGACAATCGTTTTTATAAGTTGAAAGTCGATTACTTCTTCAAGCATTCACGCAAACGTGAGCGACCATTGGTACTTTGGGGCGCTGGGAAAAACGGAAAGGATCTAGCCAAGTTTGTACTTCTAAGAGAGAAAACGTTTACTTGGATAAGTAACAATGATAAAAAAATCGGTAAAGACATTTACGGAATTGTATTGGATGATGTAAATGTTCTGAAATCGATTGAAAACGCACAAATTATACTCGCTGTTGCATCTCCAGAAGATCAGAAGAAAATTGCAGGATTGATGAACGAAATGAGCTTAGAAGAAGGCGATCACTATTGGTTTTTTGCTTAATACGCTCCGAAAGCGCTCAATTTTTCTTGCATTTTTTTTACAGGACCTAAATAACGCGATTTCAATCCACCCATAATGTTGTACCTCACGAAGTATGGAAATGGATCTCTTAACTCCAATAATGTGTTCGTTCTTATTACTAAAGCACTAACAGCCATTCGTTCATTGTATTCGCCATCGTTGACGTTTTCATCATTTGTAACTTCGTCTTGATTTGCAATTCCAAATTCAGCTATGTAAAACTTCCCTGTCGATAAATCGACGTTTGGCACCTCTACACCAAATACATCGTAGACTTTAATGGCATCGAACTGTTCATCTAACAATTTACGCGTATCACTCATATTGAAATAGTACACTATACACATCGTAAAATACTTATCAAATGCTATTCTAATTTGATCGTTGATTTTATCTTGATTCTCTTGAATTCTTTTCGCTTCATCAAAGTTTTCATACTTGTTGTAGTACTCGATTTCTTTTTTCTTATCAGCTAAACGCACCAATAAAAAGCCCCTTTTAAATTCGCGTAAATGCGCTTGTGCAGATTCACTCGCATTTTTCTTTTCTTCGATTCTAGAAGGTTCTTGTCCGTATGTGGCAAATACAAATAATAGAAAGATAAGAGTGATTTTCATAGTTGCAAGGTACGAAAAACCTAGGTTAAATGAAGAACAGTTTAATCGACGCAAGCAACAACACAAACGCCAATAAATACCTTACGGAAGTGTTGTTCATTTTAACGCTGCCAAAGTACCCGCCGAAAAATCCACCAACTACTGCGAGTAGCACATACAACCAACTGTTGTTTCCAAATTCAATTCCTTGAGACAACTGTCCCACCATTCCCGCAGCAGAATTCACCCAAATAAACAGCGCAGAAACAGCTGCAGCTTCTTTTACTTTTCCCCAATTGAATAGTAAAATCACTGGACTCAATATTATTCCACCCCCAATTCCAATTAGTCCTGAGAAAAATCCGATTGCTCCACCAACTATGAGCGCAAACGGCCAATTAATTGACTTAGCTGTAGCGTTTTCTTTTCCAAAAACATTCAACATTTTTAAGATTGCGAAGATGAGAAGCACTCCAAGAATGATTTTATAGAGTTTAGGATCGATGTTTAATCTTCCACCAACATAAGACAATGGAATAGATCCGATTGCAAAAGCTAAAAACAATTTCCAATTGAAATATCCTGCTCTCCAAAAATGGTAAAATGAAATGGCGGCAACAAAAAGGTTCAACAATAATGCTGTTGGTTTCATTTCGTCTGGCGCGAAAGAAAAAAGTGCCATCAATGCCAAATAACCACTTGCACCGCCATGACCAACTGAGGAATATAGAAATGCTACAACTGGAAGAATAAACAGGAAAATCAAATCAACTGGCATGTTTGCAATAATAGTTGATTTTTTCGAAGTATAAATTGTTTAGGCTATTGATTAAATTCATTGCCGTAAATATTAATTTACATGCTATGTCCTTTCCCCCTTTGGAGTGGGAATAAGGGGGAGGATTGTATTAATGGCTTTTTTTGAAAACTCAGAAAATCTAATTAACTTAAATACAAATTCACTGAAATGAATCATCATTACACTACTAATTTAAAAACCTACGCGAGAGAATTAAGAACAACTTCTGTTTCTCAAGCTGAAAAATATATTTGGAAAAGTTTACTGTCTCGTGGAAACCTAGGTGTGAAATTTAAAAGGCAGCGACCTATCGATAGTTTTATTGTTGACTTTTTCAGTCAAGAAATCGGCTTAATAATTGAAATTGATGGAAGTTCACACATTCCAAAAGGTGAATATGATGCATATCGGGAAGAAAAATTACAATTATTAGGTTATCAAATTATTCGATTCAAAGAAGGAGTAGTAATAAATCAATTGGATGATGTAAGGTTAAAACTGATTCATGCCATCGACTGCCGAAAAGAACAATTTAAAAACGCAAAATCATAGTTTGTCCAAAGTCCTCCCCCTTATTCCCCCTCCAAAGGGGGAAACATTGAGTCAAATTTAATTTCTGAATAGAATCTATCTCTTAGTGTTAAACCAATTGTTTACCATAGTTCTGAACACAATCATTATTAGATTTTCTCCTTTTGCAGGAGAGAAAGCATTGCTTTCGAAGAGTACAGAGGGAGGATAAAACGCAAAAACCCTTCGATTACTCGAAGGGTTTTCAATTCTATTTGTATCTAATATTATCCATTCAATGCCTCTGCACCACCAACAATTTCCAAAATTTCGTTTGTAATTGCTGCTTGACGCGCTTTGTTGTAGGATAATTTTAAATCTTTTCTAAGATCATTTGCGTTATCTGTTGCTTTATGCATTGCTGTCATTCTCGCTCCGTGTTCTGAAGCTGAAGAATCTAATAATGCTTTAAACAATTGAATTTTCAATGATTTTGGAATCAACTCTTCAACGATTTCTACTTTGCTAGGTTCGAAGAAATAATCTCCAGCTCCAGTCGCATTACCTTCTTGAACTGTAGCAACAACAGGAAGAAACTGTTCAGTTTTCACCAATTGTGCTCCTGCATTTATGAAGCTATTGTACACAATTACAATCTTGTCAAATTCTTTTGAATTGAAAATATCCATCAAATTTTGTCCAATTGAACTTGCATTTTCAAAAGTCAATTCGTTGAAAATATCTGGAACTGCTGCCAATGTATCATTAGAGTAGTTTCTTTCAGTTTTACGAACAACATCTCTGATTTTTTTACCAAGACAAAGTACCATTGGGTTCATGTCTTTGTATTCTCCCTCCACCAAATGATTTACGCGTTTGATGATATTGTTATTGAATCCACCGCACAAACCTCTGTTTGATGTAATTCCAACAACCAAAACATTTTTCACTTCGCGTTGATCAGAATAAGCATTTTCAGAAAGATCAAGAGTTGCACTTAAATTTTCAAGAATTTCTTGCAATTTCCCTGCATAAGGACGCATTTGCGTTACCGCATCTTGCGCTCTTTTCAATTTCGCAGCAGAAACCATCTTCATAGCCGACGTAATTTGCATCGTCGAGCTAATCGAAGTAATCCTATTTCTTATTTCCTTTAAGTTTGCCATTTTTATTTAATCGATAATGGATAATTAACAATTGATAATTATCAACCCAATTAATATTTCGCTGATAAATCTTTTGCTACAGCAGTTAAAGTATCAGTAATTTCGTCCGTGTATTTTCCAGCTTTCAAATCAGCCAATACACCAGCGTGTTTCGCTTCCAAGAAGTTTAAGAAATCTTTTTCGAACTCTTTTACCTTGTTGATTGGAACATTTTGAATTAATCCTTTAGTACCAATGTAGATGATTGCAATTTGCTTCTCTACTGGGTAAGGATCACCTTCTTTTTGTTTCAAGATTTCAACGTTACGTGCACCTTTGTCCAATACTGATTTAGTAGCAGCATCTAAATCCGAACCGAACTTAGCAAATGCTTCCAACTCACGGTATTGAGCTTGATCTAATTTCAACGTACCAGCAACCTTCTTCATTGATTTAATTTGAGCAGATCCACCAACACGAGATACAGAAATACCTACGTTAATTGCCGGACGAATACCTGCGTTAAATAAATCACCTTCTAAGAAGATTTGACCATCCGTAATCGAAATTACGTTGGTTGGAATATATGCAGAAACGTCACCTGCTTGTGTTTCAATAATAGGAAGGGCAGTTAAAGATCCTCCTCCTTTTACTTTACCTTTCAAGCTTTCAGGTAAATCGTTCATTTGTGAAGCGATGTTATCATCGTTGATGATTTTAGCAGCACGTTCTAATAATCTTGAGTGAAGGTAGAAAACGTCTCCTGGGTATGCCTCACGACCTGGAGGACGACGTAATAACAATGAAACCTCACGGTAAGCAACTGCTTGTTTTGATAAATCATCAAATACAATTAATGCAGGACGACCAGTATCTCTAAAATACTCACCAATTGCGGCACCTGTCATTGGCGCGTAAAATTGCATTGGAGCTGGATCAGCAGCATTTGATGCAACAATAACTGTATAAGCCATTGCTCCTGCATCAGTTAATTTTTTTACAATACCTGCAACAGTAGATCCTTTTTGACCAATTGCTACATAAATACAAAATACAGGTTCACCTGCATCGAAAAATTCTTTTTGGTTGATAATCGTATCAATCGCCACGGTAGTTTTACCAGTTTGACGGTCACCAATAATCAACTCACGTTGTCCACGTCCAATTGGAATCATTGCATCAATAGATACAAGTCCTGTTTGAAGTGGTTCGTATACTGAACGACGTGCAATAATACCTGGTGCTGGTGATTCAATAAGACGAGTTCCGTCAGCTTTAATATCGCCTTTTCCATCAATTGGACGAGCTAAACCGTCAACTACACGACCTAAGAACGCTTCACCAACTGGTACCTGTGCAATCTTTCCAGTTGCTTTTACTGAGTCACCTTCCTGTACAGCAAGACCGTCACCCATAAATACAGCACCTACGTTGTCTGACTCAAGGTTAAGAGCTACACCAATTGTTCCATCTTGGAACTCAAGGAGTTCTCCAGCCATTGCTTTCTCTAATCCATAGATACGAGCAATACCATCTCCAACGGAGAGCACAGTTCCAACGTTTACAACTTGTGCTTCTTGAGTGTACTGTTCAATTTGTTGGCGAATAACGCTACTAATTTCATCGGGGCGAATTTTTACCATGTGATCCTCGGTTCGATTCAATCTTTGGGATTAACTTTTCACGGATTAGTGGTGACCAAAAGTGGCACACCGTCCCATTTCTATTGGGAGAGAATCAAGAAAGAACTCAGAAACTGGGTGCTTGAATCTCTAAATAATCAAAAAAATTTGATTACTATCTTTGTGGACCAAGCCGGTGTATCAATAAAGAAACAACCGTGGTAGGTCCAATTAAAGACGACTGCTCATAAGAGCAATTTTTGCATCAATGTATTTGCGGTGAAGTGAAGGACTCATACGTGATTTAATACCAGTGAGTGCTTTTTCAAACGCAACTTTAATGAGTTGTTGACGGAACTCGGCAATAACTTTTTCTTCTTCAAGACGAATTGTCTCTTCTTTAAGTGAAGAGAAACGTACTGAAACTTCAGCAAAGCGCTTTTCTTCTTCAAGACGGAGAGCACTAATTGTTTGGCGTCCTTCAGCTTGAATTTCAGCAACTTTATCTTTCGCACGAGCAAGTTCAGATTTTGCAGCATCAAGTTCTAATTGCGCCGCTTTAAATCGATCATCTGCACTACGGAGACTCGCGAGAATTTTTTCACGACGTGTCTCTAAAATTGACGTTAACGTGTCTTTCCCGAGTACAAAAACTGCAGGAACAACAACCGCAAGGTTGAGCACGTTCGTTTCAAGAATATTTGTATTGAATCCGAATCCTTCTGCAAGTAATACCATTCAAAACCTCCAGATGGTTGGAATTTGTAATTGTCTTTTTCAGTCAAAAACTGAGAAGACAATTTAAGAGAGATCTACGGAACAAACCGTCGATCAAACCAGTAGAACGGACTGGAAACCGTGTTTTCATGGCAGGACAAGACAA